>DATEIS010000285.1:0-9083 GCA_035278765.1 Pyrinomonadaceae bacterium | reverse complement strand
GGCGTCAATAAATCACCAACACGTAGTCGCAGTTCTTCCGTTCCTTAACCAAACCGGAAATCCGGACTTCGATTATCTGGCGGACGGCATTACAGACAACCTCATCAATAACCTCTCCCGCTTATCGAAGCTCCGAGTGATGTCGCAAAGTGCTGTAGACCGGTACAGAACGGGAATTGCGGACCCACAAAAAGCGGGACAAGAATTACAGGCCAGTGCCGTCTTGGTGGGTCGGCTCCATTCACGGCACATTGGCATTTCGGTCAGTGTCGAGTTGGTAGATCCTGCGACTGGGTGGCAGTTGTGGGGAGCAACGTTGGATTCTGAGAAGCAGGACCGGCTAGAAATTCAGAATGAAGTTACCCGACAAGTGGTAACGAACTTAAGGCTGAAATTAATTGGACACGAAGAAAAACGAGTAACGGCCCGTTACACCGACAACACGGAAGCATATCGTGCTTACCTGGAGGGTCGCCAACACTGGATATCACATACTCGTAAAAGCCTGAGAATGGCCATAGACCACTTTCGCCGAGCAATTGCCCTCGATCCGAATTATGCTTTGGCGTATGCGGCAATTGTCGATTCTTACTTGCGCCTAGCGACTAATTACCTGCCACCGGAAGTCGATCTCCTCTGGTCCGTAAATAAGCATATCGATTCGTCTAGGACAAAGTCTTCCAGGACAACAGGTGATCAAGTTTCACTACGTTTTGAATGGGATTGGAGGGGTGTCGAACGCGAACTCCGCCGGGCCAACGATCTAAAGACTGTTTACCCTGGCGCCCACCAATGGTATTTCGCATATAAACGGTGCAAACGATTATACGAGGATTCGAGCTGTCAGTCAGAGAGTCCTATTAATGACATCACAGAAACAGAGTCCGTTGGGGCGCTGCCTCAACAGATTGGGTCGCTGGAACTAACTAAAAGCGAGCAGTTGCAAGTCCTATGTGCGATTGTCCGCGACCAAATTGATGTCGGGAATTATGAGGCTGGATACAAGATTCTTCAGCCGTGGTGGTCATTGGGTAACAGCCCAAGGATTGATGGGTTAAACCCAGTAAGCTGTGCGGATCTCCTGTTAACAGCGGGTGAAGTCGCGTGTTTTGTTGCGAGTTCTGTACAACTTTCTCGCGGACAAAGACACGCGGAACAATTATTGAACGGTTCTATCGCCCTTTTCGAACAATTAGGCTTCGTTAAGAGAGCCATCGAAGGAAGAATCGCATTGGCCATGTGCTTTCATCGACAGGGCCTATTCGATTTAGCAAATTCGACGCTGGTTAGAGTTGTAGAAGAACTCACAGAAGAGGACCGCGACCTGCGCAGCCTTGCCTTAATGAGACTTGGTAGTCTTGAGCGGAATGCTGGTCGGGTCAAGGATGCTCTTGCCCGCTTAGTAGAGGCAACCCATATAGCAGAATCATGTGGTCCATGGACAACCGGCCGTTGTTACCTTGAACTGGCCTCTACTCATAAAGACCTAGCATTTTCAGAAGCGCTTAGCCCTCACTTTGATCAGGCGATGGATTTTTACCTGAGAGCTATAGATCAATTTGCGTCCGTTGGGCAGTATCGATATGTGGCAATCGTCGAGAACAATATTGGTCTGTTATTGTTGGGAGTAAAATCATACGAAGAATCCGAAGAGCATCTGCTACGAGCCCGCAGAATATTCGAAGCCTTATCTGACAATCTGCGGATTGCTCAAGTTAATGACACTCTGGCCAGACTATACATCGACACAATGAAATACTCGGAAGCTCAGGAGGCGATTGACCAGGCGATAAAAATCTTCGAACTGGCGGACGGCGAGATGCTCCTTGCCGAGGCACTAATAACCTCAGGCATTTTGGCTGTGAAGCAACAACAGCACGGTATTGCCAGAAAGAGTTTTGAGGCAGCCTGCAGTGTGGCTGAACGGTGCGGTGACAGTGAGTGTGCTGGCCGAGCACTATTGATTATGTTTGAAGAGCTAAACACCCGTCTAGAATATAATGAGAACCTTGAAGTTGTGAGAAAATTGAAAAGATTGCTTGCAACAACTCAACAAACTAACCTACTGACGCGTGTTGCAAAGTGCATCGATCAAATGGGGAGGGTAACAAAGATCGAATTTCTACATAAGTGACTTAGCACAAAATCCTTTTTCGTCCCTACAAGTTATACATCAACAAGTTGCGCCCAAAACCTAACGATCCATTACTGTTGACGGCCCCAGTTCAATCTTCCGGAAAGATAAACCCGCTCAAAACGCTATTTCCAACTCGTCTTACTGGGTTGTCAATACCCAATAGCTGAACTTTTAATTGTGTGTTTACCGACGGCATGACAGTTGCTCCAGGGTAGTTATCTTGGGTGTTTTGGCATTCGAACACCTTCAAGTTGATTCATATTAAGTCGAACTGACTGCTTCAGCATCAAAGTGGACGAATTTCTACCAAATTCTGAAAACCGTCGAGAGTTGGAAAAGGCCGATCTTGATCCAATCAACGGTGGAGGCAGTGGGGATAATACCACCGGACGGTTCGGAAACGGTGCTAGTTCGAGTTCCGGAAATAGTACCCGATCGCGTACCAGAGATCGTTCCTGCACGGGTTCCGGAAATCGTGCCACTTTTGGTGCCGGATATCGTTCCAGACTTCGCGAAAGTAGGGGCAGAGAGTGCTAAGACTAACATTGCAGCACAGGAGACGGATTTGGCGTTCTTCATGGTCTTACTCCTATAGTTTCACTTTGGGTAATGAGTCGGCTCAAGTGTTTGCTTTCTCGAGCTATCGTTAAGCCGACTTTCAATAAGTACTGATTTCGCACCTATGCTTTTCAAAGCACGTGCCAGAGTCAACGGATAAGACAAATCAACTGCTAATTATTGACGTGCTTAAAGTTAGCATTCAACCTAAGAAAGCGGATGGTGTGAGGCTGGTTAGGGCTAAAATTGCCTACTCAGTATCCAGATGCTGGAAGAACTAAAGAATCCGGCCATTTTTTTGAAAGTATCTCGCTTTTCATTGATGGTTAACACACCAAGAATTCCTGTATATGCTAGTGTCACTGTATACAGGATATCCACATCGCTTATGCAACTATCCGTGAGTGAAAATTCTATTGTTGAATTCGAGGCGTTTCTAACAACCATTCGTTAGCGGAGTTTTCTGGTGGTATCGGTGGAAAACATAGCTTGGCCAGAAGGAGTTCTCAATGCGCTGGGTGACAGTGACCGCGTATTGGCATGCTGCGCGATAGCTCGCGAAAAGATTGAAATTGGCGACTACGATGCTGGCTGCAGTGTGCTTGATGCATGGTGGAAGCTCGGGGAGTGGCCTATCCAAGGAGGTCTCACTGTGAGCGCGGCTGCTGAGCTACTCTCAGTTGCTGGGTCATTGACTGATTCGGTGGCACGAGCGAGACGGATTGTTGGTGGACAGCGACTAGCAGAAGCACTTCTAAGTGGGGCGAGCGCCTTATTTGACCATAGTAATCAAAGAATCAAGGCTATTGAGGCTCGTATCGAGCTCGGTTGCTGCTATTACCATCAAGGCCTTTTTGATCTGGCCCATTCCACACTTCGCTCTTGTATTTCCAGTTTAGGCGAAGAGGACTACGAGTTAAGGGCCGTGGCTCTCTTCAGGTTGGCGATTGTGGAGCGCCATTGTGGTCGGTTACGTGAAGCTCTTACGCTCTTGGAAGAGGTTTCGTCTTTGGAGAATCTGATTAGTCCTTGGACCAAAGGTCGTTTCTGGGGTGAAATGGCAAACACTCTGAAAGACTGTGGTGTAGCCGGCGAGCGACAACGGGACTTCGATCGAGCCTTAGGTTACTACAAAGAAGCTTCGTTGCAGTTCGAACAACTTGGAAACCTCCGTTATGTAGCTGTTGTTGAAAACAATAGAGGATACCTCCTTTTATCGCTTAACCGGTTCGAAGAATCGAGATCACATCTTGAGCGTGCCCGGAACTTGTTCGACAGATTAGGCGATACTGTCGGTTGTGCTCAGGTAAACGAGACGCTCGCGCAATTGTATCTAGCGGCGGGGCGCTACGAATGCGCGGCACGCTCGATTGAGGCTTCGGTCGAAACTCTTGAAGGGAGTGGCGAGGACGCATTACTTGCCGAGGCTCTTACTACGCACGGACTGATCCTTTGCCGATTGGGGCACCGGCAAGAGGCCAAACCGCTTATTGAACGAGCTAGGCGGGTAGCCGAACGATGCGGGAATCCTGAAGGCGCGGGTAGGGCGCTGTTGATACTTATCGAGGAGATGGGGGAGCAGCTGCCTGACGACGAACGCCGGGAGATTGGGGCGCAGGCGAATCAGTTGCTCGCGAACTCGCAGCAACAGTCCACGAAGGACCGCCTCAAGAAGTGTCTGGAGACCATTGCCGAGGCGCACACGCGCTACGAGGCTCAGCGCGAGCAGGAGATTCACGCCCAGAAGATGGCGGCACTCGGCGAGTTGTCGTTCGGTGTCGCCCACAACGTTAACAACACGCTGACCGGCATCCTCGGCCGGGCGCAGCTAATCCTCCGCAACAGCAATGATCCCGCGAAAATCGAGGCTGGCCTGGAACTGATCATCAAGAGCGCTGAGGATGGCGCCCACATTATCCGACGCATCCAGGACTTCGCGCGCCAGCGTCCCAGCCGCGAGTTTGAAACTGTCGCCATCGCTGAACTTCTCAAGGATGCCTGCGAGATGACCCGCCCACGCTGGGAGTCACGCTCGGAATTCGCCCCCATACGCTTCGCTCTCCACGCCGACTGCAAGGCCTTCATCAAAGGCGACCCGGTCGAACTACGCGAAGTGCTCGTAAACATGATCTACAACGCCATCGACGCGATGCCTTCGGGCGGCGAAGTCCGCGTCGCCACACAGGAAATTCGGGACCGCGTAGTCGTCTACATCACCGACACCGGCACCGGCATGACCCCCGAAGTGAAGCAACGTCTTTTCGATCCGTTCTTTACGACCAAGGGTAAGGCGGGTACGGGAATGGGCCTGGCCGTCAGTTTCGGTATCATTCGCCGGCACGAAGGCTCTATCGAGGTGGACAGCGAACCTGGCCGGGGTACAACCTTCAAGATCTCGCTGCCGAAAGTGACTCCTGCCGGAGCAACCGAAGACAGCAACACCGGCGCTGTGCAGACCTCCACCTCAACCACCGAAGACAAGGTGCGCGTGATGGTGGTCGACGACGAGACGCACGTACGCGAAGTCCTGATCGAAGCGCTGGAAGCGGAAGGTTGTGAGGTTGTCTCGGCCGAAAGCGGAGAAATTGCTCTTGCACTGTATGACCAGTACAACGGTAAGTTTGACGCCGTCTTCACCGATATCGGTATGCCTTCGATGAACGGGTGGGAACTGGTCACCGAAATCAGACAGCGCACAGAAAACATGCCCATTGCGATCATCAGCGGTTGGGCCGATGCGATCAGCTTGCAGACACGAAACGCCGTCAAGGCTGACTGGGTAGTCGCCAAACCGTTCGATATCGATCGGATCTCGAAGATCGCGCAGGAGATTGCGCAACGAAAGATGGCCCTGGTTAATTAGGCGCTGACGCTGAGATCGTGGCGGTCGAGTTTGAGGTAGAGTCCGCGACGGGTTAGACCAAGCTCACGCGCGGCACGTGAGATGTTTCCATTGTGACGCCGCAACGCATCGGAAATCATCCGGCGTTCGACTTCCGCGAGTGCATCCGCAAGTGTCCCACCAGCACTTGCCACGTTCGACGATGGGAGTGATGTTATCGAAGCTGCCGCGGCCGCTGAAGGAGTTGTCGGCGACGACGTACGCTTTAGTTCCGGCGAAAGCTGTTCAGGAGTAATAACCGTACCGTCCTCAGCTCGTGCGACAGTCCTCTGAATCTCATTGCAAAGCTGGCGCACATTGCCCGGCCAATCGCTCACCATCAACAAATCAACGGCCTGAGGCGTGATCTGAATATCCTTCCGGCCAAACTTTGCCGAGTAGTGATTAACGTAATAATTGACGATCGTGGGGATCTCCGAGCGGCGCTCACGTAAAGGTGGCACGCGCAAACGGATCACGTTCAAACGATAATAGAGGTCCTCACGAAAACGGCCCTGCGAAACCATCTCCTCGAGATCAGTGTTGGTGGCTGCAATGATGCGTACATCAACTTTGCTGGGACGCTGTTCACCCAACGGTTGAATCTCGCCTTCCTGTAGAAAGCGCAACAGCTTTGGCTGAACGTCGAGTGGCAAATCGCCAACCTCGTCAAGAAAGAGCGTGCCGCCGGCGGCTGTTCGAATCACGCCCTGCGAATCATTGACTGCCCCCGTAAACGCACCACGCCGGTAACCAAACAGGTAACCTTCCGACAACTCCTTGGGCACCGCAGTACAGTTGAACGGCACAAACACTTTCGCGCGCCGCGAAGAAATCGCATGAATCGCGCGTGCAACGAGTTCCTTGCCCGTGCCTGACTCGCCCGTCACCAACACAGTTACATCGGACGATCGAATCTTATGGACTTCTTCGACAAGCTGTGTCATTGCCGGGCTCGAATGAATAAAGCCAGGCATGAGGCTCGTACCCGTTAACTCGTCGGCGTTGTCATGTGTGCCGCTCTTCTGCGCGCCGGCGCGTAAGGCACAAACGTCCATGCCTAACTCAACCACGCGCAACAACGGCTCAAGCGCAACTCCCTTCGGCAAACTCGCGCGATTACGCGGCGCCAGATACATCGTGGCCGACGGCGCGTTGGACGATTTCAAGAAGATCACTTCCGCATCGTGCTTGCGGCAATAGCGATCACGCGACGAATCGTCGTCAATTAGATCAATCTCAAGTGCAATCTTCTGGGCCTCACCCGGCGTACAACCCATCGCAACGACAACTCTTGCTTCATCACGTTCACCGCGCTCAGTAATAAGGACTCGTTGCGCGCCCGTTTCCTGACGCATCACAGCCGCCAGTTCGCGCAAAAGAAGTTCACGTGAAGCAACTGCCTCGGCAAGACGCAATGTTAAGAGTTGTGTTAACGCTGACGGACCTTCGTTACGTTCCGGTGTTGCACGAGCAAGATCCCGCAGTTCTTCTTCAGCGCGCGACAAATCCAAACGCGCACCTAGATCTCGAAACGTATTCAACGCGCGACTGAGATGTTCACCTGCACGCTCCGGCCGGATCAACGCGTAAGCACGGCCCAACTCGAGGTGTGCGCGAGCTGCTCGATACCGATCGCCAAGCATGTCGAAGATTGAGACGCTACTGCCAAAATGCTGCGCTGCCGCCGCGGCATCACCGCGGGCCATGTTCAGCATTCCGTTGAGCCGGTGCGCTTCGCCAGTGAAATTGAGATCGGTGGCGGAATCTGTGGTTTCTGCGGCGACTCGCTGAAGTTCTCGCGCGGACTCCTCCAGATCGCGTGTTAACAAATGTGACTCGGCAGCAATCAGACGTGACTCACAGATCGCCTGCCGATCGCCAATAATTTCGGCAAGATTTAGGGCTTCTTTCGCTTTTTCAAGAGCGTTCGAAGGATCTTCGGTGGCGAGATAGCAGCGACCGAGTGTTCTTAATGCCTGTGCCGCGTACCACTTATTTCCATTCTCGGTAGCAAGTGCAACTGCCCGCGTTAGATAGTCTTTAGCTTGATCCAAGTCGCCGCGCAGCATGTGCAGTTCGCCCAACGAATCCAGAATCATCGGCACTTTGGCGCCGCGTTCATCGACTTCAGTCGCAAGGGAGTTCGCACGCTCAAGTGCTTCCTGTGCACGATCCCATTGACCGATCAGGATCAGATTAATACCCAGATTGTTATAACCATCGGCGGCATTGGTCTTATGATCGGTGCGCTCGTAATAAGTAATCGCCTTCTTGAGGTAATCGATGCCTTCCTGCGGTCGCTTTAGAAACCAGCAGGCACCGGCCATGTTCGCGTAAGTTCTGCCGAGCACATACGCAGCCGGTCGATCACCGATGAGCTTGAGCGCCTGTTCAAGATTATCCAGGCCTGCTTCGTAATTCCCTTCGTGAATATCGGCAACGCCGACGCCAAAATACGACTCAGCAAGCCCGCGCCAGTCACCATTCTGACGAAAACTCTCGAGAGCTCGCTGCGCAAAATCGCGCGCAATCGGATATTCACTAATAGTTCGATAAGTGCGAGATAGAGCGGCATAGATGTGGCCCAAATTGATGGCGCCGCTTTCTGCGTGATCGCGCAAAGCCGACTGCAACATGGCAATCGCTTTGGGATGATCTCCGTTGTAGTTGTAAGCGAGCCCGATTTGAACGCGCAGGTAACTGACCGTCTGATCATCCAGCTTTACACGCGATTCAGGCGCTTCATACATCGCCACAGCGGCGAGCGAATCACGATAATGACCCTGTTGTTCAAGGGCAGTGGATAATGCACATCTCGCGAGAGCGAGTACCGATGGATTGTGACGAGCGTTGGAGATTAATAATGCGAGACGATCTTTAGCTTCAGTGGACAAACCCTGGTCCAACAGCGAGCGCACCTCATCAAGCTCGCGTGTAAGCGACTCTTGCGTAGGCTTCGCCCTTGAGCGAATTCTCACTCGAGCATCGGCGAGATCGACCACACCTCGCTCCGTAGGGGCCTTTTGCTGATCACGAGCCATCGGTCCGTGACCCACACGTTTATCCATTTAGTACCTATAAAAGATCAATAGAGAGGACTTTTCATTGACGCTTTGGTCATGGGAGGGAAAAACCGTCAAAAACTCGCTTCGTTTACTGTTGCCGCGCAAACGTGTTGTTCGTGGTGAATTTAACACAAGCGAGCGATCTCGTACAGTTTGTTTCCGCACAGAATCGTGAAATTTACCCGAACCGCCCTCCTATCTGTGGCATCTCATACCACCAATCTCAAATTAAGTTGTCAAAATACAGAGTTTAGGCCGCAATTTAACGAGGCGTTCGCCTTGACACCCCTAAGGTCGGCCATTATCATTTCCGTTTCCGTCCGCAGCGCGGAACTTCGCCTAGTGTTATATGTTTGAGTCGCTCTCGGATAAATTAAAACGCACGCTAAAGAACTTGCGGGGCGAGGGCGTGCTGACGAAGGAGCACGTCGACGCTGCG
>DATEIS010000284.1:0-2484 GCA_035278765.1 Pyrinomonadaceae bacterium | reverse complement strand
TCGATTTTCAAGAACTTCCGAATCGGCGAATCGAAATACTTCCAACTTCGCGCTGACTTCTTCAACGCGTTCAATCACCCGCAGTATGTACCGGGCTCAGTCAATAGCGTTGACCCGGTTGGTACCACGGGTTTGACAACTCTAAACCAGGTAAACCCACTTACTCCAGATTTCCTGAATCCATCCAACGTATTGAGCAGCAATCCTCGGGTGATTCAGCTTGCGGCGCGGTTTAATTTCTAAGCGCCATTTCAAGACATTGACATTTGTCAGGGTGGCGAAGAAAATCTTCGCCACCTTTTTGTTTTCCAAAATCTCTCGACGCCAGCAATCTCTCGATTCAGAGGTGGATACAATGTCAAACCCAAAGAGATTTCAGTTGCCGCTGATCATTCTGGCTCTGGCCCTGGCAGCTTCTTTCAGCAGCGTTCAAGGTCAACGTCGTTCTATCCAAAGAGACCGGGCTCGCTCTATCGAACGTGCTGAGATGGACAGGCTGCTGCTCTGGTCTGTACCAAAAAACACGGAATCGGAAGCCATTCGTCTGAATCGTTTCAAAAAGATCAAAGACGACTTCAGAGACTTGCAATCATTGCACAACAAGATGATGGCGGACGCATGGTTGAAAGACTCGCTTGATTATTCTTCGATAGCGGATATGGTTTCCAAAATCCGAGGCAAGGCTAACGATCTAAAAGAAGGCTTGTCTTTGCCCGCGTCGGAAAATTCTCTGACAGATTTGAAAGTGCCCGCAGTCAGTTCAGTCCGGCAGTTTCGTGAGGAACTTTTGCTGCTTGATAAGAAAATTATGAGTTTCGTCAGCAATCCTGTCTTCCAGGCGGCTAACACTGTGGATGTCATCCAGGCGAAACAGGCGAGCGCCGATCTCGAGCACGTACTCCTCTTAACCGTCGATCTCAAACAGAACGCACAAAAACTTCGCAAGACTCAGTAAGACCAGGGTCTTTCGAACAAGTGGTCCCGTAACCCTCGCGGCGTTTTATGGGCAAGTCCTGCCTCGTTCCTTTCTTTCTCCTGCAACCTGGTGAAATGAAATTGAGAGCAATCCCATTAGAAGTTGTAGGTGCGTTTTCTAAACGCAAACGCAATGAAAGGAACAACAGATATGGCAGCAACTCTCAATGCAGTAGTGGACCTTTCCCATCACAACGGATCCGTGGATCTCGTCAAAGCCAAAGCTGACGGCATTCTTGGAATTATCCAAAAAGCTACCCAGGGTCAGTCCTTTGTCGACCCAACTTTTAAAACCAACCGGACGAAAGCGAAGGACGCGGACGTCATGTTCGGCGCTTACCACTTTGCCACCGGCAGCAATGGTCTAAAACAGGCGCAGCATTTTCTGGATACTGTTGACACGTTCGACGACACATTGCTGGTGCTCGATTTTGAACCGAACCCCACCGGGCCGGATATGAATTTGGAAGAAGCCCGCGCGTTTGTGCTTCATGTCGCAGAGCAAACCGGGCGTTTCCCAGGACTATATTCCGGACACTACATCAAGCAGTTGCTTGGAACTAATCAGGATCAGGTGCTCGCTAAATGCTGGTTCTGGCTGGCCCAGTATGGACCGACAGCAGTAGTCCCGGTGAACTGGCCGACGTGGACGATGTGGCAATACACAGATGGCGCCCAAGGTCCACCGCCACATAAAGTCGCGGGCATAGGTCGCTGTGATCGCGATAGATTCAATGGGGATGAAGACCAGCTAAAGAAGCTCTGGCTAACTGACAACCAGTAGTTTGCGGTCGATGGTAATCATGGGATGGAGGTCAGGTCGAACTGGCCTCCTTCAACGCCCTCATCCCGATTTGCTGTTCGCAAAATGTTACGCGTTGATGGGCATTACGCCGCCCAGGTGATGTAACGTCTTTCAAAAACCTTGACACTCTTTTGCCCGCCGTGATACCTGAGTGACACTTTGGTCCGTTACTCGATCATTTTGCTCCTGCTGATCACTGCCACGACTCTGAGTGTTCCGGAGAACACTCGTGAGGGCTTTTCATTCGCTAACAACAGCAAGCTTAAACCTCTTCAGGCTCGACTGCTCGATACCATTCGTCCCGAAAACTGCCGGCGCGAACACCGCATCTTCACCGAGAAGCCACACATGGCTGGCTCGGTTCGCAACTACGAACTCGCGCAGCATGTTGCAAAGCAATGGAAAGAATACGGACTCGAGGATGTGGAACTCATCGAGCACCCTGTTTACCTCCCGTGGCCCATCCGCTATGAGGCGACACTCGTCGGTTCAAAAGAAAAGCTCTCGCTAAAGGAAGAGCCAATTCCGCAGGACAAGGATTCGTATAACGACGACGTCGGCATTCCTTACTGTGCTTACTCCGCGGACGTCGATGTGACGGCGCCGGTGGTCTATGTCAATAGTGGTAATCCTGAAGACTACGACTTGCTCGCACAGCGCGGCGTTGACGTGCGCGGCAAGATCGCCCTCGCGCGTTACTCGGT
>DATEIS010000283.1:0-3138 GCA_035278765.1 Pyrinomonadaceae bacterium | reverse complement strand
CAACGAATAGATCTCTTCATAAAGCGCGAGCCGGTTCTCATCACGAAAACGTGCGTGATCGACGTGCTCGACCACACACAAGCGTTCGGCAACGTCAATGAGCTGCGGCGAAATCATCACGCCCTTTTCGCGTAAACGTTTGGCTGCGAGATCCAGCATGTTGCGCACATACGACTGTCCCGAACGCACGAGATCTTTCGAAAGCAAAGCCGGATGAGCCGACGTGTAATACGCGGTCTCGAGAAACTTCCCGCCGCGCTCAATCGGATACTCGATCGTGAGCGGCGCGAGCGCCTTACCCTCAGGAGTAAAGATCGTCATCGCGGTGTTGACGCCGTTGGCGCGAATGATGCGTAGGTTGACGGCAGTGCCCTCGGAAGTCACGGTATTGACTTCCGCGCCTTTGGTCAGAAACGTTTGCTTTGAGACGGTGATGAAGTGTGTGCGCGCCGTTTCACGATCGAGGGCCGCAACAGTCACAAACTCGATCGACGGTACGAGAGCCGTGGGCTTCGGTCTCGTCTTGAACATCCTTTGCGCTTCGGAAATACGAGCCTGAATCACTGACGGAGTCAGATGTGTGATTGGCTCGGAGATCTTCTTCTGCGGATCCTCAAGCACCGGCAAAGTGGGCCCGACCGTGGCGGGGTTGGCCGGCGGCACCTTGGTTGTTGGAACAGGCTGCTGTTGCTGATCCTGAGTGATGGGGGTGACAACGCGTGGACGAACGGCGCTACTCTCCTGTGCCCTCATCTCCGAGGCAGCAAAAAGAACGGCGACAACAAAAAGGGCGAGACGGGCACTATACTTCATATTTTTTCTCAGGAAGAGTTACAGGATTAACAACTACGCGCCGGGGGCGGAGCGTTGGTTAAGATTCACCCAGGGCGGCTCTGGTTGTCAATCATTTTTCTCACGCAACGGCGCAAAGACGCGGCGGAAGTGGCAAAGCCTTTCTCAACGTCTTCCGCCGCGTCTTTGCGCGGTTGCGTGAGAAATTCTTAATCGACAGCGAAGCCTATATTGACGACGGCTGTAATGTCTTTCTCGAGCGATGATGTGTCGTTCATCCCCGAATCGGAGACTTCGGTTGAGTCCGCGGGGGTGATTTGCAACACACCCATTCGAGCCGTCCGTACGCTACCGATCGAACTGCCGGTGCTCTGCGCGATCTGTTCGGCTCTGACCTTCGCGTCCTTGGCCGCTTCAGCCAGCATCTCGATCTTGATTTCGCCGAGTTTGGTAACGAGATATTCGGGCGCCATCGACTCAATCAGAATTCCCTGATTGATCAATTCCGTCGCCTCGCGCGCGATCTGCCCGATCTTTTCGACGTCTTCCGATCGCACTGACAGTTCTTGTCGCAATGAATAACCCGTGATTTCCGAGGTCTCGATCCCGTCGCTGGTCCGCCCGTGGAGCGTTTGCGAAGAGATTGACGACACGGTGATCTGGTTGTCCTGGATGCCTTTGGTGACGAAATAAGCCTTCACGCGAGGGACCGCTTCGGAAAGCGAGCGATAGGCTTCAGAAAGCACGGGGGACTGATACGAAATTGCCGAACGCCAGATCACGAGGTCTGACTTGATTCGCTTGCGCGCTGACCCGGTGACGGTGATTGTTTGGTCGCCTCGTTTCCCTTTCACAAAAAACCAGCCACCAATTGTGGTCGAGAGAATGAGACCAATCGCCAGTACTACCGCGCCCACGAATGTTCCTGAACGTACTTCGTACATAAGGAGGGAACTCCTTTCAAATTCCGCTTTCGAGCGTGCGCACAATAGCATAAAAGTTTATTTAGCCACAGATTTACGCCGATAAACGCGGATCAGATATACTCGGTTTGAATATCGAAGGGAGCGTATGTATGCGTTATCACCCACCCATCCGCTTTGCTCTAATTGTGTGTTTATTGGCAGGTGTCGCACAGCAGATGATCAAACCGAATAATTATCCCCCGGCGCGAAAGAGCGATCAGGTCGACGATTACCACGGCACAAAGGTGGCCGACCCGTACCGCTGGCTTGAAGATCTTGATTCAGAAGAGACACGAAATTGGGTGGAAGCTGAAAACAAGCTCAGCTTTGGTTTCCTCGCGTCGATTCCAGCGCGGAACACGATCAAGGAGCGTCTCACCAAACTCTGGAACTACGAGAAGTATGGCATTCCGTTCAAGGAAGGAAATCGATACTTCTACACGCGCAACAGCGGACTCCAGAATCAGGCTGTCCTTTACACCGTGACCGGGCTCGATGCGCAGCCACAAATGGTGCTCGATCCGAATATACTTTCCGCTGACGGCACGGTCGCAGTTTCGGGAATGCAGGTGAGTCCGGATGGAAAACTGCTCGCTTACAGTTTGTCGGCATCAGGATCTGACTGGCAGGAATGGAAAGTGCGCGACGTTGAGACAGCTAAAGATCTTTCTGACCATTTGAAGTGGGTGAAGTTTTCCGGTGTGTCGTGGACTCGTGACGGCAAAGGATTCTTTTACAGCCGTTACGAGGAACCCAAAAGCGATACGCTGAAGGCCACAAACTACTTTCAAAAAATCTATTTCCACCAACTCGGTACCGATCAGAAACAGGATGTTCTCGTTTACGAGCGTCCGGATCAGAAAGACTGGTTGTTTGGGGGCTATGTTACAGAAGACGGCAATTATCTGATCATCAGCATCTTCCAGGGCACGGACGTCAAGAGTCGCATCTACTACAAAGATCTGAAGTCGAAAGATTCCGGCGTCGTGAAGCTGCTCGACGATTTCGATGCCGCTTACACTTTCATCGGTAACGAGGGCTCGCGATTCTGGTTTCAGACTGATTTGCAGGCTCCGCGTGGCAAGGTTGTCGAGATCGATACTGCTAAGCCGGCGCGAGACAACTGGAAAGTCGTAGTTCCCGAAGGCAATGAGACGCTACAGGCTACAACGTTCGTCGATCACAAGTTTGTTCTCAACTATCTGAAAGACGCCAAAACGCAGGTCAAGATACACGACACGAGTGGCAAGCTTTTGAGTGAAGTTGCGTTGCCGGGAATCGGTTCGGCTGAAGGTTTTGGCGGTAAGCCCAGCGATAAAGAAACGTTTTACTCGTTCACCGGTTTCACCACGCCAACCACGATCTATCGTTACGACATGAC
>DATEIS010000282.1:0-3402 GCA_035278765.1 Pyrinomonadaceae bacterium | reverse complement strand
GCGTATCGTCCTTTGGATAGACATAGACGACGAGCCATTTGCCTTTGAAATCATCTAGCTTCACGGTCTCGCCGTCCTGGTTTTTGAGGTTGAAATCTACGAAGCGCTTGCCTTCTTCTAGTCCCATGATTGCTCCCTGTTGTTTGATCTTATAGCGTTGTTTCGGACAGATTCGATTTGTATTTCGTGTTGGTCTTGCGATCGTTCATCTCGATGTAGACCCAACTGGGTGGCACCTTTCCTTCTTCCAATGCAAACCAGATAGTACCCAGATCAGAAGATTTTCCTAAAGCGCAAAAGCCCTGTATTTTCTTTCCACTCTGATCGTAGAAATCAACCCAGGTCCGAGCGGACTGCGTGTTGCTTCCGCACGGCGGCAAGTCGGGAGATTTTGTAAAAAGATCGTTGGGGTAAACGTCCTTGTTGGCCACATCGAATCGGTAACGCACGAAGTCTTTGCCGCCGGTATTGAAATACTCCAGCCCCAGTAAATAGAGAATCGGATTCGGAAGTACTGGAGCTGAGGCTACGCTTTGACTCGCGAAAACAAGAATGAGAGTAAGTACAGCCAGCACGGCGTGCTTTCTTGTGTACATGGGGGACTCCTTTGTTGAGGGAAGAGTTGGATTACCATGCGACGGCGTAACGACTGCGCCTCGGGTCGGCGCCTGCCGCCGCAACACCGGTTTTTGGATCGAACATGATCACTGTGGGCGCTGACAGCGTGCCCCATTCACTCTGTACCTTGACCTTGTGCCCTTTCTGCGAAAGCTCCTGGATCGTTTTCAAACTCACTCGCGATTCGACGTTCAGAGAACCGGGAAGGAACTCGTGATCGTCGAATGAACTTACGTAGTGCTGTGTGTCAAAGCGTGGCGCTTCGACCGCCTCCTGAGGGTTCATTCCAAACTCTACAATATTCAACAACACCTGAAGCAAAGCCTGATCCTGGTTGTCGCCGCCAGGTGTGCTCAGAACCATGAATGGTTCGCCGCCTTTGAGCACGAGCGTCGGCGTTAAAGTGATGCGAGGACGCTTACCGGGCGCCACGACGTTCGGACTGTTTGGATCGGTCAACGACGATTGCAACCTCTGGCCCATCAACACGCCGGTGTCTCCGGCAACTACTGCCGGAAGCCATGCGCCACTGGGCGTCGCGCTAAACAGATTGCCGTCTTTGTCGACAACGTTGACACACGTCGTATCGTTGGCCCGCTCAATCTCAGGTAAGGAGGATGATTTACCGATTGTCTGCACGGCGCTCGCAAGAATAGCCTTCATGTTCATGGGATCTCCGGGCTGTTGCGCGAGCGATGCACGACGTTCATCAATTAAAGGACGTCGCAACGCAGCGTAGTTCTTGGATAGCAGTTCGGTCGCGGGAATCTTCACAAAGTCTGGATCCCCGTAGTAGCGATCGCGATCCGCGAGCGCGAGCTTGAGTGCTTCAGCAAGGGTGTGAATGTAGGCCGGCGAGTTATGCCCCATCTTCTTCAAATCGAAACCCTCGAGCATGTTGAGTGTTTCGATCATGGCCGGACCCTGCGTCCAGAAACCGGCTTTGTACACCTGATACCCGTGAAAGTCAGTCTCGACGGGTTGGCCCACCTTCGCGGCGAAGCGTGCAAAATCATCGGCGGCAATCAGCCCGCCATTCTTCTGCATGTAGTCGCCGATACGACGTGCGATGGGACCACGATAGAAATAATCGCGTGCGGCCATTAACCCCGCGTGACGGTTGTTGCGCGTGGCCTTTGACGCCAGCCGCTCAGCACGAACAATCTCACGAAGCGTGCGGGCCAGATCGGCCTGGACGAAAATGTCGCCAACTTTCGGAATCTCTCCACCGGGTAGAAAAACGCGTTTTGCGTCGGGCCATTGCGCGAAGATTGGCGAGCGCGTCTTGATGTACTGGACTCTCAGTTCATCAATGGGAAAGCCGTCAGCGAGTTGAATCGCGGGTTCCATGACTTCGGCGAGTGTCTTCGTGCCAAATTGATCGAGAGCAGTTACACAGGCGTCGAGAATTGCAGGAACTGTCGCTGACAGTGGACCAGTGGAAGGGATCTGTCCGCCTTTTTTGGTCCCCGGCATCGTGGTTGACGATGGTCCAGTCGCGTCAGATCTATTGACGAAGAACTCACGGGTCGCTTTCATCGGCGCCTGGCCCATGCCCTCGATCACGGCCACCTTCTGACCCTTTAACTTGATCAGGATCGGCACTTCGCCGCCAAACGAAAAGTGTGAGAATTCGATCACTGAGGCGGCGAGGATTGTCGCTACGCCCGCATCAACTGCATTGCCGCCACGCTGGAGGATTCGCAATCCGGCTTCTACTGACAAAGGCTGTCCGCCGGCGACCACACCACGTTTCCCGCGTACAACTGGTCTGAATGTGTCGGCATGTACGGTTGTTAAAGGCAAACCAGCAAGGATGAAAGACGTGATCAGACAGAAAACGATCAGGTTTCGTTTGCGAATGAACATGGGCGGGCACCTCTTTCGATTTTGACGGGCGAATTGTGCCACAAAAAGGCACAAAAGGCACAAAAAGCACAAAAGAATAAGGCACAAGAACGACTAAAGTGACTCAACAAACTAGCGACAATCTTTTACGTGACGGTCTATGCTACTTGGTGGCTTTTGTTGGTAAGATGGCGAGTAGACAAAAAGAGAGGGCGCTGACCTCCCCCAAGACCAGCGCCCTTGCCTTTATCTCAGTTCTCCCATGGAGAATTAACGACGGGCAAGATACTAACTGCCAAAAGGCCGAGGTAGGTTGCAGCTAGCTTGTAAACCCTTTGCGAGGTTGTGACAAAAGTTTGCCGAAGTCACACAAAAGTGAAACTACCTGAGTTCGTAGACCAATGAATCGAGGATCGACCTTGCTAAATTCACCAAAGATTGCACCGTACGGCTCCTGGAAGTCGCCGATCACCTCAGACCTGATCGTGGAAGGAACGGTCGGTCTTAGTCAGCCCACATTTGACGGCGATGACATTTATTGGATGGAAATGCGCCCGAAAGAAGCGGGTCGTAACGTCATAATAAAGAGAAACTCGACAGGTTCTTCTGTCGAAGTGAACGAGCCACCCTTTAACGCACGCACAAGAGTTCACGAATACGGCGGTGGCGATTATCTGGTGAGCAATGGAACGGTCTGTTTTTCGAACTTCTCTGATCAAAGGCTTTATCGTCAGGATGGACCTGGCGCAACACCTCTGGCACTAACCGCTCCGGGCGAGATGCGTTACGCAGATAGCTGTATGGACCAGACCCGTGGCCGGCTGATCTGTGTACGCGAAGATCACACGCGCACGGATGTTGAAGCCGTTAACTCCATAGTCAGCGTGAATCTGGAACCCAGCGATGATCACGGAACTGTCCTCGTCGAGGGAAACG
>DATEIS010000281.1:0-3051 GCA_035278765.1 Pyrinomonadaceae bacterium | reverse complement strand
CGCGGTCTTTTCGAGCTCGGGTGAAGTGGTCCAAATACGTGCGCTCCGCACGCTTCCGTTTGGATTGACGGAGCGAGCGATTGCGGCTGCGCGTCAGATACAGTTTGTGCCGGCATTGAAAGGCGGGCAGCCGGTGTCGGTGGCGATGCAGCTTGAATATAACTTCAATCTGTATTGAGTTGGTGCGTGCACAGGGGATCGGGTCAGTACCGTAACGCGGTAGCGTCGGGTCGATCTGAACAATGTGCTATCAAGCGAGTTGCTAACCGTCGACCCGACGCTACCGCGTTACGGTACTGACCCGATTTCAACATGCATGCAAGTAACCAACTCGAACACGTTCTAACCTCAACATTCGGGAACAGAGACCGGTAATCGGGTTCTAAAACTGTCGAAACTGCACTTCGGAGGAATCATGAAGATACAACTTCTTCCCAAATCGTTGCTGATACTCACTCTCGGCACTCTCGCTCTGCCCTTCGTGCTGTTCTTCTATCCGCAAACCACTGTATCCGCTCAGGGAGGCTATACATCCGGCGCGCTGACGGTGGTCGATTCCTCGGGCAAAGCAACGGCCATGTGTCCTCTGAAACACACTGAGGTGAAGGCCGAGATCAGTGGTTTCATTTCACGAGTCGTCGTGACGCAACAGTTCGAGAATCCTTTCAAGGAAAAGATCGAAGCCGTTTATACGTTTCCCCTTCCACAAAACGCCGCTGTCGACGACATGACCATGATTGTCGGCGAGCGAACGATCCGCGGAAAGATCCTGCCTCGCGAAGAAGCGCAGGCAGTTTACGATGCCGCAAAGTCGAGCGGGAAAGTGGCGAGCCTGCTCGATCAGGAACGTCCGAATATCTTCACGCAGTCAGTGGCCAACATTCTTCCGGGCAACCAGATAAAGATCACGATCAGCTACGTTGAGACTCTGAGCTACGTTAACGGCGCGTATGAGTTTGTGTTTCCGATGGTTGTTGGACCACGTTACGTACCCGGCACTCCAACCGGACGAGTGCAAGGCAGCGGTTTTGCTCCCGACACCGATCGAGTTCCCGATGCGTCGCGCATCACTCCCAACTCGCCGCCTTCCGCGACGAGAAGCGGACACGATATCTCACTCGACGTGACACTCGATGCCGGTTTGATCCTCGACGACGTCAATTCGAAAACACACAACGTTGATATTCAACGTACCGATTCTCACAGCGCGCGCCTGCGTCTCCGCGAAGGTTCTACGATCCCCAACAAGGATTTTGTGCTTCGTTACGACGTCGCTGGCCGCGCGATCCAGGATGCGTTGTTAACACATCGCTCTGAAAAGGGAGGTTACTTCACCTTGATCCTTCAGCCTCCCGATCGCGTGACTGTTGAAGATATTAGGCCAAAGGAACTGGTGTTTGTGCTCGACACGTCGGGCTCGATGCAGGGATTTCCGATCGAGAAAGCGAAAGAGACGATGAAGCTTGCGCTCGACAGTCTCTACCCGTCTGACACGTTCAACCTCATTACGTTTGCGGGTGACACGCGCATACTTTTCCCAAAACCTGTGCCTGCCACGCGAGCGAATCTGAACAAGGCGCAGGCATTTCTCAACTCGCGCTCCGGATCCGGCGGCACTGAGATGATGACGGCGATCAAGGCTGCGCTCCAGGAGTCTGACGATCAGTCGCACATTCGCATCGTTTGTTTCATGACCGATGGATATGTAGGCAACGACATGGAGATCATTTCGGAAGTGCAAAAGCATGCGAATGCGCGTGTGTTTTCATTTGGGATCGGAAGTTCCGTGAATCGTTTCCTGCTCGACAAGATGGCAGAAGCGGGACGCGGCGAGGTCGAGTATGTGAGCCTGGATGACGATGGCTCCGCTGCCGCGCGTCGTTTTCACGAACGTGTGCGCAATCCATTACTGACGGATATTTCGATCGATTGGAGTGGCCTTCCCGTCGCTGATGTTTATCCACAACGCATTCCGGATCTCTTCAGCGCGAAGCCGCTGATTCTGACTGGAAGGTTTACTACTGCGGGACGCGGAACGATTCGTCTGAAAGGCAAGATGGGTGGCAACGATTTCGTACGCGAGATTCCGGTTGAGTTGCCGGAGACGATGGCTTTGCACGATGTGCTGGCGCCACTGTGGGCACGTGCGCGAGTCGACAACTTGATGACCGAAGATTTCGCAGGCGCACAGTCAGGCAACATGCGTGCTGATCTGAAAGACACGATCACGCAAATCGGGATTGAATACCGACTGATGACACAGTTTACGTCTTTCGTTGCGGTGGAAGAGATGATTGTTACTGATGGTGGACAGCCGCGACGCATCGACGTGCCGGTTGAAGTTCCGCAAGGGATGAAGGATAGCGAAGAGGTTAGGGAATCCTCGAAAACGCTATCTCGCAAGTTCGCATCGGTCGCAGTGAGCGCTTCAGCCGGAAAGAACAAAATGATTGTTTCGCAGGGCGTGATTAGCGGCAGTGGTAGAAACATGGGAGTTGGATCAGGAGCAGGAGTAGGTGTGGGAACAGGTGCAGCAGTAGGACCTCAGACGCAGTCCGCGAATGAACCTCCACCTGTCGTCCGTATGGATTCCATTGGGGTATTTACAGATCAGAAGGACGCTAACGATCTGCGACCGAAACTACACCGGTCGTTGTTCGCAGTAGTTGAAAAGCTGCAAAGAAAAGAGGTGCTGTCAGCCGCTGATGAACACGGATTTATTCGTAACGGCAAAGCTGAAGTGCAAGTCTGGCTCACTGATAAATCATCTGTGTCTCTGGCGAAACTGAAAGAGCTTGGCTTCGAAGTAGTGCTTGATTCCAGGACCTCGAACCTAATCATCGGCCGGCTTCCGGTCGAGAAGATCGAGATGTTGGCGCGACTGAGTTTCGTGAAGTACGTATCGCCACAGGTCTCGAAGTGAGTATCGCTTAGCCTTAAAAGTCATTGTTGGAAGAGGTCAGTACGTAACGCGGTAGCGTCGGGTCAGCCTCGGCAACAAGATCCACCCGACGCTACCGCGTTACGGTACTGACCTCTTCCAAGCAGCGG
>DATEIS010000280.1:0-3759 GCA_035278765.1 Pyrinomonadaceae bacterium | reverse complement strand
GGGCGGATTTTACATATTCGCGCCGAGCATTTACTATTACACCCTTCGCACCCGTAGCTCAGTTGGATAGAGTACCTGACTACGAATCAGGGGGTCGCATGTTCGAATCATGCCGGGTGCACCAGTGATATCAACGACTTGCGGCGGGGTTCCGGCTCTGCCGCTTTTCTTTTGCGAACGCTTGCAGGACGTGGGTGAGTGTTAGTTAGTAGTGATTTGAGAGAGGAGGATCCGATGGAGCGAGCTGTCCCAGTTCTACCGGCTGATGATCTCAGCGTAGCCAAAGAATTTTACGCAACGAAGCTCGGATTTCGTGTCTTGTTCGAGGTTTCGGATGACGGCAAGAGCGGCCTCCTTGGACTAGCGCGAGGCACAATCCAGATCACTGTGGATAGTCCAATGGATGGACACGGCCGGAACGCTTGCGTCTCGCTAGAAGTCGACGATGCAGATGCCTACTTCGAGGAGTGGCGCGAACAAGTGGACGTGCTGCGCCCGCCGAAGAATGAATCCTGGGGTGCACGGACGTTCGATCTATTGGACCCGTTCGGTAACACGATCTTTGTGATGGGGCCGACAAAGTAGCTGCGGCTAGAGGTGATGTGTCTAATGAAGGTTGAAACGTTCACGCCAGACAATGTGATGAAGCCCATAGGGCCCTACAGCCACATCGCAAAGGCGGGGCCATTCATCTCAATCTCCGCCACCGCTGGCGTGGATCCAACGACCGGCTTGTTTGCTGGGCCCGACGCATATACACAAGCAAAGCAGATCCTGGACTCCTTTCGCACCATGCTCGAAAGTGTCGGCTCGAGTATGGATCATGTCATGCACGTCAATGTCTTCTTGAGAAACATGGACGACTTCGAAGAAATGAATCGGGCCTACCGAGAAGCATTCGGCACACACCCGCCGGCGCGAACAGTGATTGGAGTGAGCTCGTTGCCCAAGAAGGATGCACTCCTAACAATGAACCTGACCGCAGTCGTCAATGAGACATCCGGCTAACCCTACCATCGCTACCGCACTACAACACTCGTTGCGCAGGAGAGTTTCTTGTTTGACCTAAGAGTGGTAAGACGCTATCTTACCTCTCGTGAGAACCACCGTTTCAACTAAAGGCCAAATCATTCTTCCAGCTGAAATTCGGCGCGAAGATGACATCAAAGCCGGGCAAGAGTTCGAAATCGAACGTCTTGATCGCGGAGAATATTTACTTAAACGAACGACCAAACCCCGGAATCACGGCCTCGTAAAACTATTGCTCTCCTGTCCCGTGAAGAATTGGTTTCAACCTCTGGACCGCACTGAAACCACCGACGACATCAAGTTGCCGAAATTTGGATGACGTACCTTGTTGATGCGAACGTGCTTAGTGAGCCAACAAAACAGTCGGCTGATATGAAGGTTGTCGATTGGTTGGCCGCAAATGAAGCTAGCCTTGTAGTCGACCCGATAATTATTGGTGAACTACGAATCGGGATTCTAGCGCTGGCGCGCGGGCGCAAACGAGAAAGGTTAGAGCAATGGTTCGAAGAAGTAGTCGAAACCATCGAGTGTCTTCCCTGGGATGCCACAGTGAGCCGGCGCTGGGCTGCTCTAGTCGTGGATCTTAAACGAAAGAGTGAGACTGTTCCGCTGTTGGATGGAATGATTGCCGCAACGGCACTTCAACATGATCTGATTGTTGCCACGCGTAACACTCACGACTTTCAAAAGACAGGCGTGAAAACGTTGAACCCTTTCGAGTGATGCACGCTTAGATTCCCCAGTTCGATATGACTGAAACCGACTGCGTATTTTGCAAACTCATTTCCGGTGAACTGGAAGTGAGTGTTATTTATCAGGATGAACTCTGTTTCGCGATGATGGATATTCAGCCGGTTACTTCGGGGCATGCTTTGGTTGTTCCGCGCAGACACGCGCCTTACCTTGCAGATTTGGATGAAGAGGATGGTGCGCAAATGTTCCGCGTTGCTCAGCGCGTCGCAGCAGCGCTACGCAAATCTGGTGTTAAGTGTGAAGGTGTAAACTTTTTTCTTGCCGACGGTGAGGCTGCCGGGCAGGAAGTCTTTCATGTCCACTTACATGTATTCCCGCGTTACTCCGGCGATGGATTCGGGCTAAAGCTGCCCGCGGATTACCAGGACAGGCCGCCACGTGCGGAGTTGAACCAAATCGCTCAGAACATCCGGCTTGCATGGGTTAGAGCTTCTTAAATTTAAGCTCCTGCCCATTACTGTACAGAACCAACTCCGTAACGCGTCCCGATGCGTCTTTCACAAAAACAAACTCCGCCGCGCGCTCACGCAGAAAGAATTTCGTCTCTGATTCGGCGAGAAGTTCGAACTTAGCTCCATTCGGGTTCTTAACTTTCAGTTTGCCATCCTCGATCAAGATGGAGTATTTGACACCGTTGAATTCGTAGTCGCCGGCGTAGTCGCCAAACTTTTGCACATCAACTTGTGCGATCGTTTTTTCGGCAAGGTAATCTGCCCAGCCGTAAACTTTTGCGATCCCGCGCAAGATCTCGGCACAGAGTTGGTCGCCCTGTTCTCCATTGGTCATCACGATTGCGCCCTGGCCAGTTGAGGCGTAAGCCAACAGGCGGGTCCGAAATCCCGTGTTGGCGCCGCCGTGAGAAAAGCGCAATGCCTTTGGGCCATCGCCGATTATTGTGATTCCGAGTCCCCATCCACCTGCCTGTTTGGTGAGCATCTGTTTGACCATCTCGCGCGAAAGAATTTTTTTAGATTTGCCGGCGTACGCCTGCTGTAATTCGATCGCGAAGCGAGCCAGATCAGACGGAGTGGTCCACAATCCAGCGGCAGCCATCTCCGGGTGAATGAACCATTTGAACGGAGGACGCTGGCCGTTTGGGGCGTAGCCGATGGCCGCGTAGGCCAACAGATCCGGTGGCAGGAACTGCTGATAAGTACTGTGTTTCATGTCGAGCTTTTTGAGAACAGTTTCATCCATCAGCTCCGGAAATGGTTTCTTTGCAACGTCTGTTAGCAACAACTGCATCACGGTGAAGCCGCCTCCCGAATAGGACCACTTGGTTCCCGGACGTTCAACGACGCGGACAGGTTTTGTATTGGCAGGTGCGCTTCCGTCGAGTATTTGCGGAACAGTAGGCAATAACTTCGAATCGGCCGGATATCCACCAAAGCCCCAAATGCTGGTACCGGCACTGTGACTTAACAGACCGCGTAACGTAACTTTCTGTTCAGTCGTAAACTCGTTTTCCGGCATCTTCCAGCTTACGAGTTTCATGTTTACATCTTGATCGAGACTCAGTTTTCCGTCCTGAACCATTTTCAAAGCCGCCATCGCTGCCACGGGCTTGCTGACCGATCCGGCTTGAAAAATTGTATCGACAGTTACCGGAAGATTGCCGTCAGCATCTCTGACGCCGTAGCCTTTGGCCCAGTCGATTTTTCCGTTATTGATTACGGCAACACTTACGCCCTTGACGTTGTAGTGCTTCATTCGCTCGGCAAGGCTCATGGTGCTGACCGGTTCTCCTTTAATGAGAACGGCAGGAAGCAAACTATTTTCGACGAGGCTTATAGGATCGCTGCCGGTTTTATCGGCGGGAGGCGTTTGCGCTAAGGGTTGAATCGCAAGTATCAGCAACAAACAGACTGAGCCCAGTCTTGATTTCATAAATTTCATTCCCTTCGCTGTTAGGCTTTGCCTCAAAAGTAGGAATCGTACTTGGATCGGGTCAGTACAGGGAGCGGTAGCGACCTGGTC
>DATEIS010000279.1:0-7137 GCA_035278765.1 Pyrinomonadaceae bacterium | reverse complement strand
GCTGACGACCTTTTCGAGGTTGGCCGCAACTACGAGCCCCGCACCTTCCTGATAAACCTGTGCGATGCGGTTGTGGAACGGCGTCGATGAGAAATTACTCGTGCTTCCGGTTGTGATAACGGATGCGACACTTTGCAGTTGCTGCAATTTCGGGCTGGCAGCAAACAGATTCGGCTGAATCCAAACGTAAAGCTTCTCTCGCTTGTCGCTCGTGCTTGACGCGGTTGCAGTGGCCGGATCTTCAACAAACTCAATCTCCGGTCTACCTTTCTTGTCGCCCGCATACTTTGCGATTTCCTGTTCGACAAACTGCCGGAAGCCCTGCGAGTTCTTCAACTCAGCAAGCACCAGTGGTTCGCCCGGGCGGCCCTGATCGTCCATCGCCACCGAGACTGCGATCTCATCGCCAAGATAGGAACCAAACTGACGGATGGTTTCGACAACCTGGTCCATGTTCTGACCTTTGCCTGCCTGCTCTTTCTCCCACCATGCGCGCAATGCTGCGTTCTGGCTGATTTTGTCCTGAATCACGCGATGCGATTCAACAATCGAGTCGGCGAGATTCGGCAGAGCCGCATAGACCACTGTGTTCTCGGGCATCAGGTCGAGCAGATGCGTCGAATTACGAACACCAGGTTGCTGAACTTTTGTCAACTCGTTCTTGAGCGAAGCAAGACCACTCAGAACTGCCGCGTATTGGTCTGCTTTACGACTCCATGAGACTTCCTCTTTAACCGGAATCATCGCGATCGCCGGGTTCGTGGTTATCTGTTCACCCGGACGAATTACACGATCACTGCCCGCGTGATTCAGATTCACTTCGCCTTCAATCACGGAGACACGAGAGCCCTTGGTGCCGTTGTTGACTGAGAACACTGTGCCTGTAACGGACACGAGTGAATCACCACTCTCAACAAACAACTTACCGTCTTTCTGTTTCGCGGCTTCGACAACAATGCTGCCGCGGTTGAGGTGAATTGTGGTTCCGTTGCCTGACTTAGTTAGATAAAGCTCGGATCGATCTTTCATCTCGATCAACGAACCATCGCTTAAACGGACAACAGCGCGACCGTCTTTTGCAGTGCGAACCTTTTCGCCCTGTTGCAGCTTTGCTCCGGTGCTAACCGATGCTGTTTGCGTGTCGGCGATCTGATAAACCTGACCTTCAGCCGCCTGTACCGTCGCGTCAAACTGGGCATAGGGCCAGAACCTTTGCACGAACGGAATAGCCAGCAAACCGAGGCCGATAACGAGAGCGGCGGCGATCCCCCAACGCATGATCACAGGTTGGAGTGTGAAACGAGGTTTGCTCGCGGCCGGCTTCATCGTCACCGAGCGTCTTGAACGTGCGTCCTTCATGGCCTTGCGGCAAGGAATGCACTCGTGTGTGTGGTCCACCAGCAACAGCGAACGTGCTTCAGATAGTTTGCCTGCAAGGTGTGCAGGAATCAGTGATTGAAAATCCGCACAACCTTCAATCCGGTCGGCTGCTGGCAACTGGAATTCAGTTGCGCCAGCAGCGGCGGAGACACGCGCCCAAACACGGTCTGCCGCTGCTGACACAGCTGCCGGATCTACTTTTTGATTGCGGATCTCGGCAGTAACTTTGTCGAGAATCTGCTCTTTCTTAATTTTCATGATGTTTCTCCAGATAGTGCCCAATCTCTTTTTTCAGTTTGGTGCGTGCGCGATGGAGTACCACGCCGACCACTAACGGTGAAGTTTTCAAAAGCGCTGCGATTTCCTTGTTATCAAAACCTTCGTAATAACGGAGCACGAACATCTCGCCGGCGGTTTTCCCGAGACGGCCTACTGCTTCCCGAACCAACGCCTGAAGTTCACGATCGGCGTGAACCGCTTCGGGACTCTTGTAATGACCCACGATTGAATCAACCTCGCTTTCGTCGAAGGCTACGGCTTTCGAGCGTGTGCGACTCCGGAGCAGGTCAAGCGAGGCGTTTATGGCTGCGCGGGAAAGATAAGCTTCGGGATTTCCTGACCAATCGTAGTCATCCTGGCCTTTAACAAGACGCAGGAAGACGGTTTGGAGGACATCTTCCGCGTCCGCGGCGCTGCCCGTAATTCGCTGAGCCGTCCGAAAAACTCGGCCGTGGTGTGCCTGGAAAAGCGTTTCCAGCTCGCTGGCGGGTTCGTTTTTCACTAATCGCAAGGGTTTAAGTGCTGCCTGCAAGTGTGTTCTCCTTCGTCTACACCCTGATAGACGAAGAGGTTTAGGGATTATTAACACCCTTGCGGTCAGATATCTGAGAGTTTAGTGTCGAATTGCCTAGTCAGGCCAGTATTTCAGCGGTATCCCCGGTAGTTTTTTAAGGGTCTGATTCACTGGATCAACTATAACGCCCATGGATTCAAGCGCAATGACACCCAATATAGGCTCAGCATTGTCCGGGCCAAAGATCACCCGGCTCGTGAGGGTCTCGTCCAGAAACGAGACATCCGCATAAGCAACGTCGAATTGCTTTAATTCGCCGGTGGCAACTTCATAGGTCTTCTTGCCAATTGGTTCGATGCCAATTCGCTTCAGTTCATTTGCAGGAACCATTGAATCGGTCGAACCCGTGTCAACTAGAAAGTTTGCACTAAAGGTTTCATTAGAGTCGCGATTGCGAACTTCGACTGCAACATGTGTGAGGCCCATCTTGCTTTCTCCGGGTAATTTTCGAATTCGTAAGAGCATTTGGTGTTCAGTTTAGCCCCCGCCCAGTTGTGAGTAAAGCGAGTCGAGATTGATTTTCGCTTTGGCTGCGGCGGGTGAATGCGGATAGCGACGGATCAGTTCACGCCAGGCGGCGCCGTCGTAGTGAAAGCGTTTAGTTGATTGGTTGAAGACGAACGTTATTCCGTGACGGTTGTAGCGATCGAGGCCGGTGAAATTCAGGAAATAGGTGAACTCCGGAGCGTCGCCGAGGTTTTCTTTCAATCGACGCCCAGCATCGCGAGATAGACTTGCGGCAAGTTCTTCAGCGGTGTCACCGAGTAACAAAAGAACTGTCGGACGTAGGCGCGAACGCTGAAGATGATCGAGAAAAATTCGTGCGCGCACGATGCGATCGAAGCCTTGAGAGCGTTCGATCAACGTGAGTAATCGTTGGTCATCGCCTGGACGAGACGGCGAGACAACAGCTTCGCGTTGAATCCAACCATGCGTGCGGCTTGAGACATTCACTAGAAAGAACGAAATCCCATCGGCGTTCGTCTTCATCGCTCTGATAGCCAACAGGCGTCCGCGGCTCAGACGGCGCATCAGTCTGCCATTGAGTTGCGGTGTCGCGCGCAGCGCTGCGAGACGCTCATCGACAACGATCGCAAGACGTCCGCCTGATGGTGGCTTTCTTTGCTGTGCGAGAATTGAATTCGAACTGAGAAGAAGCAGAACGAGACAAAGCGTGAGCTTGTGAGGAAGCATAAAATTTCTCCAATCGTGAGGTTTTTAATAGGTCGAATAAGCCCTGTAGGACCTATACCGCGGCTATTCTCTCTTTAAACGTCGCGTGATGAAAGTGGCAAATCGCAACCGCGAGCGCATCGGCAGCGTCATGTGGCGAGGGCACACTCTTCAACGACAACAGCAACCGCACCATCTCCTGCACCTGGTGTTTCTCAGCATTGCCATAACCAACCACAGTCTGCTTGATCAGCCTTGGTGAATACTCGCAAATCTCAAGCCCGGCACGCTCCGCCACCAGCAACGCGACTCCACGCACCTGCCCGAGCTTCATACTCACCTTGACGTTGGTCGCAAGGAAAGAGTCCTCGAGGGCACAAGCATCCGGACGATGCTCCGCAATCGCTTCCTCCAACCCGTTACACATCTTCAAAAGTCGCGTCGAAAACTTCAGGCTCGACGACGCACGAATTGACCCAAACGCAATGAGTGAATAACGTCGCCCGTCACCTTCAACCACACCCCATCCGGTCGTCTGGCTTCCTGGATCAATTCCTAAAACGCGCATCGCGCGAAAGTATACTACACGTGGGCCTTTGCGGGATTTTGCTAAAAAACCAAGTACCAAGTACCAAGTCCTAAGCACAAAATGATATTCTGAAACTTCAGCCCCCTGCTTTTTCGTGTAAAGAGAAACTCAAACGCACACTCCATGAGTGAGTTGTTCGAATCGCTGTCTGCACTATTACGCAAACCTACAGGTGATGCGGATGAGAAGCCGTTTCAGGCGGAGTTTTTCAGCGTCGAACGGCTCGAACAATACGCCCAAACTCTCGCCGCCGAACACAAAACCGTTACTCGCAAAGGCCGTGCGCAACTTTTGCCACGCCTCGAAGACAACGGGCGTAAACTCGAAGCCGCCTACAAACTGCTCGTCGAAGCGCTTCGCCAGGGGCATGCCATCTCGCCTGCCGCCGAATGGCTTGTCGACAACTACCACATCGTCGAAGAACAACTGCGCGAGATTCGCCAGGATCTACCCAAGAGTTACTACCACGAACTTCCAAAACTCGCGCACGGCGAACTGGAAGGCTACCCGCGAATTTATTCGGTCGCACTCGCCTTGATCGCGCACACCGACTCGCGACTCGATACACAAACGCTCCAAAGATTTATTGCTTCTTACCAAACAGTCGCGCCCCTCTCGATTGGGGAGTTGTGGGCCGTCGCGATCACTTTGCGTCTGGCGCTCGTGGAAAACCTCCGCCGGCTCGCAATCACGATTGCTCGCGCTCGTGCGCAACGCGACGAGGCCGACAAGCTGGCCGACAAACTGCTCGAGATCGCTTCGCTTCAACCCACCGGCGTCATGTCGTCTCTGAACGAGCGATTCGGGAAACGCGAAGATTTACCACACCCATTCCTTGTCCAACTGGTGCAAAGACTCCGTGAACAACACCCATCCGTCATGCCGGTGATGGACTGGATCGAGAAACTGCTGGTGCGGCAAGGCACAACCGTTGAACAGATAATTCACCTCGAACACCAGCGACAGGCAGCGGCACAGGTTACCGTTGGAAACATCATCACCAGCATGCGTCTGCTCTCGACGCTCGACTGGAACGACTTCTTTGAAAAAGTCAGTTTGATCGAGCCGCTGTTGGGCAAAGATCCGGCGGGTGTCTATTTACGAATGGAGTTTGTTTCACGCGATCGCTATCGCCACGTCATTGAACGTATCAGCAAACGAACCCGCGCGAGTGAACTGAAAATTGCGCAGGCGGCAATCGATCTCGCAGCTCAAGCAGACGAAACTTCACGCGCGCAAAGACACGTTGGCTATTACCTCATCGACGATGGGCTGGGCCAACTCGAGTCGAGTTTCAGTTATCAACCGCGTCCCACTGAACGACTGCGTCGCTTTTTGCTGCGACACGCAACCGGGACCTATCTCGGCACTCTTACGTTAATGACGTTGCTGATCATGGGCCTGCTGCTCTATGTCATGTATCGCCACGGAGTTGGCTGGCCGTTCCTGATCGTTACGGCGCTACTGGCACTCATCCCCGCAAGCGATCTGGCACTTACAGTTCTCAACTGGGATCTGACGCACTTTTTCCCACCTCGTTTGCTGCCGAGAATGGACACCGCCGACGGCATTCCGGAAGATGCGGCCACCTTTGTAGTCGTACCAACTATTTTCCTGCACGAGTCGCAGGTTCATGAATTAGTCGAACGACTCCAGGTCCATTACCTCGCGAATCAGGACGATCATGTTTACTTTGCCTTGTTGAGCGACTTCCCCGACGCGGCTTCTGAAGAAACACCGACAGATTCAAATCTCCTCGCGATCGCACAAAGTGGCATCGATGCTCTAAATCGTCGACACGGTAACGAGCGCTTTCATCTCTTTCACAGAAAACGACAGTGGAACGAAGGCGAAGGCAAATGGATGGGCTGGGAGCGCAAGCGTGGAAAGCTCGAAGAGTTTAATCGACTGCTTCGCGGCGCGCCGGATACAAGCTTCATGGTCCGCACTGCGGATGACGCGCTGTTAAAGTCGATCCGTTACGTGATCACACTCGACTCCGATACGCAGCTTCCACGCGATGTTGCGCGCAAGCTCGTCGGTGCTGCGATTCACCCGCTAAATCAACCCACTATCGACGCGGCAACGAACCGCGTGACGGACGGCTACGGCATTTTGCAACCACGCGTCAGCATCTCTCTTGCCAGCGCTTCACGTTCGAAGTTTGTACAAGTCTTTTCCGGTTACACCGGCATCGATCCTTATACAACCGCAGTCTCCGACGTATATCAGGACTGTTTCGGCGACGGAAACTTCACTGGCAAAGGCTTGTACGAGGTTGACGCTTTCCAACGCACACTCGAGAACCGCGTGCCTGCGAACGCGTTGCTCAGTCACGATCTCTTCGAGTCGTTATTCGCACGTGCGGCGTTAACGACTGACATCGAGCTTCTCGACGACTATCCCGCGTCGTACGAAGCCTACGCGAAACGATCACACCGCTGGACACGCGGCGACTGGCAAATCATCCGTTGGCTCTTTCCGAAAGTGCCCGACGGCGAACGACGCAAGGTCAGCAATGTGTTGCCGGCAATGGCGCGCTGGAAGATTCTCGACAATCTCCGTCGCAGCCTTGTTGCACCTTCATTATTCCTGTGGCTCGTCGCTTCGTGCGCGCTCTTTCCCGGCTCGACACTGCTCTGGTGTCTCTTCGTTTTTCTGGTGATCGCGTTTCCGGTTTACCTGCACGTGACTACCGGCCTCTTGATTCACCCGCGAGGGATTCCATGGACCAGCCATTTCTGGAGTCTCTGGGGCGACTTCCGCACGAACACCGCACAGATCGCGCTCTCGTTTGTTTTTCTTCCACATCAGGCATGGTTGATGTGCGACGCGATCGTGCGTGCTTTGTACCGGCAGCTAATCTCGCACCGGAAAATGCTCGAGTGGGTGTCAGCGGCCGAAGCGGAACGGTCTTTACGAAACGAAGTCGGATCTTTTGTGCGGTTCCTGCTGCCTGCTTTGGTGCTGACGTTGATTGCGCTGGGTCTCACTATCGGTTTGAAGCCATCAGGATTGCCGGTGATGGGCGTGCTCTCTGTCGTCTGGCTGCTTTCACCGTTTATCGCTTACCTCGTGAGCAAACCGAGACCAGCCGAACGAAAGCTGCTGAGCGCAGATGACGCTGCCTTTGTACGGCTCA
>DATEIS010000278.1:0-3739 GCA_035278765.1 Pyrinomonadaceae bacterium | reverse complement strand
CGGTGAACCGACGACTGCCGTTGGCGGTCGATCGCCACAAACGATCCTGGTTGGCTCAACCACCTTCTCATTCGGAATGCCCGAGTTTCTCGAACGCGCTTCGTTTCCGGATGAAAGGCGTTGGCAGTTTGCTGACACGGTAACGATGACAGCAGGCAATCACACCTGGAAGTTTGGTGGCGACGTCAACTTCGTAAAAGACATCATCAACAACCTTCGTTTCTCCGGTGGTGAGTTCAACTACACGGGCGCGACGACGGGTTTGCCGGACTTCATTGTTGACTACGTCAACTTCCGAACCAACGGCGCGATTCGTACGTTATCGGCGAACACGGCGAATACGAACGTAAGCGGGCGGTGCATCAGCCCAATCAACACAAACCAACCCGCCACCTTCCGACGTGCAGGTAAGTGTTACGCCGGCAACTTCAACCAGGGCTTCGGCGTTCTCGGTCTGACGATGAAGACTACGGATCTGAATTACTTCGTTCAGGACGACTGGCGTGTAACGCCACGGTTCACGCTGAATCTGGGTCTGCGTTACGAATACCAGCGCAATCCGAATCCCATCAACGTCAATCCAACCTTGCCGCAGACCGACAACAAAGTTGATGACCGAAACAACTTTGGACCACGCGTCGGCTTCGCTTACGATTTGAGTGGCGAAGGCAAGATGAGCATTCGCGGCGGCTGGGGGCTCTATTACGGTCGCGTGATCAATTCGACGGTCTACAACACACTCGTGAACACGGGCGTCGGGACCGATCGCGGTCAGCGCCAGTATATTGCGAGCGCGAACAGTCTACCGACGGCGTGCTCCGGACTCTCAGCTGACGACTGCACGTTGTTGCCGATTTATCCGAACCTTTTGCCGGCCACGAATCCGCCGGTCGGCGCGGTGCAGTACTTCGACGACGATTTCCAGTTACCCCAGATTCATCAGTGGGACTTCATTTTCGAACGAGAAATCGCGAGAAACACAGTCGTCTCAGCGTCGTATCTGGGCAGTTACGGTAACTCGCTGCCGAACTTCGTCGATACCAACCTTCCGCCTCCGCGGAGATTAGTATCGCTGAACATCGTCGGTGGTCCATTCGCCGGCCAGACTTACCTGACGCCGCTCTTCGTGGGAACACGTCCTGATACTCGTTTTGCGCAGATCACGGAAATTCGCAGTGACGTGGTTTCCAAGTATCACGCCCTGGTGCTGCAAGCTAATCGGCGTTTGACGCAGGGATTGCAATTCCAGACCAACTACACGTTGTCGCGTTCGTCTGACACGGGTCAGAGCTCGACCACGTTTACGACCAACAACCTTCCCTTCAATGCGTTTGACCAGCAGGGCGAAGACGCGCTTTCGAACTTCGACCGCAGGCACAAGTTTGTGGTGAGTGTGGTCTACAACCCGACTCCGTTCAGTGATGGACCAGCCAAACACATTTTCAATGGTTGGACCATTGCGCCGATTCTCAATGCGTTTTCGGGGCAACGCGTGACTGGAAACATCAGCGGCAACATCAATCCGACGTCGTTTGGCTTCGCATCAAACCAGACGCCCGGTTCAGGTATCAATGGTTCGGGTGGTTCCTCGCGCTTCGCGCTGGTGCCGCGCAATTTCTTCAAGCAACCGAAAATCTGGTATCTGGACGCGAGGATTTCGCGACGGTTTAGCTTAAGTGAAGGCGTGAAGCTGGAAATTCTGGCGGAAGGCTTTAACGTCTTCAACCGCACGCAGGTGACGGTTGTCAATCCGACGATTTATAACCAGGCCGGTTCCACGTTGACATTTAATGGCGCCGGCACCAATCCGTTCTTTAACGTTACCGGCGCGGATAGCACGTTGTTCCGTGAGCGCCAGGTGCAGTTTGCCGCTCGCCTGGAGTTCTAAGAAGAAGGGCATCCACAGATTACACAGAACTTTCTGTGTAATCTGTGGACTGTTTTATTCAATCTCGCCGCCCGCTTCCTGCCACGCCCGCCAACCGCCCGCCATCGACCAAACGTTCGTATATCCCATCTTCTGTAGCGAGTCAGACGCCAGCGCCGACCGGTAGCCGCCACCGCAATAGAGAATCAGTTCCGTGTCTTTATCAGGCACGACTGTCTCGATATCACGTTCAATAATGCCTTTGCCGAGGTGTGTGGCTCCTTTTGCATGCGCGGCCGCAAACTCATTGTCTTCCCGAACGTCAATCAGTTTTACCTCCGGATTTTCCTTCAGGCGGGCCTGAGTTTCCGCCACTGACACCTCTCGAATCCGGCTCTTTGCGTCGTCCACTATCTTTAGAAATCCTTCGGAATGTTTCATGGTGTGATCCTTGTTTTGGCACTCGGACCAGCCAAGTATGCCGGTTTGGTTAGCCGCTGCCAAACGATTATAATGCCCGGTCTTTTACCGTTTTCATTACCGCTCTGACGAGGGGAAACTTAAAAAATTGGCGAACGAACAGTTTGACGTAACGATTATTGGCAGTGGACCGGGCGGGTATGTGGCCGCCATTCGCGCCGGTCAATTGGGATTAAAAGCGGCGATAGTTGAAAAAGACAACCGGCTTGGCGGGACGTGCACCCTGCGCGGTTGTATCCCGACGAAGCAGATGTTGATGTCGGCGCACGTTTACGAGCAGATGCAGCACGCGGCTGACTTTGGTGTGCAGGCGTCGGGCATTCAATTGGCTTTTGCCGACGTGCAGAAAAGAAAAGACAAGGTGGTGCTCAAAAACTCGAAAGGCATCGAGTATTTGATGAAGAAGAACAAGGTGACCGTCTTCAAAGGCACCGGCAAACTCGCGCTCCCCGGCAAAGTCGAAATCACCGACGCTGAGGGAAAAAAGCAGACCATCGAGACTAAAAACATCATCATTGCCACCGGTTCTGTTGTGCGGCCTATTCCGGGATTTGAGACCGATGGACAGCACGTCGTAAACAGCGATCACATTCTTGAGCTTAAAGATGTGCCGAAGTCGTTGATCGTGATGGGCGCCGGCGCTGTTGGTGTTGAGTTCGCGTCGGTCTATTCACGTTTTGGCGCAGAGACAACGATTGTCGAGTTGCTGCCGCGTCTCGTGCCGTTGGAAGACGAGGAAGTATCGAAGGAGCTCGAACGCAGTTTCCGCAAACGCGGGATTAAGTCGCAGGTCGATACGAAGCTCGAGAAACTCGAGAAGACTGAGACTGGTGTGCGTGTCACAGGTAAGACGTCGAAGGGTGAAGCGGTCAGTCTCGAAGCGGAGATGTTGCTGGTCGCAGTTGGGCGTATGCCTTACACGCAGGGTCTCGGACTCGAGGGCACGAAGATCAAAGTCGAAAAGGGATTTATTCTAGTCGACGAGTTTCAGCAGACAGCGGAGAAAGGCATTTACGCTATTGGTGACGTAGTGCCGACGCCGTTGCTCGCCCATCTTGCCTCGAAGGAAGGCATCGTTGCGGTCGAACATCTCGCCGGAAAGAAGGATGTGCGCCCGATCAATTTGCGTCTCGTGCCAAACTGCACTTACTGCGATCCGGAAGTCGCTTCGGTTGGTCTAACCGAGGCGAAAGCGAAGGAGCAAGGCTACGACGTTAAAGTCGGACGATTCCCGTTCTCAGCATCAGGCAAGGCGCGCATACTCGGCGAAGAAGAAGGTTTTGTAAAGATTGTCAGTGAGAAGAAGTACGACGAGATCCTGGGCGTTCACATTATTGGACCACATGCGACGGAGTTGATTGCCGAAGCGTGTGTGGCGATGCAGCTTGAGTC
>DATEIS010000277.1:0-5906 GCA_035278765.1 Pyrinomonadaceae bacterium | reverse complement strand
GGCCCTCCGTGGCCGCCCGTGGTTTTGATCGTGTTCACCAAATCCGAGGCCGTTGCTCCTTGAATCCCTTCTCAAAGCCACGGGCGGCCACGGAGGGCCGCCCCTACAGTACTAATAAAACAGATCCCTGATCCCGATGGCGAAGAAGAGATTGCCGCGGCCTTCGCCGGGGCCGCGTTTCACATTAACCGCATAGCCGAGCGTGAAATGCGCCGTCGTGGCGAGCTCGAGCCGGATCCCGCCGCCCGGTCCATAACGCGTGCCACCGATCGATCCGTTGCGTGGCCCAATCCTCGCAACGTCAAAAACAAACACCGGACTGATCGAATAAATATTCACATCGTTGAACAACGTATTGAGCGAGCGGCGTGTGAACGCCATGTCAGCACTCGCCTTCTTCTCCGACTTCACCTGATCGATCTTGCCAAACTCATCCGTCAAAGCTTTTCGTAAAGTCTCAAATCGGGTAGTTGCAGTTCTCAATGTTTGATCCTGCAGCGCGCCATTCAAACCGCCTTCGCAAGCCGCGGTCACTTTCAACAATTCACTATCATCAGGATCCAGCACTGAGAGGATCGAACTAAATTGATCACCCGCAGTCGGCGTGATCGCCTGGTCCATTCGCCTCAGCCCGAGATTAACCGCCCGCGTGCAAGCCTTGAACAGATCGGCAAACTGATCGGGACGTGCCGCCTGCACATCAGCAACAACAGTCTTCAAGTCCGTGAGAGCTGTTTGCGCAGCAGGCAATTGCGACACCACGTTCTGATAGTGCGGATCCTTGGATGAGTAATAGTTTTGCAGCGTGCTCGTTACAGTCGTGATCGCGCCATCAAGTTCCGATTTGAAATCATCATCGGTGGTTAGCTCTTCGGGCACGAGTGTCGTGCGCCAAACACCGTATGCCGCCGTGAAGTTGTAACTGAAGAAGTCCTTACCGCCAGCTCCGTCGGTAGTCTGAAAGAACTTGCTGCCTGGAATGGCACGAATGACGGGATTCGCGCGAATCTGCCAGTCGTCACTCGCAATCAGAAACTCCTCGTTGTTGCCACCAAAAAACCGCTCCGGCAAAGGAACTCTTCCCGGCACCTGAAGTCGACCAGCAGTGAAGCGAGACTCAAGATCGAGCAAATGATGGTTACCAAGTGAATACCAGAATTGGTGTCGCGCATCGATGATGTGTTTTCGCCAATCGATACGCGCAGCTGGTCCAATCGAGCCCAACTCGAGCGCGTAAGTCGCCGAGAAGATGTTGCGCCGGAATCGCGAATCGACGGCGCCGTAAAATTTCATCGTGCCGAAGCCTGCATTCAGAACGGTGTTAGGCGGCAGCACCAGACTACCTGCTTCAGTCTGCCGATTTCCGCCATCGACGGCGGCGCCAAAGCGAAGACTCAGATTCCCACCAGCCAAAGGCTTCGACACACCTGAGACGTGCGCGATCAAGTGACCGCCCTTGATATTTCCAGCGCCTGTTGGCAGTGAATAGTGTGAGAAGTTGAGCAGCCACGACGCATGCGCGAGCCATCCTGGCGCTTCGACATCAGAATCGTACGCACCTTCGAGCGCGCCGGAAACGTTGTGCATGCGCGACGAAGCTTCACCTTTTATCACTGCCGATTTGAAAGGCAGCCCAAAGAACTTGCGCGGCCTGTACTCAAAGCGCCCGCCGCCGGAAAGCAGATTAGTGAAATCGTAAGAAGCAGTCGGAGTGAAATGAAACGGACTGGCGTCTCTTGTCTCTACCGTCGTTTGTCCGGCGGCAGTTTGTGGCGTCTCGCGCTCTTTTACTCGCGCCTCCGGACGAGCGCTTAATACGGGCATGATCTGCGTTGAGTAAACGCCGTAGATGAGATCGACGCCACCATCAGTGCAGTTCGCAACACTCACGATTTCGACGCGCAATTTAACGCGAGCGTCGCTCGTATCGGGCAGGAAGTTTTCGGTTTCGATGATGTCGAGAGCTTTTGCGGAAGCGTCTGTGTAGGTGAATGGCTTATCTTTGATGAGCGCCGTAATCTGATCGGCAGCTCGACGTTGTCTCACCTTTACCCACGGCAGGAAACCAAATGGATCCTTGATGCGAATGCTTCTGACTTTGAGTCCCGCCTTCTCGAGATCGATTCCTTTGCACGATCCGGCTGCCTGTTGTTCCTCGACAACTTTGCGGAGCGCTGCTTTGGCTTTTTTGTTTGCTTCCTTGAGATCGATTAGATCGAATTCTTCCTGAATGTTTTGTGTGAGGGCTTGTAAACGAGCGATTGCAGGACCACGCTGATCTTTCACACACGCGAGAACCTTGGCTAAACGATTCTCATCATCTTCACCGGGTATCGTGACGAGGGCGCGTATGAGTCCGTACTGAGGTTGTTCTGAAGACTGGATCGCGCTCGTGGTGCGACGCAGCGCAATTTCGACTGCACTGGCGCAGCCTGTTTGCGAAATCGCGGTTTTCAGATCGTTCAGCGTAGATTGGAGCGCAGGAAGCTGAGTAACGATCTTCGCGTAATGCGGATCCTGGGTGGCGTAGTAGTTCTGAAGATTGCCAAGCTCGGTCGCTTCAATTGCGCGATCGTCCTGAGCGAGGCAAAGCTGTGTGCTTATAACGAGTAGTAAAAGACAGATTTCTCCCGCAAAGGCGCAAAGGCGCAAAGGATGAAGTCGGTTCATATTTCTTCTTTGCGCCTTTGCGCCTTTGCGGGAGAACTTCCTTGCAGACCCAAAAGCACCCACACGTTATTTCTTCTTCAGCGTGTTCTGGACCGTCTGCTGCGCGTCTTCCTCGTCGATTTCACCAGCCTCCGCGGCCTTCGCGTCTTCGGCTGCCGGTCCGAGCGCGTGAGCACTCTGCCCGGCCGTGAGACCCTTCGCGGCCTTCTCAGCCTTCGCGTTGAGAGCCTTGTCGACCTCGACATCCAACGACACGATTGGATCGCCAAAAGGATCGCTCTTCTTGGCACGCTCAAAAAGCTGGAAATTAATGGACCACTGGACGACGTTGCCGGACGTGGCATCCTTCTCGAGCCCAAAGATAACCCTTCGCAGCCCGTTTGGAGTGTTCAGCTGAAAATTAACTTTTAGTTTGATTACTGTTGCCGTAGTCGCCATTACTGACTCCTTATCGTAACGAAATTAAGACTTAAACCCCATGCTCAAAAGGTAGTGGGCGGTTTTTGGAAAACATCACTCCCGGGTCTGCCCAGTTCCGCTTTGTGTCTCGATATTTTGAGTTCCGCTCTTCTGCCGGAGCAGATTCTTAATGCCGAAGAGCGATTCTAACGCGTCCTGCCAGAATGGTGCGCCGACACTTAATAACATGACCATGATGGCCCAACCAACAATTGTGACGAGATTATCCTTTCGGCTCTCCCACCACTCGTCTCCGCTTTGCGCGTGCCAACTGGAAATCTCGTTGCCGTTTATTAATTGTTTCGTGAGCTTGAATCCGCCCCAACTGTGGTAGCCGTTATCGTCCGGCCACGGCCTGGTCCAGATGCCTGTGCTCCAGATGAATGCTCGTAGTTGTTCTGCACCCAGTGGTTTGAAACCAAAACTTTCGTAGGTGCCGACGATCGAATCGATGTCCTGTAAATCCTTTTTCAACTCCGCCACGGTATTCGGTGTCGGAGTTGGCGAAGCATTGGGATTGGGCGACGGCGTCGGGGTTTCTGTGGCATTGCCGTCATTATCCTTTACAAGATCCGCACCCGCGTCAACAAGCATGTTCCGCTGTATCTCATTTTTCGAGAGACTTTTGTAAACCTGAAAGAAGTTTGCGTTCAGCAGAATCACGACGATGATGCTGATGACGAGCGAAATCGTCCGCATGTGGCGTGTGTAACGTTCGTCAAAACTCTGCGTGACCGTGTCGAACCAGAGCTCGACCTGCTCGATCTTATTGCGCAGCGGTGAAATCGCATCAACAAACTTCTGACTCAAGTCGCCAATGAGTTTTGAAACTTGAGCAAACCTCGCCGACAGCTGCTGTAGCGCCGCCACTTCGCCGGTATTGCCGGCCGCGGTTGCGGCCTCTGTTTCTCTCGTGATTGCCTGCTGAGCTTCGTCGAGCAGACTCAGAAGACCGTGAAAGTCGAGTTGTCCGAGCCGCAGCAAGTCTGCAAACAGAACTTTTGGTTTGACCTGGGTGCCTTCCAGGATGGCTTCGACGTTATTGAAGATGGGCGCGAGAATCGAGCGAATCTCGGCAATTCTTGTGCTCGCTGCGCCACGCAGGACGGGGTCGTTGGTGATGTCGTCGATGGCTGTACGCAGATCTTTGATTTGATCGCAAAGCAACTGAAACTTCGCCACGTAGTCGGGGAAAAAATCTTCCGACTCGAGTTTTCCCATGACTTTGAAGAGATCGCTTTTGGAAAGCGAGTCGAGCACGGGGTTTCCAAATAGAGTTTGCCTGCCGATCAGCTTGAACTGTTCCAGAACCTTGTGTGTGAAGACGTCGGCGGGTGCAGTTGAGACGGCAGGGGGCTTTATTCTGAGATAGCGTTTCACCGTCGTCCAAATTGTGGTTATGAACGACGGCGTAGCTGTGGTCTCGGTTGGTGCGCCGGCAACCTGTTCGTAAAGATCCTTTAATGAGTCTTCAATCTGCCGCGACTTGAGTTTTAGTATTTTTTTCAGCAGCGTTTGAATCGACTGTACGAGAAGACTCAGAACCAGAAGTACAACCACGACGGCGATGATGGTGTTGAGGATACCCAGATCCATAAGAGCTCCTTGAGGGAAAAGTTGCACTCGACAACGCGGGGGACGATATTAGATTTGGATCTTTTCTTCAATAACTTTGGAGCGTTGCACCTTTGTTGCGAGTGATTTAACTTCTAGGCCATGCGTCCATATCAATTTTTACAGTTCGACGTTTTCACTGATCGTAAGTTCTGCGGCAATCCCCTGGCAGTGTTTCCAGAGGCCGAAGGAATCACCGACGAGCAGATGATGAAGATTGCTCGTGAGATGAATCTCTCGGAAACAGTCTTTGTCCTCAAACACGAATCCGATGAGGTACTGAGACGCCTGCGCATCTTCACGCCCATGCGTGAAATTCCGTTTGCGGGTCATCCGATTGTCGGCACGTGGACGGCACTCGCGCAGGAAGGTGTCGTTCCGATTCCGGAGGGCGGAAACGGATGGCAACGCATCTTTCACGAGGTCGGCATCGGAATTTTGCCGGTCGATATCGAGTTTAAAGATGGTAAGCCCGTTCAAGTAGAGATGACTCAAGGGAAGTTCCAGATCATCGAGGAAATCGATGATGCACACGAACAGGCTGAAGTCGCGCGCGCTTTGGGAATCGCGCGTGAAGATCTCGATGAAAGTCTTCCGATTCAAGTGATCACGACCGGTTTGTCGTGTTTGGCAGTTCCGATTCGATCGCTTGCCGATTTGCGCGATGCGCGCACTGACGCAACACTGCTGGCTGACATTTACACTCGTCACGGTGGCGCGGGATGTCACGCGTTCACTCGCGAGACTATCGAAGTGGGCGCATCTCGTGCACACGCACGCTTCTTCGCTCCAGCAGATAACATTCCCGAAGATCCGGCGACGGGCAGTGCGTGCGGAGCGCTGGGCGCTTACCTCGTTCATCACGGCGGCCTGGCTTTGGAGCCGGAGGACGGCAGGTATAAATTCGTCATCGAGCAAGGCGATTTTATTCACCGTCCGAGTCGCATCAACCTCGACGTGAAGGGACAAGCCGGCAGCGTCGAGGAAGTGAAGGTTGGCGGCCCGGCAGTGTTGGTTGCGCGTGGAGAGGTGTTCGTTGAATAGGTGGTGTGGACCGATAAAAGCCGAGCTTTACCTCAGAAGTGGGAATGATTCTTGGATCGGGTCAGTACAGGGAGCGGTAGCGACCTGGTCAGTGATCAGCATTTGACGGGCTGACCAGG
>DATEIS010000276.1:0-30524 GCA_035278765.1 Pyrinomonadaceae bacterium | reverse complement strand
TTTGTTGTAAACACTGACGCCTGAAAGCCGCGTGGGGTCGTAGGTGAGGGTGCGGCCGTTAGCAAAACGAACCGTGAGCTCGTTTCGCTCGTGGTTAACGCCGATGACGCTGGCGTAATCGCCCGGCTTCACTTTGTAGACGTTGCTGGCGCGGTTGTAGCGAATGATGTCTTCCTCTGGTCGGTAGGCGTTGGCGAAGGTGCGTTCGGCGCCGGTCATGTCCTGGCGATTGACATAGACGTTCATCTGATGGTCATCGCGGCTCACTTTTCCTTCGCGCTGTAGTTGCTGGTGTATGAGTGAATTCAGTTGTGCGCGTTCGCGGTTAGCTGGCGAGATAACGAGCGTGTTGGTGGGATCCTTCGAGTAGTCCTGAGCTATTGTCTTGAGGCGTTCTCGCTCATCAGTGATTTCGATCACCTTTCCGCGGCTCGCCAGTTCAGTGACTGCTTCTCGAATCTGCCGCACTGATAGTTTCGTCACCGTCTGTTTCAGTTTGGGATCTCGCTGCCTTACGATCTCGTTAAGCTCGGCGGTAGTCATGCCGTGCTTTTGCAGTTGCTCAAAGGGACTGCCTGCTTCGACTGCCTGATGCTGGCGCACGTCACCAACTAAGAGCACCTTGTCTTCAGCCTCGAGGCGTCCAAAGAATTTGTGTAACTGTTTGGTGCTTGCTAATGAGCTTTCATCGAGCACGAAGAGTTGTTTTGAGGTTGTGGCCTCCTGTCGCCGGCGCAGGAATTTCTGGAGTGTTTCTGTTTCGATTCCACTTTCGCCCAGCTGTTTGGCGGCGCGTGTTGTCGGCGCGAAGCCACGGACCTGGTAGCCTTCTTGCTCGGCTGCTTCCCTCAGCACAGAAAGCACAGTTGTTTTGCCGGTGCCTGCGCCACCCTGCAGGCCAAGGATCTGATCTTCGCTGGACAGGATTGTTTCAAGTGCTGATTGCTGATTCGCATTGAGTTTTAGTTGGTGGTTTTGGGCGCTGTTAGCAACAACATCCTCGACGCGCGAAGCGCGCACAACCGCGGGAGAGGAACCCTTCCCATCGATCACGGTCTGTATGTTTTCCTGTTCCATCTTCAACATGCGTTGTGTAGTCGCTTCCGGTGAGCGGTGGTCACGAATGATGTCGATAAACTCACCGCGTTCCTGACGCCGATGCATTTCACTGGTGACCGCATTGTGCGTGGTTAACCCGAGATTCCGGCGCAGCGCGTCGGTCATGACTTGCCGCATGTCGGCGACCGCTTCACGCTCGACCGCATTGTCGCGAGCAAAGGTGACCGCTTCCTGAGCCCGGGTTGCAATCTCGTCCTGGACCAACTGAAGCGGACCACGTTCCTGAGCCTGTCCTACCAACCAGCGCGCCTGGTTGCCGTGCTTTGCGTCCATCGATAGGGCACGCTGTCTTATCTCCGCGCGGTTGTATCGTTTGCTGGCGCGATCATTATGGGCGGCGGCTTGTTTCAGCCTGGCGTTTTCGGAAACGGTATTCCCCTCGCGCTCAAGCCGCTCTTTGATCTGCTCGGCTTCTTTGACTACTTCCTCGCGACGCGGACTGCTCTCCTGCAAATATTCGTTGCTGAAACCTTTGATCTCTGGTGCACCGGTGCGTGGGTCAACTTCAATTTCGTAACCAAGTCCCTGCAGCTTTTCTGCTAAGTGGGCGCGGTAGATCGCGGTCGCATATCGCTGGCTGCGATACAACTCGAGCGGCTGCACGGACCGCACCTTTCCCTCGTCAGTCCGTGTCATGTTGAAGACCACAACGTGAGTATGAAGCTGCGGCGCGGCATAGCCGTTGGTGCGGTCGGGCCGTGAGGATGTGTGCTCAAACTGCGCCGCTACCATCTTGCCTGTTGTAATCGCCGGCTTGTCGCCGCCGCCACGTGCTTGCAGGTACTCTTCGAATCCCCGCAAAGCTTCGTTGACGCTCTCGCGGTGAGTATCCCTGACGCGCTCGTCGTCTCCGACGAGCGCGGCTAACGAAACGCTTTTAGGCGCGCTAATGGTTGCGTCCCATCCGGCACGATGTTCACTCGTGACGATCTTCTCACCGAACTCGTTAACCGTTTCTCGTGCCTTCACGGCCTGTACCAGTTGTTCGCCCGTGTGGGGATCCTGACCGGCAATCAGCCGTTCGTACTGTGAAGATGCCGAAGTCGCGATCAAGGCGTGGGTGCTCGGTTGGTTAATAAGGGGCAAATACTATGAACATCTCGCAATTCAAGCCAAGATGCAGTTGTTTCCCCACCCGCTTCGCCGCGGATTGGAGAATGCGTTGGAACCAACAACATCGCAACAGCTAAATCGTTCTGAGGAGTTGTTCATAAGAATGATTATCGGAAGCGCTCAAGTTGAAACCTCACCCCCACGTCGTGTAGCCGCTTGGGCGGAAAATATTCAGCGAGGGCGAAAAGCAATCCACGCAAAAGCGATATCGCTTCCACAAACTGTTACAGAGGCAGAAGCGGAGCGATTTGCCTCAAGAGCTGCTAAGGATGCGGGAATCACCGGTCGGGCGAAAATCTATCGTGACCTCATGAAGTATGGTCTTGATGTTGGCGCCCATGCGGCTTTGGCTTTTAGCTTGGCTTCGTGGGTACCCCACGCGGCAATCCCGGTTATCAACGCTACGGCGCATCTTGGTTACAGACAGATTCGCGGGCGCGATCCAGGCGAGGATGCGGCAAGGTTGGCGTTTGACACAAAATCGCGGTTCCGGTGGTTGTCAAAGTTACCCTCCGGCAGAATTGAACGCAACATTGGGTCGATACAGGAAGAGTAGGAACACATTTCAAACTTCTTCTTCCAGCCACGTTTTGGCAGCGTTATCAAATAAGGAGTTTCCTCTTGATTACTCAAATCGACGTAATGGTGTTAACTCCAATGCCCCTCGAGTTGGCGGCTTTAAGAAAAGTGCTTGGAGAACCTGAACTTGAACACGCAACCAAACATTTTAGCTATGTTATATGGAAGGGCCTTGAATTTAAGAGCCAGACATACGGTGGGACCCTAGTTGCGGTTATGCCGATTCAGAAGGATCAGGTTCCGGCGGGTAATACCACTTATTTAGCTCTTGATAAATGGCAGCCAAAAGTGTTCGCGTTGATGGGCATTGCAGGCCAATTAAGCGACAAAATCAAGCTAGGTGACGTCGTTGTTGGACGGCATATATTGCAGTGGGATGCCAAACGAAAAGAACATGTCGATAAGGAAAATGTACCCAAGACAAGTTATGCTCTTGTACCCGCTCCCACTGCCGGATGGGGAGCGAATCTAGCCAATCTCTTTAAATCAAATCCAACTCTGTACGATGAGTGGAAGGCCCTTTGTGCGAAGCATCGCCCACCTGAGCTTAACGACGGCATACCCGAGCTCCATGTTGAAGACATAGCATCTGGTAGCGCAACGATCGACTCAGAAGAGCTGCGAGACATGCTGGTAAATCTGAACCGCTACCTATATGCCGTAGAGACCGAAGCGGTAGCTACTTTAACAGCATTTCACGCAAAGAGTTTGGGCCACTCTATGCTGATCCGCGGGATATCCGACCCTTCAGCCAGAAAGCAGGATTCCGACGCAGTTGGAGAGGGTGCGTGGCGTCGCTATTCAGCCGATAATGCAGCCCAACTTTTATGGATTTTGCTGAGATCGTATTCGACTGATGAATTTGCTGATGGGGGCCGCGGAAAGGAAAACGCAAGCTCTCACAGATCTGTGGCGAGGGATTCTGCCGACGCGAATAAGTCCCAAAACCAACCGCTCGATAAGCAAGGAGTAGAGAACTACCTGAAGGAGCTAAAGCGAAAGACGAATACGATTCTCAGACGAAACAGACGTACCAAGAACTTTAAAGTGAATCGAGCTGAATTAAGCGTGCTGATAGGTGCTGCCCGCGCGGATGCAACCGATTCGATCGTTAACATTAGTGGAGATCTCAGTTGGCTAGAAACCGATCTGCACAACTTGGAAGCAGTGCGATTGTTTAAGCCGACGCTGAATATGACCATATTCTTCGATCAGTCCAGAACACGCCTTGAACTTTTTCCTGTCTTAAGAAGAGCTGAGCAGCTAGGTATCGAACTCAGGCCATACCCAGTGGGATTCACGCCCGAGCTGAAGTGCATAATGATTGATCATAATGGCGCCGATTTTCGGCTTTGTACTTTCAACCGAGTCATTGCACCTGCAGCTCGGTTCTCAAGCACAAAGTCACAAACATTTATTTGGCGCGAGTACACTAAAGGCGACATGCCAGCAATGTCTCAAAGCCTGATGGGACTCTTAACGACTATTCGCTCAACACCCATCAGGGTTGCAATCTGCGGCGTGAACAATGTTGGAAAATCGTCCTTAGTTCGTTGTCTATATGCGATTTTGAAAAACACCCTTAAAGTTGAAGTTGTTCAAGATGTTTTTAGAGAACCCATTGCAGGAACATCCTCGAAGGATAATTATGTAATGCTGTGGACACAGAGGGATGAGGAACAGCAACAATCAACGGCAACAATAAGGATATTCGACCGATGCCTGGTGGATAATTTGTGCTTCACGCGCATGAGGGAAGGAAACGAAGGCATATATTCGACTCTGGCTCGTCAGATAGGTAGATACGCAAAAACGTATGATTTGTTAGTTGATGTGAGGTTCAAAGATAATAACTACGATCAAAACACCCGGTGCGTAACCGGCAGCGAGAGACAGCTCGTTCGTCGTTTTTTGGATGAATTCTTCAACTCTTTTCTTTTAGAGCCTCGTGTCATTGAAGTGGATCGCACTGAGTTTGAGACCAGTATTAATCAGGCAGCGGCGGAATTGGCGGAAGAGATTAGAGGGATCATAACTCAGCGTAGCGTATCGAAAGGAAAAGATGGAGCGAAGGTGTGAATATCACCATTCTCAAATGTCACTGATTCGTCACTCGACTGTCTGCGAATCGATGAAAATCGACGTCAAATAATGCCAAAGAAATTTCTCCTGTGTCGGCTGCAACCTGTTGAAGAATTGTAAGTTAATGCTACTGCATGTCACTGGATGACAAACTATGCAATGATGGTCCAAGCCCATTCGCAATGCGGAGGCAAAAGACTTCCTTGCCGGTCGGTTGGATATCGGTCAGGCATCTGCAGGAAGTTTGTCAATATTCAACGATATCAGGCGATGACAGGGAGTAAATAGCCGCCGTCGGCGGTTCGATTCCATCCTTGCCACCAATACCTCTCACTTTTTACGGACTCATAGGCAACTGGTCCGCAGTTTTCGGAGCCGCGTTCATCTAAGTCTTGTCCACTCGCAGCAATTTCGAGTAACGTACGGGCGGTGTAGCACTAACCTCGCTAAGCGTCAATAACTCTCATGTCAGAACCAGACTCTCTAAACGTCAATCCATTTCGTGTTCTCAAGGAAGCTATCAAGCAGGTACCTGCGTTGAAGTACGCGCTTGGAGTAGCCGGCATTGCGGCAGCCGCTGCGATCGTCAAGAGTCTTGTTAGTGATCTGCGGGTCGCGGTGTTTGGAATTATTCTGATGGTAGTCCTCATGACGGTTCTGGTCGTTTTTGCCAAGCTGACCGCCATAGCTTCTAAGGATTTTAAGTTACCTGCACTGGTGCTCTTGTGGTTCTCACTGCTTCTCGTGATAGCTGTCTCGTCACTGTTATTCACATCGACGTTTTTTAATTGGCCAATGAAGCTCAAGGATTCCGTCGTTAACCCGCCACTGGTGCCTGAACAGCATTCCGCTAATACAAACACCGCCACCAATACTTATCTGCGCGGCGTTGTTAGAGATCTTGTTACAAAGCAAGGCGTCCCTAATGCAGTAATTGAACTCGAGTTGCTTCCGGGGAAAACTTTACAACAGCAAGCGATGGCGGTTTTTCGATTGCAGAGATTCCAGCGGCTATTGGTGATAACGCAAGAGTTTACGTCCGGAAAGACGGGTATGGTTCTCGCGATGAATATGTGGCTCTTCCAGGACCTAAGACATTCTACCTGGAGAAGATGAAATGAAGTTGCTCTGGGCTTCACTTGCTATCACTATCCTCTGCACCTCAGCAATAGCTCAGCAAATCAAGCTCAATGGAAGACTTATTACCGACGAGAAAAAGCCGGTGCCGAGTACAAGAGTCGGTATCGCTGGCCAACAGTCCGCCCTGACTGATATGGGTGGAAGATTCAGCATCACCTTGTCTCCAAATTTGAGAGAAGGTGAAAGAGTAATCATCGTCGTTGAGAAAAAAAATTGGGTAATAAACTATCCTCTCGATGGCGAGTGGAATCTCCCGGCTATAGCATTACAGAACGTACAAACATTGGATGTCATTATCGTTCCGTGGGGATCAAGAGCGCTATGGACTCATGCGCGGATTGAGAAGGAGTTGAAGCAAAAGTCGGATGAGATCGCGAAGCTGCGGAATGAGTTCAATCAACCAAAGGGGTTTGACATTAATGAATACGTACAGGAGCTATCACGAAAATATGGTTCTCCCCCCGATATAACAAGAGAAGCGTTCGACCAGTGGGCCCAAAACGCCGGTGAGTCTGCTGATAATCATATTAAGGGACTCATGAGTTTTTACAATCAAAACTTTATATCCTCTGCCGAACACTTTAAGAAAGCAGCAAACCAAACTGAGGCGAACGCGGCAGAAGAATGGAGACTCGCGGGGAATTCCTCATTACTCGCGTACGAATTCAGAGACGCATTGGAGAGTTATGAACGATCTTTAACCCTGATATCGAGAATGAAAGATCCCGAAAAATGGGCGGAGGTTACAAATCGCATCGGGATTGCGAAACTCGAGCTGGGTATAAGAGTTAGCGATACAGAAGGGCGAGTCTTTTTATCTGAGTCGGTTTATGCTTTTCGACAGAATCTGGCGATCTATAACCGCGAACAACAGCCGCAGTGTTGGGCGACAACTCAGAACAATCTAGGCATTGCACTTAGGGAAGAAGGCACAAGGGCTGAGGCACCAGAGGCCAGGCGGTTATTACGCGAAGCGGTGATGGCTGGTCGGCAAGCGCTGCTGGTTTTCACTCGCGAGCAACTACCGCAGGACTGGGCAAGGACTCAGCACAATTTGGCAAATGCACTACTGGAGCTAGGCACTAGGATTGAATGCCCAGAGGGCTGCCAATTATTAAGCGAAGCAGTGGCGGTTAACCGTCAAGCCCTGCTGATTAGAACTCGCGAGCAACTGCCGCAGCAGTGGGCGTGGACTCAGAACAATCTAGGTAATGCGCTGATGGCTCAAGGCATAAGGTCTCCAGGGCCAGAAGCGCTGCGCTTGTTACGCGAAGCAATCGCGGCCTATCATCAAGCGCTGCTGGTTTTCACTCGCGAGCAACTGCCGCAAGATTGGGCGATGACTCAGCACAATCTTGGAACTGCGCTGCAGGAGGTAGGCAGTAGGACCGAAGGCCCAGAGGGCTTGCAGTTGCTAAGCGAAGCAGTAAGGGCTTACCGCGCAGCTCTGCTGATTAGAACTCGCGATCAAGTGCCGCAGCCATGGGCACAAACTCAGAACAATTTAGCGAATACGCTGCAGCTGAAAGGCGCACGAATGGAGGGGCCAGAGGCCCTGCAATTGTTGGGTGAAGCAATTGCGTTTCATCGCGAAGTGCTATTAGTTTTCACTCGTGAGAAACTGCCACAGGATTGGGCGAGGACTCAGCACAATCTTGGAAGTGCGCTGGTGGAGCTAAGCACTAAAGCTGTGCCGTCTGAGGCCCCACGCTTGTTGGGTGAAGCAGTGGCCGCGTACCGCCAGGCTCTCTCGATTTTCACTCGTGAGCAACTACCACAGCAGTGGGCATGGACTCAAAAGAATTTAGCTCGTGCCTATTTCAACTTGAGAGAATGGAGTAGCGCGGCCCAGTGCTATGAGAATGTTCTCGAGGTTTATCCAGCCTCTCAGCTTGAATACGAAAAAGCCAGTTTCTTGGAACACGATGTTCTCTTCAACTATAAGCGAGCGTTCGAACTAAATCAGGTATGGTTACAAAACAATCCACATGATCTATCAGCCATTGCGAAATTCGCGGAGAAGCACTTTACGATTGGCAGCTTCGACGAATCTGAGCGGTACATGTCTTCATTAGCGCTCTTCGATGTCAGGTTTCCGCCAGAAACCAAAATAGCTTTGCAGACGATCGAAATCGCGAACTTGATCGGGCTGAATAAATCAACAGAAGTGCCCTTACGAATGAAGAAGCTGATTGAATTACTACAGAACCAGCCGCCAAACTTTAGCCTTCAATGGTCGTTTGGGGGGACAAAGCATTTCATTAGCGAAAGTCATCATCTGGCCGCGAATAAGGCTTGGTTATTGCAGTTCTTCGCAGCTATGGAAGGCGAGAATCGTGATGCGATCATTAAAGGACTAAAAAGTGCCTCGGAGAACTTAAACCCATAGTAACCGCGTCCGAACACCTACGCACTACTTCTGCGAAGAAGGAATTGATCACGCGATGAATATGTGATTCCTTCTGGGCAGACATTCTACCCGGAGAAAATGAAAATGAAGTGGTTATGGACCTCACTTGCCGTCGCCGTTCTCAGCGCCTCAGCGATGGGCCAGCAAATAAAGCCAAGCCTTGCTGATTAGACCTCGCGAGCAATTCCCGCAGGACTGCGCGATGACTCAGAACAGTCTTCGAATCGTGCTGCAGGAGCAAGGCGCAAGAGCGGAGGGATCCGAGGCGCTGTGCTTGCCGGGCACATGTTTGGACGCGCGAACAATACGCGAACATCGAGCAGCCGAAAGCTGCCCAAAGGAGCCTACGTGAGCCTAAAGTGCGAACGACATAAGTTGTTGATCTTGAATCAGATCCGTTGATTTCAAACCACTTCCGCGATTCGGTAGGCGGCCCTGAAAAAGGCCGGCGTCGGCGGTTCGATTCCGTCCCTGGCCACCATTAATTTCAACAACTTACAGATAGCCAAAAACACTCAAAAATCCTCGCGCGAACAATACGCGTACATCGGTTTACCCTACAGCCTCTTTCTTGCTGATCGGTTCAAGTAACTTCCACATTTCCCGAGCCGTGTTGCTTGTTCTGGCAATATGCTGCTTCGCCAGCTTCGCGTAACGCTCGGTCATCTTAATATTCGAGTGGCCCAAGATCTTTGCCAACTCGTAAAGGTCGCCACCGTTCATCATGTACCACGATGCAAACGTGTGACGTAGGTCATGGAAACGAAAGTCTTTGATCCCGGTTGGAAGTCATTCGTGGTATGGGAGTGTCAGATTAGATCCTCCGAGCTGGAGAATGAACTCAGTCGATTCTTAGAATCGGATTAAACATCCGGTATTCGATAATCCCAGAGGCAAGATGTCGGATCATCCGATGTTACGTAACTTGGCCCGCTTTGGTCCCCTTCGAAGTTCCGCCTTCGATAACAAAGCGGGCCAAATATTTCTCGATGTGGATACGGACGAAGAATTTCATTGACCTACCTGCTTTCTGATGAAGCACATCCTGAGACCTCGCCTATGTGTGGTACCGCACAGATCCTAACTATTCCCCGATATAGTCTCTCAATCCTCAAAAGAATCATCGTAACTATGGATTAGAATCATCAGTAGTGTAGTCGCCACGGAAGCCCGTCTTCAATGGCAAACAAATCCAATCGTACCTCCGAAAAGATTTCCACACCGCAGGGTGGTGGAGCCCTTCACGACATAGATGAAACATTTTCGAAGACCGGCAACTTCACTGTACCCCTGGCCGTGTCGCCGGGACGTAATGGGTTCCAACCACAGTTCAGCCTGCGCTACCGCACCGGCAATGGAAATGCGCCGTATGGTCTTGGATGGAGCTTCACGATTCCGGGCGTAAGCCGGAAGACCTCAAGAGGAATTCCTCGTTATCGAAAGGACCGTAGCTCGCGACATGAGAGTGATACATTCATCCTTTCGCGAGGAGATCTTGTCCCTCTTACCGAACAAATAGCATCGCTCGGTACCGGCCGAGAACAGAAGGACTATTCGCGAGGATTGAACATATCGCGACGCTCAGAAACCAATCATTTGAAGACCGCAGCGACGACGGCTTCGCCGGAATTTGACCAATTTAACTCCACATATTCTCGGAGGAGGTCGTGAACTTCGTTCCCACTGAACGACTAACCCTCAACTTAAGGAGTTCTTCATGACGAATGAGATTTTCCGCTTTGTCAATCTTCGGCCGCCACAAGATGTAGACGTCGAACAAAACGATATTGTTATTTTCGACGGCAAGAATTCCAGCCCGTTTCATACCGATCTGCGGAGGTTGAAGCAGTCTGGTAAACCGCGATCCTCGTTTGAGGACCAAGCTAAAAAGTATGTCGAATCGGGTCGGTACGCCCTTGGCAGTTCTCCTCTCCCCCTCCAGCTGGAAGAGTTTGCTGAATGGTTCTTGAAACAGCGATCTTTAATTCCAGTCCAGGCAATTCTGGACCACGTCAGCGGTCAGTTGGGAACTGTTTTACCGAAACTTCTCAAGAGTGACGATTTTCGCGAAACCCGGACAAGGGTGGCCGATAGCGTTATTGCCGCTAACATCCTGCCAAGCCTGCCAAAGGAACAGAGAGATACGCTGTTTCGCTTTATGAAAATCATCGGGTTGCTTGAAAGGATGTCCGACTGGTCAGACAATACTGTGAATAGAGACGAAGCAATGAGCGCTCGGCTCTTGCTTCCAGAAGACGTTTTTCCACTTCCTTCCTCGATCAATCCGCACGACCAAATTCTGAAACAGGCCGCAGAAAAAAACCTGGAAAGGCACACCGCGGCTCACGAGACAATCAAAAACCTGTCTCAGAGGCTCAAACAACTGAAGAGTGGACTAGAGGAAGTTGTTTCAGCATACAGCGCAGATACCAACGATTCCCGGAGGGGTCAGTCAAGTCAAGACCTGATCCCAATCGCTGTGTCACCGGCTGGGAGGCCTGGTCGTATCTCAATCTTGAGCCACGCAACAAGTGTCACCTCTCCTGTTCTCAGTACTACGCGGGCTACGGCTTTAAGCGCTCCTACAAAGACTCTGCTGAACCAACTGAACATCCCCGGCGATTTTGTAGATGTTCATCACACCTCCACGATGATCGAAAGAGAGATCGCCGCCGTCTCAGAGAAGTTGTTTAACGGAAGAGGCTCGACGACTCTTGTGCGCATTGGAGATATATTCACTTCTGTGAACGACTTGAGCGCAGAAGCGATAGATGGTTCAGATAAGGTGCCTGGAGCCTGTCTGCAGACGTTGCCCGAGTCTCCAATTGTTTCTCAGCCTACTGTGCCCAACACTTCCCCCAGCAGCATCCGACCCATTGGAATCGCGGATTTGCTTCAAGTGCGTCAGAAGATCAAACGGTACGTACCCGGCGAGATCGCCCACATAGAAAACATCATGATGGGTGAGAGCAAGAAACGAAATCACAGGCAGAGCACTCGGATTGTTGAAGCGAGACTGCTTGAGACCGAAACCACCAAAGAGGATTCGCGGGACCTACAAACTGCCGAACGCTTCGAGTTGCAACAAGAGACATCAGAGGTCATCAAGGAAGAAGCTTCCCGCGAGGTTGGCGTCTCTATGTCAGCCTCCTATGGTCCATTTGCCGGTGCCACTGTCAATCTCAACTTCGTAAGAGCGAATACCCGCGAGGAGAATAACAAGACTGCCACCCGGTTTTCCCGCGAGATAACTGATAAGGCGGTGCAGCGAACGCAGGAGAGAGTGCTGGAACGCCGCACTGTCACCACGGAAAGAGAGTTCGAGGAGACGAATAAGCATGGATTTGATAACAAGCTGGGTGACGCGCACGTTGTCGGAATCTATAGGTGGGTAGACAAGATCTATGAAGCTCAGGTGGTCAGCTATGGACTGCGGATGATCTTCGAGTTTGTCGTGCCTGAACCTGCGGCTCTGTATAAACACGCGCTGACAGTTCTTCCTAAAGAAGGTGTGAGCTTCCAGCGGCCCGATCCTCCGGGATACTGCATGCGTAACACAAAGACTTTCATTTCGCTGACTCCTGGCGACATCGACGTATCGAACTACCTGTTCTGGGTCAGCAAATATGGGGTGAACAACGTTGCGCCGCCACCGCCAACCTACAAAATCATCGGCACGGCCTTGGGCGACGAGAATAAAAACGAAGATGACAGCTCGGTAATTATTAGCAATGAGGAAATGCAGGTACCGAGCGGTTATCGTGCAGTCAAGGCATGGGTCAAAGGCAATGGAACGGTTTGGCCAGAATCAAATGGAGAGTTATCCCAACCCACGTTAGGCTTTTATGTGGGACGGACTTTTATCGGCCCCTGGGCCAGCGCAGCGATGCACAATGAAGATGGCATTATTCCCTTGGCCGTCTTTGGCTACCGAATCGCTAGCTTTTCCGTCACCATTGAGGTGCTTTGCGAGAGAAGCAGAGAAGCTTACGAGACATGGCAGATTGAAACCTACAATGCCATTCTTAGCGCCTACAACGAAAAGAAGAGCCAGTTCGACTCCGAGATGACGCGTCTTGAAGCGACAGGTCAAATCCAATTTGGCTCTCGTCCTCCGGAGATAAATCGAGACATAGAGCGCACGGAACTGAAGCGTGCGTCGATCTCAATGCTCACGGGGCAGCATTTTGATGACTTCGACGCGATGCGCCGTGGCGTCCCTCAATACGGTTACCCGCAGATGGATCTCGCCGAGGCGCAGGCCGAAGGTAATTACATACAGTTCTTTGAACAAGCCTTTGAATGGGTCAATTCCACTTACCGCTTCTACCCCTACTATTGGGCTCGCAAGGACGACTGGCCGAAATACCTTCAACTCGACGAGAGAGATCCAATCTTCGCCAAATTCCTACAAGCCGGTGCTGCTCGTATACAGGTACCTGTGCGCCCGGGTTTCGAGAGCGCGGTTTCGTATTTCCTGCTAACGGGAAATAGGCCCTGGGAGGAGGAAAGCGAGTTCAACATAGACGGGTCATTGTATGTCTCAATGATTGATGAGATTCGCGAAGAGACAAGAGGCGCGTTTACTAAAGGCTTGGGCACCATCTCCGTGCAACAAGGAAGCGCCGTTGTTATCGGGACAGACACCAAGTTTAACAAAAAACTACATACGGATCGCGACATCATGATTCAAGACACGCTTTACCGCATTGAACAAGTGACTTCGCCTACCGAACTCCTCCTTGTTCTACCATCCAGAGGCTCCACAGAATCCGGCCTTTCTTACTCATTCGGCGCTCGACTCGTCGGAGATCCATGGGAAGTTCGGGTGCCCACTAACCTTGTGTATTTGCAGGAGAGCAACGCATTGCCTGATTTTGACTTGGAGTAAAGAGCGGGCGCTGTCTTCGCAAATCAAGTGCAGTTTTAGCGTGAGACCACATGTCTAAACCAAGCCTAGATCAAATTAAAGCGACACTAGTGCAACACGTTGAAGGCTTCTTCAACTCGCAAACTGATCTCGCGCATCATCTTTGGGATACATATTTGGGCTTGTACTACAAAGATAAGCCCGATTCACTCAACGCAAGATTCAGGTCTCTGGGTCTCTCGACTCCCTTTTTTTCCAAGTATGACACTACACCGGTGTCTATCACCGATCTAGATAACTTCACCAAGGTTGCTGTTAATGCCTCTGGAATTTTTGGAGGAAAGAGCTATAGCCAGCCTGAGGCTCAAGCTTTGCTCCAGCGCCGAGTCGACCTGGTGTTGGACTCCAAGGAGGAAATGCTCGCCAGTAAGTTTCCTTTTTACGAGGTGGCCACCAGGTTATCACGCATCGTTCGTGAGAAGATTTATCGCCAACCGCTCGCAAATATCCGCTTACCTGACAAGGAAAGCGACCAACTCAACTACAACGGATTCTTCACTGCCGCGGCTCAAGACGGAACCTATGATCACACCAATAAGCAACGGGACTATTATCAAAAATGGAAGGTCAAAGAAACCAAGGATCCGGCAGACAGGGAGTACAAGCCTGAGAATCTCAGCGATGATTACATCAAACTGAACTTCATACCACTGGAACTTCAAAGAGACCGTGTTTACCTGTTTCTCGAGTTTGACGATATTAGGTTAATCTTCAAAGTTTTCTTTAATAACAGCAGAAGAGGGCGCGTCTTCGTACGTGACCTTTTAAATCTTGAAGGCATCACTAATGATCGAGATATTCTCAAACTTATCGTTGAGCGATACGACAACCTGCTCATAAACAATCAAACGGTGACTCCACCTCCGAGCTTGACGTTTCTCTATTCGTTTGATGGAAGCGATGGATCGCCAGACTGGCTTACTCCCACCACAAAGATCCCTGGCGGGCTTGTTTTCCCCGACCAGGAGGTGATCGATTCCCGATACCACGTCAAGCAATTATGGAACATCCCTTTTGAAGGCCCCGATCCCGCGAACACCATAGGTTGGACGTATCAAGAATGGGTACAGGAGCTGGTGCGTCTGAAGTTTTCGGACTCTTGGGTTTGGTTGAGAGATAACCCATACGGGGGGCGCAATACTCCTCGCCCCCCTAGAAACCCTCTATTCCTGGACGAAATGCGAAGCGCTGCCGCAGATCCAAAGAACCCACTTCGGCAACAGCTTCTCAAGTTCATCCGGCTGGCTGAAGAGGATAAGAACCTCTACCTGGTTCCTCGCGGAAGCAGGGTCGCGGCAACTCTCAGATTAGTTGGTGCCGATCAAGACTACGTCTACCTGTATCACAAAACTTTAAAACTAATAATCCGCATCAAGCAGGAAATGTTTTTCGAAGATTATTTCGCCATAGGAGTTTTTGCAAAAGTTATCTACCGGAACTCCGAAGGACTCATCCCTCTCTCCAAAATTGTGGTCTGGGGAGGTCTCGCCGTGATGAGCTTCGTCATAATCGGCCCAGCCATAATCGCGGAGAGATTTAGAGCCTATGTCTTGGATCGTCTATCGAGCGTACCGCTAAAACGAGCAGCGCAAGAAACGATCAAGAAATTTCGAACCGATCTGGTGTTGATGTTTGCCAATGTAATCTTAGGGGTATTTCCAACCACCCACTATACAGCGATGGTTCGGGGATTTCTGACGGGTTACACGACCGATACATTTGAAGCCCTAATTAGCAAGTGGGGCTCATTGATTGACCTGGAACCAACCAGCCTCAAAATTATTAAGACTCTAAGTCGCATTCAAGCAGCAGTGAATAAAGTCGACGACACATTATCCAAACTAAAAAGTTCCGTAGATGAAAACAGCAGGAAGCTTCTTGAAGATCGCTTCGTTAAGTTCATTCTCAGTATGTGGAGTGGCAGTCTTCTCCTGGCTCATAACCTCTACTACCTCGAGTACGAACAAGTAAAAGTGCTTCTGGATCTCTTCGCCAAGCTTGGGGATAAGCCACCTATCAATCAGCAGGAATGGGATCGTTTGCGTCATAGACATTTGCTTTTGACACTAACGAACTTTGACAAAGAACTAAAATCCGGAAAAAAACAGCTGGTGGGACTTTACTCTGACGTGCAAGGAGCGGTTCAGTTAGCTCAAAAAGCACTCCGCTTAGCTTCAGTCGCATTTGTAGCGAACAAAGCTACCGGAGGGATGCTCACAGACTGGGTAGTGCTCGTCCCGGGGATTGGCATCTTTGCGGCCACTCACACCGAAGAAACAGGAAAAGCTATCTCCAAAACTGCTGGACTTCTATACGATCAGTTTGTAGACCACAACTACACTCCGCAAGAGATGGAGAAGCTCGGAGAGCTGTTGGGGCGTTTCTTTGGTGCCATGATGATTAACAAAAAAATCTTCGGTAAGGGGATGTCGACCCGTGATAGATGGAAGTTCAAGAACCTGAAAAGGCGAGTTGACGATAAGTTACTGACAGATGAGCTGGGGCTAAGCTTTGTTGTCCCAATGATAAAACTGGTCTTGTTCCATTATGTGTTGATGGTCGAAGGGGTGCTCGATGCGACTAAGAAAGTGTGGAACCAGTGGGATGCGCTTCAGGACGAGATTGAAATCATTCTGTGGGGCAAACCAGAGAACTGGGATGTCTTCCCGCCAGAGGATGAAGTCATTGACTTGAGAAAAATAGGTTTGATTGTTACCAAACTGATTCATATTCTTGTGGACTGGCTACAGGAATTGGCCAAAGTTCCCCAGCTTCAGGAGTCTATGGTCAAGATGACGACTACGCTAAAGGAGATGAAGAACTCGGCACCACTCAAGATGCCTAAACTTCAGGAGATCATCGACGGCAAGTTTGATGGGGAGGGGTGGTCACGTGATGCTCTTGGCTTCATCATGCTTGCAAGCCTCCATGCGGCACTTCAACATTTCGCCGAAGCCCTGATTTATTTTTCAGAGCAGGTCCATGCAAAAGGATCTACTCCAGTAAGTCTCGGCGATCTTTTGGCACTCTTGGAGTTTAAGCTCTCTGCCAAAGAGGCCACCGATATCCTGGACCGCAATATGGATGACCTTGTTGCTTACTAGCGCAGTAACCCAATGATCCACGAGAACAATCGGCTACTCCCCAGCGCTCCCGATTAGGAACTTAGGCCCGTGATCGGATCGGCAGTCGATCGAGACGCGAATCAAGGTAAGGAACCAATCGATGTTAATACTCTTGGGGGAGTTGCCGAACGCTTAAGCGGGGTATCTCAAAAAACCGGAAATCTCCAGTAACTCGTGGGTATAATCGCGGGACGCTTACATTCGCGCACGTTATGAAGAGACGAAGCGTTGGGCATTTGACATTGGAGGTGTGTCAATGGTTCGCCATTATTGATTGGTTTGCCACGCGCCGTTGTGGTATGTCGGGAAATGTGTGAGTGTCGGCGTAAATGGATACAAGCGTTGAGCGCGCGAACAATACGCGAACATCGGGAAGCCTAAAATAGACCAAACGAGCCTACATCAGCCTAAAGCGCCGCTGGCGTAAGCTCGTTAGTTTCAACGAGATCCGTTGATTTCAAACCACTTCCGCGATTCGGTAGGCGGCCCTGAAAAGGCCGGCGTCGGCGGTTCGATTCCGTCCCTGGCCACCAATAATTTCAACAATTTACAGATAGCCGAAAACAAGCAAGCTACGCCTTGTGCTCTTCTCTCTCGCACATGCCGCCTAATTTCTGGATGTGCGGCGGCCTGAAGCGTCAGACGAAGACCGTGCGGTCGATCGAGGAAGGCGACGCTTCCGTGAAGCTGTAAATTCCAACTTGCGACCTTCGATAAGTTTGCGCACCACGTTTTCTGGAAAAGCAAATAACTGCTCCTGCAGTAATGAAGATCGTTCAAAATAGTAACGAGCTCGTTCAGGATTCTGTAATTGGTCAACGAGCTCTACCATTCTCCGGTCTGTAACTTTAGCGCCCATTACGATTCGCACCCGCGGATTTTCAAAAAAATGGCGCATGCGAGTCAGGAAATCATCAATCTTGAACGACTCGTCGGCGCGAAATTGATGTATGTAACGCCACACTGCGATGATGGGATCGAGCTTATCTAGAGCATAAGAAAAATGCCGGACCGGGGAATCACTGTCCATAACTTCCATGGTCCTAAGCAGAGAGTCGCGCTCGCTATCCTGCAAAAACATCGCAATGAACTTGTTGGTGATTCTTTCTGGTTCACCGTCCGGCAGCTGCGACAGTCGAATTTCTGCAGTTACTCTGGCTCTGTTTCGTTTGCTGCGATTTAGCCTGGTGTATTGGGGAATGTCGCCGAGAACCACCTCGCAAATGTCGTGGTACGCGATAACTCGGGCGAGCTCTACGCGCTCCCTGCCGTAGATTCCGGGATCAACCAAAGGCAACAAGCAGTCAGCCGAGTGCGCTACCGATAGCACGTGGTCGTAAATCGATCTGATCGGCAATTGCGGAGACATTCCTTCGAGTCGAAGCAGCTTGCCCGAACGTGGCAGCGCTTTAAGAGAGCTAACAAGGTTGAGATTGCCGACGGTGGGAAGTGGTATTTGCGCTCCTTCCAAGTCCCTGAGAAAACCTCTTGTGTATTCGCTGATTGTGAACGAGGTATCGGCTGGCGGCGGTTGAGTCGCGTGTATATTCTGCCGACTCAAAGTTCGCATTAGCGAGGCTACGCCTTCGCGAAACGAGACCCGGAAATCAGCGTATTTCTTGTCGCTCAGGAATAAAGGAATCTCACAATCTTCAGCGAGCAAAGGTAGTACTAAAACCTGTTTGGAAGAAATTTCCTGATAGATTTTGGTTTGCCATTCTTTGGTAACCCATCCGGAAGTCACCGAACTCTTTGTCAGCCAGACAGCCACGAACTTCGCTTGCATCAACGCTGCTTGTATCTTTTCGGTGATGTTTTCGCCGACATCGATTTCCCATTCATCAAGCCAAACGGAAATATTGCGTTGTCGCAGTTCGTTGGCCAACCGCCGGACCAGGGGCTTGTCCTGCGACGAATGGCTTAGAAAGAGTGTAGCCATTTATTAATCTCCAGATGCGTAGCACTATGCAAGGATGTCGAACGCCCAAGTTAACGAGATGCGGCAGTCTTGAAATGGGCGACGAGTTGAAAGGCGAGGCAGTGGTGAGCGACATCGAGTTGAGTAGTCGCGCAACATCCGCCGGGGTGCTTGGGGGAAGCCAAGCGTCAAACACGACCGTACTACGTCTGATAGTTCTACTGCCGAATCGTTTTGATAGCAAGTGATGCGGAGCAAAGAGGAACTGTTGGACGTCGGGAGATCTGCCAACGCCGCTGCACGCTATGTGGCACGGACGCCTGCCGGATCTTTGACGACATGCTTAAGGCACACCGATTTTGATGACTCCTTTATTGGTGGCCGTGCCTCGTAATTGAATCGTGACTCTCAGATCTCTTGGGGCACCAATTACTTCCTCAGGCAAGCGAACGACAACCTGGCTGACTAGCGGGACATCAGCCACCGCTCCCACATATTCAACGGTCAGCGGATAGGTCTTGCCTTGCTCGTCTTCCGCAACCACGATCACATCGGACGCTGTATCAGTTGGCCGGAGTGCAAGCTTCCAGATAAACAAAGATATGCGGCGACGATGGTCGGTGCTCAGATTGAACGGGTTGGTCAATGAGAACGGGTCACGTGTCAACGTTACCAAGTCGAGTGCGATCGCATGGTCTGTATTCTCCTCAGTAAGCAAAACCGGCGGACCGGCATCAGCAATGGTCAGGACCGCGATCCGCGGCGATCCCAGGGATGCCTCTCCGGTGACTGCGCTCAGGCTCAGGTTTACAGTTTCATCGGGCTCATTCACTGCATCCTCGCAAATTGCCACCGTAAAAGTCTTGGCGTTTGTCTCACCGGTTGCCCATGAAAGTGTGCCCGATGTAGTGACGTAATCAATGCCCGATCCGCAGGACACACCCCCAGTCGCGGTACCATTGGAGGTAGAGTAGTTAACCGAAGCCGTACCGCCGCTGCCAATTCGTGTAACTGTAATCGTCACGAGCTCTGAGCCTTCTACCACCGCGTAAGACGGCACACTAAATTGCAGTGCGCTTCCGTCAACGACGGTGATATTGACCGTATCTGAATCTGATAGCGCTCCACCAGTGCCAGTGTTGCCTAAGTCATTGGTCTCGATCTGAAGCTGCGCATGGCCCGTAAAGTCGTTCGTAGGCGTAAATCGCATTCCGTTGAGCGCCGCGTTGATGTTGATGATAGTTCCCGTGAACCTCATTTTCGAATTGGCGGTGCCATTGCCGTCCGAAAAGCTCAACCCCATAGTCCTATTGAGAGTGATTACGCCATTGTCGGCAATTAAAGTGACCTGTCTCGCTGCGTTGCCGCCGTCAACGTCGGCTATCGAGATCTGATTTGACTCGGTAGCAGAGAAAAACAACAAGCTGTTCTTGATTACACTCTGTGGTCCGGGAACTGTGTTGACCGGCGCATCGTTGATCTCACTTACCACAATGAAGAAGATTTGAGAGAGTGCGTCCTGACCGCCGTTCGCTGTTCCCCCGTCGTCCTTGAGTGTAACCGTGACCGTAGCAAACCCATTGGCATTAGGAGCGGGTGTGTAGGTGAGTGTGCCTGTTGCACCAAGCGCAGGCTGTGCCGAGAACAAGTCGTTGTTACTGTTCGTTAACGTAATGCTGAGTGTCTGCTGGGCCTCGTCAGCCGGGCCTACCGAGAAATCAGTGGCCCAGTTTGCTATGGTCTGTGGGCCGGAGTCTTCGGAGACGAACTGAGTCGGTCCTGGTGTAAATGACGGCCGATCGTTCACGGAGCGCACTGTAATAGTAAAGGTTTTAGGCGCCGATGTATCAGCTCCTCCATTGGCAATGCCTCCGTTATCTTTGAGAACAATGGTGATCGTTGCCGAGCCACTCGCATTCGGCGCCGGTGCGAAGCCCAATGTGCCATTAAAACCAATGGCCGGTGCTGATGAAAACAGATTCGGATTAGTGTTCTCGATCACCTGAGACGTCAGCGCCTGAAACTCGTTTGGCGCCCCGGTGGAAACATTTGTTGCCCAGGAGACAAACTGCAGGCCGGAGTCTTCATTAACAATGAGATCGGGTCCTTTGTTAAATGTGGGTGCATCATTCACTGGATTAATCGTGATGATGAATATCTGTGTCGAGGATGTATCAATTCCGCCATTGGCTATGCCTCCGCTGTCTTTCAACGCGATCGTGACGGTCGCCGTGCCATTCGCATTGAGTGCCGGCGTATAAGTCAATGTGCCAGTCGAGCTAATGGCTGGCCCTACTGAGAATAAGGCCGCGTTGGTGTTGGCAGTTACTTGAAAAGTCAGAGTTTCGCCCGCTTCGTCCGCTGGCCCTGTTAATAGATTGGTAGCCCAGTTCTCAACGGTCTGCGCGCCCGCATCTTCGTTCACCGTCTGGTCCAAGCCCTTTGTGAACGACGGAGCATCGTTCGAAGAATTAACTGTCAGTGTAAACGTCTTTACCTCGGTGCCGCCCGTGCGATTCACGGTAACCGTCACGTCGGATGCGCCAAAAAGGTCTGCGCTCGGATTAATCGTTATAACTCCAGTAGTCCCGGCAAGTGCCGCGCTCAAATGCGCAGAGTCATTCGGTACCAGTGTTGAATTGCTGGAAGTGGCGGTTATGGAGGTGATAGTACCGGCATCTCCGGCATCGAAAGGGACCACTAACTGCTTGTCCTCGTTGGTGGTTGTGTTTGCAAGGCTAGCTAACGGCAGTTGAGTTTCGTAGGCGCCGATATCGACGATTGCGGTCGTGTTCGCGTCAGGTCCATCAACTATACGATTGAAACCCGCGCCACGCTGATCTGTCGTTACTTGCGGAACGGTTGGTTCTCCGCAGTGCGTCACCTCAGTAACACAGTTATCACCGGCGTCGAGTGCCGGACTGTCTGAAAGAAGTGAATAGGTCTGAGTTGGTCCACCGTTGTTCGCGAGTGGCCCAAGTCGAGGATCCGCTACGCCGACGAGATTGTTATTGACTCCATTGGTAAGTCCGCCTGAGCCGCCTACCCCGATCAGATTGAACGAGCTCGACACATCAACAGGACTGCCAATGTCACTCGGAGTGGTGCCGTTAAACTGGAAGTTTCCGGCTATAAGGCTGTTCCTAAATTTCATGGGCGTAGATTCTCGGAATGCTCCACCACCCAGGTTCGAACGATTGCCGGTAATTGTCAGATTGATACCAGTGAAATCTGAGGCGGGTCCACTGACAGCAACACCACCGCCTCCGCTGAAGGTGGTGTTATTAGAAATGGTCGTGTTGATGACGGTTACTTTCCCACCTGCGTTGTGAATTCCTCCTCCGTGTCCGCTGGCTGAGTTGTTTGTAACCAGGCAATTAATGACAGTGGCACTAGTACCACCAAGGAAGATGCCGCCACCACCGGAGAAAACCCAACCCATGTTGGAATTGTTGGAGACTGTCACGCCGCTTATTACTGCTACGCCAGCTGAAAGAAGTCCGCCGAAGTTGGTATTTCCGGTGACTGAGCCACCGGTCATTGAAAGGGTACCGTTATTTAAGAAGCCACCGTCGACGTTATTGCTTACTACACTGTTAATAAACGTTGCTGTCGCGCCATTCATGATTGCAAAATGGCCTTTATTTCCTTTGATAGTGCTGTTGGTTACGTTGAGCCTTCCAAAGGAATTATCGATTCCGGGCCCGAATGCGCCGTGCGAATCGTTGTCATTGACCTCGCTATCGATCAGGTTAACGGTGCCTGAACCAACTGAAATTCCTCCTCCGTTGACATTTCCACTCACGACACAATTCGAGATGGTGAGCGTTTTTAACCCGTTGCTAAGGCCCTTACCGAAGCCGCTTACCTTGCAATCGGTAAGATTCAAGATCCCAAGGTTGGCGATTCCGGTATTAGTGTCACTGGCGCCGCCCTGAAGTGAAAGCCCGGAGATACTCACAGTTGCGTTGGAACTTATAAAGAACATCCAAGAGGTCGAAGTGCTACGTGAAACGGTCAGTGTACCGGCGCCTGGCCCGGTGAGTGTCATGTCGGAAGAAAGATCCGGCAGCAAACTTGCCACCGTTATCGAGCCCGTCAAGCCGGTGAGATCGACAGCATCTGAGCCGCTACTATTGCCGGCGACGCATTCGCCGGCCACTGCACCTGACGCGGTGTTAGTGTTCACTGCAACGATTGCTTCGCGCAGAGTGCATAGGCCGTCAGCATTATTCACCACATCAGAAGTGCTGTTTACTGTGATCGTGTTACCCGCAGCGCTGCCTGTTACTAGCCCGACAAACCATTGGTTCGTGGTCAGTAACGCAAATACAAGCGATGTTGTGGAAATGAAAGTGAATAGCAGCGCACGGACGCGCGCGGGAGGAGTTATAGCTGATTTCATTGTCTTGGTTCCATTCATCGACGTAAGGCTGATGCGAGGAGTGTACATTAATGAGGTTGAGGAGACGCGGGAAGCGTACGGAAGAGAACTAAACTTTGTCAATATATCGATTCCAATGTCTTAACCAAACACGAATTGACTCCTTAGAGCATTACTACTAGAAAGTGTATTCAGCAATGCTTTGACATAACTCGTCAGCTGACAGCGACTCTTGCGGCAGCGAGCACTGCGGAATGAATCCTATTCGTTAGGCCTCAATCACTGAAACGGATGTCGTGTCGTCAGGTGATCGGCGATCAGTTCACAGCGGATTAGCCGCTGAGGTAATCGCTGAAGGCTTTGCACGCGCCAGCCCCACAACCCGCGCACAAGGCGCGAAGGAGAATGGTATGAAGAACTCCAACACACCGAAGAATCCGATCACGCGTCGCATCCTGCTCATCGCGTGCGCTACCGCTCTCGCCGTGGCTTTCATGGGCGCGCAGCAGCCCGCCCGCACCCAAAATATCGCCAACGAGATGATGCTCGTCAACGCCAAGACCGGCAAGTGCCTGACGATTGCCGGAGGGGTGAGCACCGACAATAACGTCGAAGCCGTGCAGTTCGACTGCGACAGCGATCCATCACGACGATGGACGCTGAAAGAGATGACCGGCGGCAACATATACCAAGTCAAGAACGTGCAGACGGGGAAATGTCTGACGATCGCCGGGGGCGTGAGCACCGACAACAACGTGACGGCTCTTCAGTTCGACTGCGACAGCCATCCGTCGCGCACCTGGAGGATCAGCGATGTAACCGGCAGCGGCGTCTACCAGATCAGGAACGTGCAGACCAACAAGTGCCTGACGATTGCCGGCGGCGTGAGCAACGCCAACAACGTGACGGCTCTTCAGTTCAACTGCGATACTGATCAGTCGCGCCGCTGGACGATCAGGCTGAAGCTGTAGGGAGTCCCTTTCCTATCGTTCTGTTTGTTTGAATGAGAACGAACCAATAGGCATTGACTTGATTGGTTAGTACAGATAGCATGTTGGCCCCCAACCAACTCCTCTTTACGCTCATTCTGGAGGACCTCTATGCGACTCACAAAAGGCCCCATCGCCATATGTTTTCTGCTTCTGTTTGTCGTGGCGATATCAGCTGTTCTTTCGCGAGCAGCCTTCTTCAAAAAGCAACAACCCGAAAATCCTGACTTCAGCAATTTCCCTATTGTCGATTTAGCTGCTCCGTCACCTCCGGAGTCTAAGGCAAAAGCCGTTCGAGATCTCAAAGCACGGAAATATTCGAAGAAATACGGGAAAACAATCGGCGAAGAAACAGATCAAATTTTCTCGACGTCCGATTGGGACGTGCGCCTCCCGGCGCTGCCAGTTCAGCGTAGTGCAGCAGTCATCATTGGCACAGTTAGTCGTGCTGACGCATATCTTACACCTGACAAAACTGGCGTCTATTCCGAATTTGCTGTCAAGGTTGACTCTATTTTGAAAGAAGACCCAAAGAAGCAGCTTACCGGGGGAGACACAATTAGTGTCGAGAGAAATGGCGGCCGGATTCGGATGCCATCTGGAAAGATTGCGGTGTCCTGGACCAGCCACCAAGACATGCCGAAAGTCGGAAGTCGCTACGTATTTTTTCTCACTCATGACTTCGAAGTAGCCGGTGACACGAACGATGATTTTTACTTATTGGCAGGATACGAATTGAAAGATGGAAAAGTGTTTCCTCTCGATAAGTCACCCAAGCAATCGGTTCTCGACTACAAGAGTACCATCGAGTCATCTTTTCTAACCGACTTAGTTGAAGCACTCAAAACTCACATGTCTTATTGACAAGAAGTAGGTTCGCGATGAAAACCCACCGTTCACGAACATGGTCGAAGACCATTCTGTTAGTTTTGAAATAGGACCACGCAAGACCGAGCGTACCCAACAAGTTGCTTCAATCGTCAAGAAGTTTAAGGCTTAGTGATAATCCAAACGCCCTCATTCTCTTGAAAAGTACCGGAAACTCGACTTGACTCAGATCGTTTATGACTGTGATCACTTCGCCTGTCGCCGGTCACGAAAAAGCGCCCTTCGATTCTATCCTCTGCAACTAGAACCCCGTTGTAGTGGGCAACACGACCATCAGCGAGCGGCATTTGAATCTCGATCCGGTCAGGACCAGACATGATGTAGCCGGTAAATGGCCCGCCGCGGAAAGAATGTATAACGCTGACTCTATTGGCGCTCGCAGGATCGACATCGCTGATATCGAAGGCGCCATCGCTAACTTCGCCGGACGCATAGATTATGTGCGAAGACCAACGCCCGAGAAATCTATTGTCAGCCGTAACGTTGCGTGTTAATCGGTCACTTAAAACCAACGACGTTATTAATACGAGTCCGATGCTTGCGGCCCTTAGTGTAATCATCAATCCCTCCTGTGAAGTTAGAGTGGCCGTGGGCTTGAAGCTGGGCCGGATTATAGCTTCATCAAACTTGCCAGCGCTACAATCAAAGTGGACGGCCCGGTAAGCGAACAGTCGTTGGAAGCACTGAAGGAGGACAATCTATGGCGGCGGCAGGTGGGGTAGCGGTGGCAGCCGCAATCGCTAATGCAATCAAGGCCAGCGGCGTGGTGGTCCAAGTTACCCCCGCCGACTTCCACACGATCCTCAGTAAGATTGAGAAGCCGCTAATCCTATACGCCAAAGGCGGTTTCTTCTCAACCAATTATCAATATCTAGTCAGCTACAAAGGGTTTGCTTTTTTCACCAAATCTTGTGAACCGATCCTGCTGCCGACCGGCGTCGAGACAATAGCTGCAAAGAAGATATGGATACCGGGGTAACCGACTCACACAACACGTCACTAAAACCGAAACCCGATCCCAGTAGTGAATTGAAGATTATGGTGCGTCTCTGCCGGTCGTCTTACGATTTGTTCCCTCAAAGAGAAACCCTGGGCGGCGACTTCGCCATAACGTATCACCGTGTCGCCAATATCAAATCGCACCATCCACCGACGTGAGATATAAAACTCCACCACTCCACCGATATCGATTGAAGGATAAAGTTTTTTCTCAACTCGAAACTGGCCGACCGTTACCGGAATTATCTCGTTGGCAAATTGCACATTAATCGTCTGCGTGCTGACCAGTTCATTAACTTTAGTGAACCCTACAAATCCTGGTCTGGCTTTGCCAAAGACGCCCCATCTGGAAAATCGCTTGCCAATCTTGGCGCCAAACTGCCCCTGAAACATGTGTCCTGATGGATTTGGCAGGGTGGTCAAAAAATCACCCGTCAGATCGCGAGGATAAAAGTTCCCTTCTGCTTCCAGGGCAACGTTGTCAGTGAGGTTGAAGGTGAACCTGCCGCCGAATCCAGGCTCTGTATGAGTGGTGTCGTCAGGTTGTATCACGAGACTCTGAGGCACCGGTGAGGGGGAGTGCGCATTGAGCACGGTAAATTGCGCACCTACTTCGAATCGGGGAGCTCTTTCCTGCGCGTCAACAACAGTGGCAAATGTGACGATAGTGAGAAGGAGGTAAATTGAAGTTTTCATATATTGAAAGTGTGCCGTACGCAGCCAGGAGAACGCAGCAATCATACGTGGGATTCAGCGAATGCGACAGGCCAATGATCCGTCCAACCGATGTGGGAACGGTAAATCACGCACCAGTTTTGACCTCGTCTGTGCGGTTTTTTAGCGTTCCCCTGATATTCAAGAAGGCCAGGCATAATTGCAAAAAGATCAGTGCATGTGCGCCGTCGTGGAGACCCCAAATAATCCACAGCACATTACTAACGAGGAATAACCAGAATCCCCAATTCCTCTTAAACTTTTTCTGAGAAGCCACCAACCAGGCCGCGATAACTGTGACTAACATCGCCGGCCACTGAATAACGTTTAACCAATCCATCAGCATTACCTCAAAGATCACCACCTTAACAGCCTTGTTCTCATGAAGTCCTTTGCATCAGGTTACAAAAACGTGTTTTGGCTACGGTGTGGTTTGTTTCTTGCTTGAATTGTCTCCGTGGCTTAATCCACGCGCAAAATCGTACAGAGAGTTCAAAGGAGCAAAAGAATGATCGCGATAATTGGATGGATAATATTCGGACTAATCGCAGGGCTGATTGCCAAAGCCATCATGCCAGGCAGGGATCCCGGTGGGGCTATCATCACGATACTCCTCGGCATCGCCGGGGCCATCATCGGCGGTTTTATTGGCCAAGCCCTATTCGGGTACGGACGTCCTGTTAATGACACTGGAGATCTGAGCCAACCCGGGTTCTTAATGAGTCTCGTTTTGTCAGTCTTTGGGGCCATCGTACTGCTAGCTCTTTACAGGTTGGTAAAAGGCCGCACGACACGGGTTTAGATTCGGAGGAGTAGCATTTGTACGATTGCATTGTTGTGGGCGCGGGTCCAGCAGGTCTATCCGCGTCCCTATTCCTCGCGCGCTATCGTCGTCCTACACTGACCTTTCACCACAACAGTCCGCGTAACGAATATGCCCACGGTGTTCACGGGTTCCTGGGTCATCACGGAATCTCGCCTGCTGAACTCTTAGCACGCGGACGCGATGAAGTCACATCTCATGGCGGACTAATCGTCGAAGCTTGCGTTACCGAAATTGAACGACTCGCAAACAAACATTTCCGCGTCTACACGGGCAACGGAAATCAAGATTCACGCACATTCGATGCTCGACGTGTCTTACTGGCAACTGGATTGCGCGATGTGACACCCGACTGCCCTGGCTTTCGTGATTTCTATGGTGTAAGCGTCCATCACTGCCCGGACTGTGATGGTTACGAATGCATTGATAAGCGAATTGCGGTGCTTGGAAGTGGTACGAAGACAGTTGGATTCGCGTTAGGTTTGCTGACCTGGACCAACAAGATAACGTTAATCACAGAGGATAAGGACGGTCTGAGTACAGACGATCGCGCCAAACTCGCCGCTTTCGAGATTAGCGTGCGAGATCAAAGCATTAAGGCACTGGATGGAGACTTGAAGTCGAAGCAATTAGAACGAGTATTGTTCAATGAGGGAGACGCGTTGGAGTGCGACGCACTTTTCTTCAACCTCGGCACTGAACCCGCAAGCAATCTCCACCAAATGCTCGGCTGCAAGCTCGATGAAAGTTGCGGTTTAGTGTGGGTAGATCAGACGCGACAAACGAGTGTTGAAGGCGTTTATGCCGCCGGTGACATCACACCAAACTCTCAGTTAGCCATTGTTGCAGCAGCCGAAGGCGCAATGGCGGCCATTCATATCCACGACTCGTTGGTCCCTTCCGAGCGCAAGCCAAAATAAAAGCACCACATTAGGCATCGCAGTTGCTGCGAATAAATCGAAAACGAACTAGCTGGGGGTAGCAATGAAACAGTTAAGCATCATCACATTACTTCTTTTCTTCTCGTCAGGGTGCGTTGTCGCTGGAGGTTATAGCAGTGGGCGCGGATGGTTTATCTGGCCGGGAACACTTGGAATTCTTCTGGTTGTCGCGATTCTGTTTCTTCTTTTAAGGCGACGCTAAAGCGTAGTCTCCTTAATCTCAATGTCTTAATCGCTCGGCTCCAAAGTTGCACAAGTAAAACTGCGCGCTAAACACGGTGACGTAGAAACAAGACATTCATTCACTTAATTGGTTAAAGGGAGAAATATGGCAGAATCATCAGCATCAAGAACAGCACAGTCAGGCATGGTCACCGGACTATTCCCAGACAGGGAAAGCGCGGAGCGCGCATACGGATCAATGGTCGAGCGAGGTTATGGACAAGAAGACGTCAATCTCGTTATGTCGGACGAAACACGAAAGAAACATTTCACAGACGACGGTCGTGAAACCGAACTCGGCAATAAGGCACTCGAAGGCGCCGGCACTGGCGCAGCGATCGGTGGAGTAGTAGGAGCAACGTTGGCAGCGATCGCGGCAATCGGAACCACATTAGCGTTACCAGGACTCGGTTTACTTATTGCTGGTCCAATCGCAGCCGGATTGGCGGGAGCCGGAGCGGGCGGCGCGACAGGTGGATTGATCGGCGCTCTCGTCGGTGCAGGAATACCAGAGGAACGCGTCAAGAAATACGAAGAAGGAATCAAGCGGGGCGGAATCATGATGGGCGTAACACCGCGTAACCCTGAAGACGCTACTTACTTCGAGGAAGATTGGAAGAAAAATCGCGGCGAAGAAGTTTACCGCTAAACGAGCGCCTCGAAGAAAGGGATACGATGAAGCGAACTTTAGTAGTTATGTGTCTGCTTGCGGTGGTTGGACTGGCAGGTTGCAATAGCACCACATCCAACAGTAATACCGCGAACAGCAATTTGAACTCGAACACTGCACCCGCGAATACCGGCGTTGTGCAAAACAACAATGGGAATCAGAACACTTCCGGTGTTCGTCCCATCAACGCGAACAACGCGAATAGCAGTCCATCACCCGGCAACCGGAATAACTAACTGACGGGAATTATTTCCGAGCAGGCAAAGGGCGAAATGCCTTTTGCCTTTTTTTTTAGACACCGATGGCAAGCTCTTTCAAGGGTGTGTCAGCCTTACTGAACTCCTCAGTGTGTTTTGAGTGAAGAAGATTCAGCACAGATTCGAGTCGGAACAGACCAGCGCCCACAGCGGCGCTCACGATTGCTTCAAAGATCTGATCATCTGTGTAGTGGGCTCGATGCAGTTCGGCGATGTCGTCGTCAGTTAGAATGGAGGCTTCCGCGACGATCTTCTGAACAAAGACGTCCAAAGCTCCCGGGAGTCTGGCGCCTTCACTGATTGCCTGCCGCACGTGAGGCGGCAGCGATCCTGGTCCTGAGAGAACGGCGTGTCGAAGACGGTCCATCTTTTTCGCGTAAGGATCGTGCTTATTGGAACCGGAAGTCCAAAAACCGCTGAGTCGTCTGTAACCAAAGATCTTTAGCAGCTTTGCTGCCCTGACAAACAAGTCTTCAGCAGGAACCTTAAAACCAAGAGCATCGGCGATTCGCGTGATGATGTTGAAGCCCACGCAAATGTAGGTCGCATCGAGAATCGCGCGGTCGCTCACACCGGCTCTGCGTGGAATCGCAAGATCCTCGACGCTGAGCTGGCTCGGCGCAATTGTAACTTTCTCCAGAAAAGTCAGAGTCGCACGGAGCCGCTCATCAATCCTGGCGTTCCGCCAATCCGTAAAGATTTCACCTGTTAATTGAGGACCAAGAATAGTCCACGCGACCGCGCGGTGAGCTTTGGTTCAAAAGAGGCACTGGTTCAGGCTTGCGGTGAATGCGCCAAACAGTTCGCGTTCACCGATGGTCCATTCGGAAGGTCCACGCAGCAAATCATGACCGAGATCGCAGAAGTGTTTGCCGAAGTACTCCGGACGATAAGTAAACGTCTTGACGACATCGAAAGGCTCAGACAGCGTCAAGACAGTCGTCAAGCCCAGCAAAAACTTTTGCCGAATGCCATGACCAGTTTGTAGTTTGGATAACCGCATTCGCTCGACTGTATTGCGACAACGGACGAGCAGTGAAATTGCACGACTAAAGAAGTGGCACGAAAGTAGCACCACCGGTTTGGATAATCACCAACCGAAGCATTGAACTTTGTCTCCAACTTTTGGTTGAGAAACTAGAATCGCGCTTGGATCGGGTCAGTACAGGGAGCGGTAGCGACCTGGTCAGTGATCAGCATTTACAACCATGGTTTGACCAG
>DATEIS010000275.1:0-5463 GCA_035278765.1 Pyrinomonadaceae bacterium | reverse complement strand
TGAAGGCTGGCGAGGAAGCGAGCCGTTTGGATTTGAAATGTCGAGCTAATTTGTTTCGATTACCGCCCTGCCGTAGTTGCCCCGCTTGGTCCGACAAACACCCGCCGCCTTTTTACCGGGTAGGGCGGCAATGTACACGCCAGTGTAAGCGCATGTCAAGGAAAGACGGGAGAATAGGTCCTATAGGACATATAGGACCTACATTTTTGTCGTCACTGAGCTGATGAAATGGCGTCGTTTCTGCGGGGCACCACGTATACGCCTGCCGAGTGCGAGCCAACAAAGAGGATGTTCTGATCGTGCGGATCAAACGCGAGCGCCCAGATTCGCTGGCTCGGTAAACGACCGTCTTTCGGATCGATTCGAGCCCAGCTCAGGCCTCCGTTCGTGCTGCGAAAAACACCGCCGCCGACGTCCGTCTGTTGAAAAGCGTTGCCGGCAAATATCTCGTCGCCGTTACGCGGATTGATCAGGATGCTCGTGAAGTCTCCGAAAGGAAGATTGCCACCACGAACTCTCCATGTGTCACCACCGTCATGCGACATGAACAAGGCTTGCTTCGTTCCGACGTAGACGTAATCGGGTCGCTGTGGATCCTGGGCAATCGTGTTAACCGGAGCTTCACGTGATACACCATTAACCTGGCGCCACGATTTGCCGCTATCGCGCGAAATCAGAACTCCGGAACTCGGCGTTCCCACCCAGATTGTTTCCGGTTGCTTTGGACTGGTCGAAATACACGTCGTGCGCGGATCGAAACTTCCGTAAGAAAGTTTCTGCCAGCCTTTAGTCGGATCGAGAGTGCGATACAAACCGGAGTTGGTGGCCGCGAGAATTGCGGGTTCCTGAGTTTCCGGATCGACCGTATGGACCAGCGCATTGACGGCATCAGCCAGAATCAAGTCTGAGCGTTCAGCCACGTCCGGATCACTTCCCTTACCGACTCCGAGTGCTGCGAGAGTAATTGCATCGAGATTACCGGTGGCCGGCAGGTGTCGATCAACCTGGAACTTCTTCAATGCAGCAGTGGTCGCTGGACCAGACTTACCATCAGGCTCGCCAAGTTGGTAGCCGGCAGCTTTCAACGCTTCCTGCGCCGCCATAATTAACTCGGCAGGCTGCGCGGGTGCGCGTCTCTTTGGCGTAACCGCGACAGCGCGTTTGGTTTTCTTCGCCGGCGTCTTTGTCTTGGGCTTTTCGATGGCCCATACAGGCGACCACGAAGCAGCGCGATCAGTTGATCGGTAGACTCCGAGATTGGTGCCGAGATAGATCACGTTTGCATCACGCGCGTCCTGGAGGATTGCGTAGGTGATGAGACGTGAAGGCATGCTGCGCATCGATGGACGCCAGCTTCCACCATTATCGTCGCTGACAAAAAGGAATCCGCCACCGGTAGCCGTGTTGATCGTGGAAGCATAGATCCGATTTGGAGTTTCACGATCGGGAAGAATCGCGTTAGCGAAGCGCCCGCTGAATCCACCATTGGTCGGAATGAAGGTCTTTCCAGCATCGTTCGAAACCATCACGCCATAGTTATTCGTGCCGATGAAAACCATGTCAGGCCGTGATGGATGAACCGCAATCGAGTTGATCTCGAGTTGGCGGGAGGTGGTTACCATCCATGAATCCGCGTCGCCGTCTTTTTCCGATCTCCAGAAACCTTCCGTCGTGCCGGCGAAAACGATTCCCGGAACAGATGGATGCTGAAGGATGGCGCGAGTGCGGCGCGACTGCGACGGAATTCCCTGCACTTTTCGCCAACTCTCACCGGCGTTCTTGGTTTCGTAGATGCCGCTGCACGCAGAAGCAATGATGTGATTTGGATCGCGCGGGTCGATGTCGATAGCAAAGATGTCGGAGTCGTCGATGATGCCGTTCTTGATCGACTTCCAGCTTCGGCCACCGTCAACTGATTTATAAGGTAAATAGAACGTGCCTGCATAGATCGTGTCGGTCGTGCGCGGATCGATCGCGAGAGATTCGACGTGGATCAAACCCGGCGTGCTTTGTGTTGGCAGTTGCTTCCACGAGTCGCCGCTATCGTCGGAGCGGAAGATGCCGTTAAAGGTACCCGCGATGAGTGTGTTGGGATTCGACTCGGACTGTGCAATTGAATGCAGCGCTTCGTTCTTCAGTTCAAAACTCTCACGCCAGGTGGCGCCGCCGTCCGTTGACTTGAAGAATCCGCCCGGCAAATTGTGCCGGTGCCCCCCGGCAAAGATGACGCGCGAGTTACGCGGATCGACGATGATGTTATCGACGAACATCCGCGGCTTGCCGAAGTTATAAAGGAGCCGCCAGGTCTTGCCGCCGTCTGAAGACGTGTAAATCTGCCCATCAAGCGTCCCAAAATAAAAACGATCGGGATTTTGCGGATCGACGACGAGTGCACGAACGTCGCCTCCCGGAGGTCCGGTCGTGCGCCAATCGTTCGAATACAGTGCAGGATCAGCGGCATCACCTGCCGCTAAAGAGACACTCGTGTTCGGTGCAAAAGCGAAGATGGAGAGTGCAAAGAGAGCAATAACCAGGGGGAACAGGCTAGTAATTCTTTTCATCGTTATTCGTCCAGGGCCTCGTACATCAGGAGCAATCGCTCACCGTTGCCCCTAGTTTATTACAGTTTTCATCCTTTGTGTTCTAAAAGCTCAGGCCGAGGTAGGATGCGCCACAAACAAAGCCTCGTTGCTAAGCCACAAAAGGCACGTAAAACACATAGCACAAATAGCTTAGGCAAATAAGACGCCATTAACCTCCTAAGCTGTTTTTGTGCTTTTGTGCCTTATGTGCCTTTTGTGGCCAAAAGCAAATCGGGCGATGCTCGAAAGCATCGCCCGACTGGTTAAGGTTTGGCTAAGTTTGGCTAAGCCAAGCCTGGTTTATTCCTCGTCACCTCTGCGGCCCGGACGGCGTGTACCTCTACGCCGGCATTCCGGACAGGGCGAGATTGCACCCGAGGTATCGACTTGTGGAGCATCGGCGCCTGCCGGCACGATCCAGAGCTGGACTGTCAGGTCTGAACGGCATCCACCGTCAACGACCGTGATACGTCCTGCTTCGATACCGCGCGTATTGACGAGATAGTCCTTAGCACGGTCGCCACGCTGTTGTCCCTCACCAGTACAAGTACCGTAAACGATGATCGTTCCGGCTGAACCTGGCTGATTCTGGAGCTGGATAGCGTAGTTGTCGAGTCTGGCCTTCTCATCGTTGAAGCGAATGTTGCCATACTCGTCAAACTTCTGAGATACCGGCTTCGGCGGCTTCACACCAGTGGTGCAAGACGCTGTCGTGCCGGTACAGCTCGGATCCGCGCCGCCAATGCTGACGGTAGCGGTTACGCTCTGACCTGCGAGACCAGCAGTGTCAACAGTGATCGTCGAGGTTCCCTGACCGCTGGAGATTGTTCCGGCGGACACGGACCAGTTATAGGTGAATGTCGAAGCGGAGTCACCACCGGAAACGCTGGCAGTGAATGTGATCGGCTGACCCGGATCAACTTCGCTCGGACAGCTGACCGAAACAGTCGGACAAGGCGGTTGCGGCCTCACGCAGTCAGGACAGTCAGCAACTGTTACCGTTACAGAACCGCTGGCTGTGTGCTGATTACCGTCATTTACCTCAACAGTAGCCGTGTAGCTGCCATTTGCGGCGCCTGTCAGATCCCAGGTTACCTGGCGACCTTCGCCACTCAGGCGACCACCAGTTACGGACCAGGTGTAGAGCAACTGATCGTTGTCCGGATCACTCGCGTTAGCCACTAACGTCACCGTATTGCTGCTTGGGCAGTTCGATGAGGTCGATGGCGGCGGACAAGCTCGTGTAACCGTGCTAATCGACGGAGTTATAGAGGCCACTGTCGGTGCCTGGTTTGGTGGTGGCGGCGGTATTCGCGCGTTGCGACGGCCTATCCAGAACTGAGCGATAAACCCGTTCGGCTCTTCGGATGGGATGAACCCAATCGGGAATCCCTGCGAAGTAACCGGTCGCGAGGTGCCCGGCACAACCACGACGCCTCTACCAATTACGTTAACGTTCGTGATCTGTTGAATCGGAATGTTGAAATCAGCCGGATTGAAGTGATCCAGGTCCTGTTGGTTCAGGTGTCTGCGATAAGCGAGACCAATACCAAACCAGCGACGCGGATAAATCTTGATACCGCCAAGCACATCAACCGGATTGTTTTCGAATGCATTTGGTGTACGGCCACCAACATAGGTGGTCGATCTGACTTCAGCGATCGGCTGGAAGTGCTCGTTGACCGGGAAGTCGAAACCGATACCCGCGAGCAGTTCATCCGGACGATCCAACAACACGAAATCATCAATGCCTTTCGGGTTGCTGTTCAGCCAGTAGCCGCCGTTGGCTGACACGTTCACGTGTTTGCCGAGACGACCATCAACGAAACCGACGATACCGAAATCGCCGATGTCACCGCCCGGGCCGGCGCCACGTTGCATCTGGTTGAAACCTGAGAAATCGTTACCTTTATCCATCCACCAGCGATACATCGGAATGATGCCGACGCCCAGCGGATTGTTTGGTCCAGTGAAACGAATCTTGGCGCCAAACACCATATTGTTGAAGTTGCTCTCACCATACAGGCGATTCACAAACGGAGCATCCGGCAGATAAGTCGGAGCAACTGTGAATGTAAGCGGTATGGTAATCGGCAGGGTCAGTGCGGTTGCGGGAAGTGTCGTCGTCGCGAGCACTATACCCGGCAGGATGCCGCCGACCGGCGAACCGATACCCGGGAAGTTGTCAGCCGTGCCGAAGGTGCCACTGTTCGGTTGCGTAACCGGTGGTCCAAGCAGGGCGTTGAAACCCGGGAATCCAAACTGCTGACCAATCTGACCTGGTCCCTGACCAAACGTTCCCGCGGAACCACCGACGAACGGGAACTGAACGAATGGCTGATTGTTCAACGGACGAAATAATGCAGTGCCCGCGAGCGTGCCTACGTTTGGTCCAGACGGCGCCAACACGATTGCAGGTGGACTGCACAGTGTCACGCCACAGAACAGCTGGGAGTTTGGAAGATAGAAACTGGAAAGATTTTGCGGATTGTTAACCTTGATCCCGCGGTAGCCGTTTGTTTTGAAGAAGAGCTCAATGTGATCGTTCAGACCAATGTTAAAGCTCAACGGCACGTCAACGATATCAACGTTGCCCGGATCACGATCGTAGTTGCTGTACGCAATACTGAACGTGAACTCCCCTCGACGCAGCGTTGAACCGTCGTAAATAGTGAAAAGGCCGGTTGGTCCACCTTCTGGGCCACCGGTACCTACTGAAGGACTCTGATTGCGCGGGTCGTTTGGCGACCGCAAAGTCTGTGCTGATACTGCGGCACACAGCACCAACGAAACGAGCGCAGCTATAAGCGCCCTATGTGCGAGTCTCATCGCATTCCTCCTGCGAAATGAGTAATAAGAATTCGTAATAGTGCCGCCAGAA
>DATEIS010000274.1:0-2861 GCA_035278765.1 Pyrinomonadaceae bacterium | reverse complement strand
AACTGTGGCCGGTACGGTGCCGTGCTGTGGACCGTAACGGTAGCTGAAAGCTCTCTATCTCTTAGGATTTCCGCGTTTTAGGTAGGGGCCGAAGAGGCCCAAGTTTGGTCGCCCTAAGAGGCGGAGAGGAAATCATGCAATTCAATTTGCGAAATCTGTTTTTGGCTTTGATCGCGGTTGCGATCGCTTTCACTTCGGGTGTGGCGCAGACCCAGGAAGACAAAACACTGGCGCCCTATTTCGTGGTCCAGGGAGACCCCGGCGTCGACCATCTACCACTCAAAGACACACGGGTCGACATCTCGGTTTCAGGTGTTATTGCCGACGTCAAAGTCAGGCAGATCTATCGTAACGAAGGCTCTCGCGCCATCAATGCGTCGTACGTCTTTCCTGCCTCGACGCGCGCTGCCGTTTACTCGATGCGCATGCAGATAGGCGACGAGATCATCGTCGCCAAGATCAAAGAACGCGAACAGGCAAAGAAAGACTTCGAACAGGCGAAAGAGGAAGGGAAGAGTGCGTCGTTGTTGGAACAGCAACGCCCCAACGTATTCTCGATGAGCCTCGCGAACCTAATGCCCCAGGAACAAGTTGAGATCGAACTGCGTTATACCGAACTCCTTGTTCCCACCGACAGCGTTTACGAAGTCGTATTCCCGACCGTTGTTGGACCACGTTATGCATCGCCACAGGATAAGACGAAGAAAGAAGACGGCTTTGTCGAAACTCCTTATCAGCGTGGGGGTGAACAACCGGCGAGTGCTTTGCACATCACGACCAGGATTGCCACCGGCGTTCCGATTTACGATCTGACCTGCCCGTCGCACCAGATCCTGCCGCAGTGGGTAGGTCAAAATGTTGCGCAAATGACTCTCGACGACTCGAATCCGTTTCAGGGTAATCGCGATTTTGTCTTGCGCTATCGTCTCGCGAGTGACCAGATTGCTTCGGGTCTTTTGCTCTACCAGGGCGTCGACGAGAATTTCTTTCTTTACATGGCCCAACCTCCGAAGCGTGTCGCCACGGACGCGATTCCTGCGCGTGAGTACATCTTTGTTGTCGATGTGTCGGGTTCGATGGAAGGCTTCCCGCTGAACACGTCGAAACGACTGCTGAAAGACCTGATTGGCAAATTGCGTCCGACGGATCTCTTCAACGTGGTGCTCTTTGCCGGCGACTCGACCGTACTCTCGCCGCAGTCGCTGCAGGCAAATCAGCAAAACATCGATCGCGCGATTCACTTGCTCGAGCAACAGCGTGGCAGTGGGGGTACGGAATTACTCGCAGCGATTCAAGAGGCGATGAAGTTGCCGCGACAAGACGGTATCTCGCGCAGTGTCGTGCTGGTTACAGATGGCTACGTTTCGGGTGAGCAGGGTGTGTTTGAGCACATTCGCGCGAATCTGAATCGCTGTAACGTCTTCGCGTTCGGTATCGGCGGCTCGGTGAATCGTTACCTTATCGAAGGCATCGCAAAGGCCGGCATGGGTGAGCCGTTCATCGTCACGGAAGAAGGCGAAGCCGAAGGTGCGGCGACGAAGTTCCGTGAGTACATCGAAACACCGGTATTGACCGACATCCAGGTGCGCTCAATTGGATTCGACACCTACGACGTGAACCCGATGCGCTTCCCTGACCTGTTGGCCCAACGTCCGATAGTTCTGTTTGGTAAATGGCGTGGTCCAATTGGAGGCACGATTGAGCTCACTGGAAAGACCGGCCAGGGCGATTTTGTCTCCAGGCTTGATGTGACAAACAGCCAGCCGGAAGAAGGAAACGGTGCGCTGCGTTACCTCTGGGCACGTTCGCGAATTGCCGAGTTGTCTGATTACGGTTCTTCGGACTTGGCTGAAGAGAACATCAAAGCGATCACTGCGCTTGGTTTGAAGTACAACCTCCTGACCCGATACACGTCGTTCATTGCCGTACGTGAAGTGGTAACGAATCCGAACGGCTCGGCCCAAGACGTAAAACAACCGTTGCCGCTGCCGCTGCACGTGAGTGAACTCGCGGTCGGTGATGGTACTGAAGTCGGCAGTGAGCCGGAGTTAATTTGGTTGATGGTTGGTTCACTGTTACTCGCGACTATCATGATCCTGCGCAGACGACGGTGGTTTGTATGAATCGCAAATTAATCTGGGGCGCACAGTTGCTGGTAGTTGTGCTGTGCGCTCTGGCACTCAAAGTCTATTACTCCACCGCGTCTCCGGATGAGTTGCGGTGGATACTCGCTCCGACAACTGTGCTGGTTGAGTTGTTGAGCGGACGGTCTTTCACATTTGAGTCGTATACCGGATACATGAGCAGCGATCATCGGTTTGTCATCGCTGTCTCATGTGCCGGAGTAAATTTCCTGCTAACGGCTTTCCTGATGCTCGGATTGAGACGATTGTGGCGTGACCGGTTCGCGGGCGTGAGTTGGAGCTTTCTTCCGGTTACGGCGGTAGTGGCTTATGTGACGACGGTGATTGCAAACACGGTGCGTATTTGTATCGCGTTGGAGATTCAACGGTACGATTTTCAGGTTAGTGGTTTGTCGGGGAATCAATTGCACCGGGTTGAAGGGATTGTGGTGTATTTCGGGTTCTTGTTGCTGTTGTTTGTGTTGACGGAGAAACGGAATTCGATCCCGAGCCGACGATGGGTACTCTTTCCGCTCCTGATCTATTACGCCACGACGATCGGCATGCCTTTGCTGAACGGTTCTTACAGACAGGGAATCGTGTTCTGGGAATACTCGCTGTTTGTATTAATTCTTCCTCTTATTCTCCTGGTTACCTACGCCATACTTGCATTTTTTGTAGGGGCGGCCCTCCGTGGCCGCCCGTGGTTTTTACACGGGTTCAAGAAGCAGCAGCCTC
>DATEIS010000273.1:0-13974 GCA_035278765.1 Pyrinomonadaceae bacterium | reverse complement strand
CGTCAGGACACAGTGATACGAAGACGAGGACTGTCGAAGTCTCGCCTTACAACTTCACTGGCTTCTTCGCACCGGTGGACAATCCGCCCGTGCTCAATCAAGTGAACGCCGGCCAGGCTATACCTGTGAAGTTCAGTCTCGGCGGCGATCAGGGATTGAATATCTTCGCGGCAGGCTCGCCAAACTCAGTGCAGGTGAGCTGCGCCAGCGGCGTACCAATCTCTGATGTCGAGGAGACCGAGACTGCGGGCAGCAGTTCGCTGACTTACGACGCAAGCTCGGATAGGTACAAGTACACCTGGAAGACAGAGAAGTCGTGGAAGAACACGTGTCGTCAATTAACGTTGACGTTGCGCGACGGTACGGTTCACATCGCGAACTTCAAGTTCAAGTAGGGAAACATTTCGCTGCGGCGGCGTCATAAGCTGTAGACGCCGCCGAGGAAACTTTATCAGGAATGGTCACTAACTTAATGGCTTTGATGACCACACACTTTGTAACTGCGGGGAAATCCGGCGAAACAGTGAACGGAACACAAATCCTTGTTCTACTGACGGCCCCCCAAGACCCTCAACTAAAGGAGACTAACAATGAGTAAGTTTCGGTTCACGATCAAGGTTTTGGCAATCGCGATCTTCATGTTTGCTACCGTGTCGATCGCTCAAGCCCAGGCCTCCCGAACATGGGTGTCCGGCGTAGGCGACGACGCTAATCCATGCAGCCGTACGGCCCCTTGTAAGACCTGGGCAGGCGCCATCTCCAAGACTGCTGCCTGCGGTGAGATTGATGCTCTCGATCCAGGTGGTTACGGTGCAGTCACCATCACCAAGTCGATCACGCTCGATGGCACCGGCACGTTTGCTTCGATCCTTGCCTCCCTGGTAAACGGGATCATCATCAACGCGGCGGCCACCGACGTAGTCACCATTAGAGGACTTTCCATTAACGGTTTCTGTAACGGGATAAACGGCATCAACATCCTGCAAGCCAAGACCGTGAACGTGGAGGATTGCGTCATCTTCAGGTTCAATACCGGCAACGGGATTACCGTAAATGAAACTTCGTCGACAGGGTTAAACCTTAACGTTCGGAACAGCGTTATCCGTGACAACACACTCGACGGAATCAATACGACCAGTACAACTGGCACCGTCAATGTCACGTTGGATAACGTGCGGCTATCGGGCAACGGCAACGGCTTCCACGCCCGCTCGGGCACGCGGGCCACGGCTCGTAGCTGCGTATTCTCGAACAACACTACAAATGGCGTTTTCGCAGATGCAGCAGGAGCTCCTCTCGTGAACGTGTTCGTGTGGGACAGCCAGATTTCCATGAACGGCGGCGCCGGCGTCCGAGCCGGTAACGCTGGTAACGCGGGAACTTCCGGCGTCACCCTCAACCAGAACCAGATCGATCGCAACACGAGCAATGGCGTGTTGATTAGTACCGGCGGCGTAGTCAATACGTTCGGTAACAACTCGATCCTGGGTAACGGTACTGACGGTTGCGCGGGCTGTCTGCCGGTTGGACCGGGTGCCTAATACTTTCCTTTTGGGAAAGATAGCTAAGATGAGGCGGCTAGTTACGACTAGCCGCCTTGTCGTTTCTGAGGATGAATTATGAAATTCTTTTTGGCATTACTCATTGGTTCGTTAGTTTTAGTGCAGACACCGGCGTCGAAGCTGAACGGACGTTGGAAGGTGAAGTTCAAGATGTCGGGACTCGAGAAGAATTTGATATTCGAAGCGAAAGAAAATGGCGCCGGCGTGTTTAAGTTGCTCGATACGGGCGTGGATGACAAACCGGTGGCGGAGCCTGCGCCTGGAGTGTGGTCGCAACTGACGAACGATCGGGTGAGCTTTTCAGGTGAAACCGAATTACCACTCGGCACCTGCTGCCGCGAAATCGGAACGATGATGTTTAAAGGAAGATTCACTTCGGCGAACGCGATTTCAGGAATAGTGATCTTTGTGACAAGCGTGGACCAGGAAGAGAGTGCATTTAAGTTTCGCTCTGAAGTCGGCACGTTCGAAGCCACAAAACTTTAGCCACAAAAAGCACAGAATGAGATTTGATTTCATTTTTTGTGCTTTTTGTGCTTTTTTGTGCCTAATGACTGATGGTTATTCGCATGGGGGCTATGCTGAGGCGTTGAATGAATTTGGCGCGCCGAGAAATTTGCACCGCAGTGGGGGCTGGTTGTTGGAACGCTCAATACCAGGCACGCCACACCGCGATGCAATGGGTTGCTATCCGCTATTTGCCTGTGATGATTGGTCGAAGCTCGATCAGGATTTGAACGAACTTAGTGGCGAACTCGTGAGTGTCGCTCTCGTCGCCGATCCCTTTGGTGATCACGATCCTCAGTTGCTGCAAAAATGTTTTCCCGACGTGCACGTTCCTTTCAAGGAACATCTCGTGACTGACCTCTCAAAGTCTCCCGACTCCTTCGTAGATCCACAACATCGACGCAAAGCTCAACGCGCCCTCGAGCGACTAAGCGTCGAACACTGTGACGATCCCACGCACCTCGTTGACGACTGGAACAATCTCTATGCTAACTTGATTAAACGTCACGGTATTCATGGTCTAAGTGCGTTCTCAGCGACGTCGTTCAAGGTACAACTTGCGGTGCCTGGCATTTCCATGTTCCGCGCTACTCATGATGGCGAAACAGTCGGGATGACTTTGTGGTATGCCGATCGCGGCGTTGCCTACTATCATCTCGGCGCGTACAGCGACGCGGGCTACGAGTTGGAAGCATCGTTTGCACTCTTCTGGCGTGTACTCGAACACTTCGCAAGTCAGCGTGTGCAATGGCTCAACCTGGGCGCGGGCGCAGGGCTCGCAAACCAAACAGACGGCCTGACTCGTTTCAAACGCGGCTGGGCCAACGGCACGCGTCCGGCATACTTCTGCGGCAAAATCTTTGACCGGATGAAATACGAAGAAGCAATGAGAGCCCGAAACGTCGAGCTTTCAGACTATTTTCCGGCTTATCGAAAAGGTGAATTTGGCTGAATGGTGGAGAAAAAATATCTCCGCATTGTTTCGCACTACGAAGCGTGTCTCGAACAACACGGCGATTCACATCTCGGCGTCGACTGGCCCAAAGCCGAGGACGTCCAAAAGCGTCATCGAGTGATGCTCGATGTGATCAAGCCCGGAGGCGACAAAGTTAGCCTGCTCGACTTCGGCTGTGGCGCCGCACATCTCAACGACTACATTCTTGCCAACGGTCTGAAAAACATTCAGTACGCAGGACTGGATTTGTCGGAGAAGTTTGTGCGGCTGTCGCAGAGTAAGTTTCCCGAGAACCAGTTTTATTATCTCGATCTACTCGACGACAACGCATCGCTGCCGGAGTTTGATTACATCGTCCTGAACGGCGTCTTCACCGAAAAACGCGAATTGACTTTTGACGAGATGCTGGCTTACTTCAAGCAACTGATCACGCGTGTGTTTGCGCACGCGCGCGTCGGCATCGCTTTCAACGTGATGACGAAGCACGTGGATTGGGAGCGCGACGATCTTTTTCACTTACCATTTGATACTCTTGCTGAGTTTCTGAAAACAGAACTGACACGGAATTTCGTTTTCCGAAACGATTACGGGCTTTACGAGTACACGACCTACGTTTATCGCGAGAGCAACTGAGCAATGGCCAAAGTGATCATTTTTGGAGTTCAGGACTTTGCGCAATTGGCGAAGTTTTACCTGCAACACGACAGCGAGCACGAGGTCGTTGCCTTCAGTGTTAACGAGCAATACCTTCCCGAAGGAAAGACTTTTGAAGGACTGCCGGTCGTCGCATTCGAGAATGTCGAGACGATTTATCCACCGTCGGAGTTTAAATTCTTCGCTCCAATGTCACCGAGTCGCATGAATAGGCTTCGTGAATCCGTTTATCAGAAGATCAAAGAGAAAGGGTACGAGCTCATCAGCTACGTGAGCTCGAAAGCGACAGTCTTTCCCGGCGCTGAGATCGGCGACAACTGTTTCATCCTCGAAGACAACACGATCCAGCCGTTCACGTCGATCGGTAACAACGTTGTCCTTTGGAGTGGCAATCACATCGGTCATCACAGTGTCATCAAGGATCACGTTTCGTTTACGTCACACGTTGTGCTTTCCGGTCACTGCACGGTCGAGCCGTTTGCGTTTTTCGGAGTCAACGCAACCGTCCGCGACGGTATCCACATCGCCGAAGGTTCGTTTATCGCGATGGCCGCGGCAGTCGTCCTGAATACGGAACCTTGGGGCGTTTACAAAGGTAATCCGGCGAAAAAAGGCGAGACATCGAGCAAAGACCTGAATTTTTAGCCACAGATTTCGTGGCTAGTAAATTATGAACTGGATAAAGAAGGGCGTCATTTTTGCGCCGGATCATAATTACGACTGGATGGTCTCACACGCTTCGGTGCCGGTTGTTGATGAAGCGCGTCCCGGGGTGTTGCGAATCTATTTTGGCACGCGCGATAAAGATGGACGCTCGCAGACTTCGTACATCGAAGTTGACGCACAACAGCCTGAGAAAGTTCTCTACATTCACGACAAACCGATACTCTCACTCGGCAGACCCGGTTCGTTCGACGACAGCGGCATCATGCCGTCGTGGTTAAAAAATTTAGGTGAGGAGAAATATCTCTATTACATTGGTTGGAACGTGACCGTTACTGTTCCATATCATCTCGCGATTGGTCTGGCCATCAGCGAAGACGGCGGCAAAACCTTTCAAAAGTTTTCCGAGGGACCATTACTCGATCGTTCGCTTGACGAACCATTCTTCAATACGGCGCCGTGCGTGCTTGATGAAGACGAATGGCGAATGTGGTATGTGTCGTGCACCGGTTGGGAACCGGGTGGCGAGCGACTTGAGCCGCGGTATCACATAAAGTATGCAAACTCGTGGGATCCCATCTCGTGGATTCCGACAAATATCGTCTGCATTGATTACGACGAACGAACGGGTGCAATCGGCCGTCCCTGCGTTTATAAAGACGCGGGCATGTTCAAGATGATCTACTCCTATCGCGGTGTTCGAGATTACCGCACCGATCCCGCGCAGAGTTACAGGCTTGGCTATGCCGAATCGACCGACGGGTTAACCTGGACCAGGCATGACGATCAAGTCGGTATTGAACGCTCGGCGAGTGGCTGGGATTCGGAAATGATGGAATACTGTTACGTCTACCAACACGAAGACCGCACATATCTTTTCTATAACGGCAACGGCTTCGGCAAGACCGGTATCGGATACGCCGTGCTCGACTCGCGATCGTGAACCTTTCCAAATATATTTGTCCAAACTGCCGGCGGAGTGAGCTACGTATTCAATCCCGTGTTTGGAAGTGTGAACACTGCGGCAAGGAATACACGACAGTCAACGGTATTCCGCGACTGTACGTTGAAAGCGAACTCGGGAAAAAAGACAAAGAGCTGCGTGATAAGTTTTATAACGGCTTCCTCGGAACTTACTACCAGCATGTGATGCCGTTCTTGTCACTACCGGCACGCCCGGCACTAATGTCCTGGAAAGAGTGGCTGTTCTACACAGTGTTTGTTCTCGTCGTGCTGTCGCTTGTCGCGTACTTAATGAGCTCGATTCTTGTTCTGGGGTTTGGTTCAATCGCGCAGATCATCGTCGCCTTAATCCTAATTGCAATCGGTTTCTTTTTATTCAAGCATCCGTACCTGTTCTACCTGCTGCTGCTTGCTGTACCGGTCAAACTATCACTTCTGCTAAATCGATTTCGACCTTCGAAAAGTTTTCCCGAAGTTCATGCCGATGCTTTGCGAGAACTTTCGAACAGAGGCGATCGATTACAACTTCTCGACATCTCGACAGGCACGTGCAATTCCTTGTATCGCCACGGCTGGATGAATCTCGACGCTGACTACACCGGTCTCGATCTATCAGAAACGATGCTTTTGCAGGGTCAAAAACTGATGGCGGAAAGACAGATACCGGTCGAACTCGTGCTAGGCGATGCCACGCGCCTGCCATTTGCGAACGACACATTTGATATCGTTTTGAACTACGGAGCCCTTAATGGTTTTACAAACCCGAAGCTGGCACTCGAAGAGATGGCTCGCGTCGCCAGGCCGCGCGCGCTCGTGCTTTTCCTCGACGAGCAGCTCTACGAACGGGCCAGCTCTGTTGAAAGACTCTATTTCCGGAAAGTATTATCGAGTCACAACGTGATCCATCGCTGTCCGGTGGACTTGATACCTGCCAGCCTTAGCGACATTACCGTACATCAGGTGTACCACTTCTATTATATTTGCACGTGTTATAAGCCGCAGATTCACGCCGGTTGACGCTGATGAACCCGATCGTTCGAGTTGAAGGTTTGAGCAAACAATACCGCCTCGGTTCACGCGAGAGCGCTTACGACACGTTGCGCGAATCGCTGGTTGAGGCGGTGCGCACACCCTTCAGGCGATTGCGTGGCGACAACGGCACAACGGATCGCGACATGATCTGGGCGCTTCAGAATCTGAATTTTGAAGTCGCGCCGGGTGAGGTGCTTGGTATCCTCGGTCGCAATGGCGCCGGCAAGTCTACTTTGCTGAAAGTTCTGTCGCGCATTACACAACCGACAACGGGCCGCGCTGAGTTGTTTGGCCGCGTTGCGAGTCTGCTTGAAGTGGGGACCGGGTTTCATCCTGAACTGTCGGGCCGCGAAAACATCTATCTCAACGGCGCCGTGCTCGGGATGAAGCGCACTGAGATCGATCGGAAGTTTGATCAGATTGTCGAATTCTCAGAGCTGGAGAAATTTCTCGACACTCCGGTGAAACGTTACTCGAGTGGTATGTACATGCGTTTGGCTTTTGCCGTCGCTTCACACCTCGAACCGGAGATTCTCATCATCGATGAAGTGCTGGCGGTTGGTGATGCGCAGTTTCAAAAGAAGTGTTTGGGGAAGATGAGTAATGTGGCGACGCAGGGCCGCACGGTGCTGTTTGTCAGTCACAACATGATCGCAGTGCAGAGTTTGTGCCAGCGTGCGATCTGGTTGGACCAGGGTCAGGTCGTCAAAGAAGGACCGGCGAATGAGGTTGTTGCGGAGTATTTGACGTCGGGTCGTGCGAGGCAGATGGAGGAAGTTTGGGATGATGTAGAGACCGCGCCGGGCAACGATATTGTGCGGCTGCATCGCGTCCGTGTGCGGCATGAAGTTAGTGCTTATTCCGATGCGCTCACAAGGAAAACTCCGTTCGTGATCGAGATTGAGTACTGGAACCTGCTGCCGGGCGCGCATCTCCACCTCGCTTTACACCTGTACACCCAGCAGGACATCATCGCGTTCGCGACGGGCAATGGTTACGACGTCGCCGGAACGGATGCATACACGGCCGCGGGCCTGTTTCGTTGCGTGTGCTATGTTCCCGCCGAGCTGTTGAATACAGGACGGCACCGGTTTGTGTTATTCGTAGTGCGCGACAGCAATTCAGTGATTTATCGCTACGAGAGCAACGTGTCGTTTGAGATACTCGATTTACAGTCGCGCGAAGTGAGTTTTTATGGTCGCGAGCCAGGCGTGGTGCAGCCGGTGTTGCGTTGGACCACCGAACAGGTTGAGGGTTAACAAAACTTTTATGTCAACGGTTGGCGATCTGGCAATTTTCGGCGGCACACCTGCCTTCAAGAACGAATTACACGTTGGTCAACCCAACATCGGCAACCGCGAAAAGTTCATCGCACAAGTAAACGATATATTCGATCGTCGCTGGCTCACAAATGGCGGCACTTACGTTACCGAGTTTGAAAAGCGCATCGCTGAAGTGATTAACGTCAAGCACTGCATCGCGATGTGCAACGCCACCGTGGGACTCGAAATCGCGATCCGCGCACTCGGATTAACGGGCGAAGTAATCATTCCATCTTTTACGTTTGTGGCGACTGCAAACGCGCTGCAGTGGCAAGGGATCAAGCCGGTATTTTGCGACATCGATCCGCGCACACATTCGCTCGACCCAGCGAAAGTTGAAAAATTAATCAACGATCGTACGACGGGGATCATTGGTGTTCATCTTTGGGGAAAGCCCTGTGACATCGATGGTTTGATCGAAGTTGCAAAACGAAACAATCTCAAGCTGCTCTTCGATTCGGCGCACGCGTTTGGCTGTTCGTACAAAAAACGCATGGTCGGTAACTTCGGCGACGCGGAAGTGTTCAGCTTCCACGCCACGAAGTTTCTCAACTCGCTTGAAGGCGGCGCAGTCGTTACCAACAACGACGAACTCGCACAAAAACTGCGACTGATGCGCAACTTCGGCTTTACAAGTTACGACCGCACTGACTCGATCGGCGTCAACGGAAAGCTGAACGAAGTGTCGGCAGCAATGGGCTTGACCAATCTCGACAGCATGGACGAGTTTATCGCCATCAATCGCCGGCACTACAAGCAATATCAGGATCATCTCGCCGGGTTCGCGGGATTGAGTTTTCTGCCGTACGATGACAACGAGCGATCGAATTATCAGTACGTCGTGCTGGAAGTCGACGAGTCGAAGTGCGGTGTGACGAGAGATGAGTTGTTGCAGATTCTGCACGCGGAAAACGTCCTCGCGCGACGCTATTTCTATCCGGGCTGTCACAAAATGGAGCCGTACAAGTCGCTCTATCCGGATGCACATTTGTCACTGCCTGAGACTGAGTTTGTGGCCGCGCGTGTGCTGACATTGCCGACCGGCCAGGCAATTACTCCGGAGATTATTCGCGGCGTCTGCATGATCATCGCCACTGTTTTGCACAACGCGATTGAGGTTCGGAAACGGCTGGAAGAGAGACCACCTGCCTGATGTCTTTTCTAAACAAGCTGGGTGTAATCAAGCACAATGTAAGACGACAGGTGACGCGCAGCGTGATCACTCAGGCCGTCGGTTTCGGCACGCGCCGGCTGATAATTTTTCTCACGCCGGGTCACGATGGTCCATCCGGCGGCACGCTTTCGATCACGTGGACGTATCGTGAGTCACAATTGATTAGCGATCTTCACGGCGCTAAGGTCGCGATTTGTACCGTGCCGGGTGAGCCGCCGCTGCTCAAGTACACGTGGTTCAAAAATTCTGAGTACCTGCTCGATCTCGAAGGGTTGCTGAATCGCTGCAACGAGCTTGATTATCTGTTGATACACATCCCTGAGTATGCAGTTAACCAGGTGGCTGAATGGCTTGAGTCTTACGAGTCGAAGTTACGTAACGTCAAAGAGCTTCACCTCAACGTGCTGGTCCAACATATCGATATCATGCAGGGTCAGGATCTGAAACGTCTGGCGCGTTTCGGGAAAGTGACCTGCACCACGGCGCATGAGGCTTACAGCAATGCGGCGACGCGCGAGGCGCTTGGTGTTTCGCTGCACCGGCTGTCATGTTGCAACGGGCCGGAGCGTTATACTCTCTCGCGCTACGAAGACAAGCAGCCGCTTTTGATGGTGGGCCACGATCCGCATCCGTTAAAGGAAAAGGTAATTGGAAAGATTAGGGAAGCGCTACCTTCGTTGAAGATTCAGGTGATTCAGAATCTCACGTTTGAGCAGTATCTGGAGGTGGCACGGCGCGCGAAGTGGTCGCTGACTTTTGGTGAAGGGTTGGATAGTTATTTCTCGGATCCGGTTTTTAGCGGTGGCGTTTCGTTCGCGGTGTATAACGAACGGTTTTTCACGCCCGCGTTTGCGAAGCTCGAGACGGTTTATCCATCGTGGGACGTGTTAATAGATCGCATCACGACCGATTTGTCACGTCTCGACGACCCGGTCGCATACAAGCGTTGCTGGCGCGCGGCCTGGGATCTCCTGAACGATCTCTACAGCGTCGAGCGCTTCCGCGAAAACCTCCGCTCGTTCTATCGCGGCGAATACACGTTTCCGTAAACAAACAGAGCTTCTCACGCAAAGATCGCAAAGTTTCCTCTTTGCAACTTTGCGTGAGAAAACTTCAAGGAGACCTCGGTGAGTTTGTTGGTTAACATTTGGCGTTCGATACCGGAGGGGATTCGCTTCCCGATCTTGCGCGTGGTGCAACGGAATAAGCCTGTCTATCGCTGGCTAATGTTCCGGCACGCCGACATGAAGGATCGTGCTAATGGGAAATGGGATCACTTGCCGCCCGCTGAACTTCGTTACCGCGTCGGCGGCTCGCCGGACGCCGCAGAATTCGTCACGATTGGAAAAACCTGCGCCAACGACATCCAGGCGGCGCTACAGCAGGTCGGACGCGATCTCAGTTCGTTTGATCGAATCCTCGACTTCGGCTGCGGTTGTGGTCGCACACTCATTCACATGAAAGCGCTCGCCCCGAACTCTCAATTCGACGGCATCGACATAGACGGCAACGCGATTGCCTGGTGCAAACAGAACCTAAACTTCGCGAACTTCAGCCTGAGCAAAGAAACGCCGCCAATTGATTACGCGCCCAACACATTCGACTGCATCTACGTAATCTCGGTGTTTACACATCTCGACGAAGACTACCAGTTTCGCTGGCTCGCAGAGCTACAACGCATCGCCAAACCCGGCGCCGTGCTCGTCTTAACGGTGAATGGCGCTAAAAACGATCAAGGCTTCTTCTTCGAGCGTTCGTACGAGGAGGGACTTTTCCCCGCCTGGTACCAGAATACGTACCATTCAAGAGACTATGTTTTCGACAACTTCGGCAGGTACTTCGAGGTATTAAAACACCTGCCTCGCAGCATGAACGCCCATCAGGACGTGGTCGTCCTGCGAAAACGCTGATTTCAGGATATACTGACCGCCCGTATGCAAAGTGTTCGCCTGCCGGCCGAGCCTCTCGTCGTCATTCAGCCGACTAAACGATGGTCCCTGCTGAGCTTTAAAGACATCTGGGCCTATCGTGAGTTGCTCTTTTTTCTCACGTGGCGCGACGTCAAAGTGCGCTATAAGCAAACCGCACTGGGCGCCGCCTGGGCGATCCTGCAGCCGCTGTTCATGATGATCATCTTTACGATCTTCTTCGGCAGGCTGGCCGCGGTCGATTCGGCAGGAGTTCCCTATCCACTCTTCGCACTCGCAGGTCTTGTTCCCTGGACGTTCTTTTCCAACGCGATTACTGCAAGCGGTAACAGTCTTGTCGGCAGCGCAAACCTGATTACAAAAGTTTACTTTCCCCGTTTGATCGTCCCTGCCGCGGCGATGTTGGCAGGCCTCGTCGATTTCGTGCTCGCGTTCGGACTGCTGTGCCTGTTGATGATCTATTACCAGGTCGTTCCCACGATCCAGATTCTGTTCCTGCCCGTCCTGGTTTTGTTGACGGCTTTGTTCTGTCTCGGCGTGGGCACGTGGTTCTCGGCACTCAACGTCAAGTATCGCGACGTGCGGTTTGCACTTCCGTTTCTGATTCAACTTTGGCTGTTCGTATCGTCAGTCATTCTCCCCTCGAGCTCGATTCCACCAAAGTGGCGTTGGTTGCTATTGTTGAATCCAATGTCGGGAATCATCGAAGGCTATCGTTCTGCACTGTTCGGACTTCCGTTTGATTGGCCCGCCCTCGGCATCGCGTCCGGCTTAACCATCTTTACATTGCTCTATGCGATCTACGCTTTTGGACGCGTGGAACGCAGCTTCGCAGACATCATTTAGTAGTTACTGATGCAACCGATCATCCGAGTTCAGGAACTGAGCAAGCTCTATTACCTCGGCCGTTCAGCAGCAGCCTATTCCACGTTTCGCGAAGTGGTCATGGACGCGGCGCGTCTGCCGTTACGTTATCTGCGTCGAGCCGAACAGCCGGAGTCAATTTGGGCGCTGAAGGATGTTAGTTTTGAAATCGAGCCGGGTGATGTAGCCGGTATTATTGGGCGCAACGGCGCTGGTAAGTCGACCCTACTCAAAGTGCTGTCACGCATTACGGAGCCGACGACTGGACGCGTCGAGTTGTACGGACGCGTTGCGAGCTTGCTCGAAGTGGGCACAGGCTTTCATCCGGAACTGACCGGCCGCGAGAACATCTATCTCAACGGTTCGATACTCGGCATGTCGCGAAAGGAGATTGCCGCGAAGTTTGACGAGATCGTCGCCTTCGCCGAAGTCGAGAAGTTCATTGACACGCCCGTCAAACGATATAGCAGCGGCATGTATGTACGACTCGCGTTTGCGGTGGCGGCACATCTCGAACCGGAGATCCTGATCGTCGATGAAGTACTGGCCGTCGGCGATGCGGCGTTTCAGAAGAAATGTCTCGGCCGAATGCGCGACGTTGCGAGTGCCGGTCGCACGGTTCTGTTTGTTAGTCACAATATGGCGGCCGTTTCAGCGTTGTGTACGAAGGCCATGGTATTGTGGGAAGGCATGGTTGAGTATCCGCTGGGCGGCGTCGAAGACGCGGTGCAAAAGTATTTGATACAGGTTCACAAGATCACGAAGACCGCGCTCGCCGACCGCACTGACCGGCAAGGGAACGGTAAGGTTCGGATCCAGGACTTTGCAAGCTTTGATCGCGATGGGAATGAGGTAGAGCACATCGCATCAGGCCAGGAAGTAAGTTTTCGCGTTTACTACTCAAGCAAGCAGGATAATGTCGAAGGCGTAGGCGTCGGTATCGCAATCTACTCTGACACCGGTACGTTTGTTAGCATGCTCAGTAACCAGTATGCAGCGGAGACATTTCCATCGATCAGCAGGGATGGCTATGCCACCTGCAGGATCCGAAAGCTCCCACTTGCGCCTGGAAGTTACACAGCAAGTTTAATAATCCGTTCAAACGACGCGATCACTGATTGGATCCAGCAAGCAGTAACGATTGTGGTTGAGCCCGGTGATTTCTTCGGCAATGGACGCTTGCCGCCGCAGTCGCACTACGGTGTATTGCTGGAGCAGGAATGGTCTCTTAACGGTGATTCGAATCACTAATGAAACGGTAGACGTTAATGTCTGAAGGAACAATTACTATTGCCCAGATCGGTTGTGGTTACTGGGGACCGAATGTACTGCGAAACTTCTCGGCGCAGCAGGATTGTTGGGTCAAGTTCGTGGCCGAGATCAATCCTGAGCGCCAGGCCTATGTGCGTTCGAACTTTCCACGTTCGGAAGTCGTCGCGTCGCTTGATTCCATACTGAATGATGCGGAAGTTGATGCCGTGATTGTGGCGACACCTGCGTCATCGCATTACGCGTTGACGAAGCAGGTTCTTGAAAGCGGCAAACACGTCTTTGTTGAGAAGCCACTCGCGACCAGCACGAGTGAAGCAGACGAGCTGGTGAAGCTCGCCGAGAAATCAGGGAAGACGTTGATGGTGGGACACACGTTCCTCTACAACGCCGCGGTGCGTTATGCGAAGAAGCTCTTGAGCGACGACGAACTGGGCCAGCTTTATTACATTTACAGCCAACGACTAAACCTGGGCCAGGTGCGGTCTGATGTAAATGCGTGGTGGAATCTGGCGCCGCACGATGTGAGCATTCTGATGTACTTCATGAATGGCGAGCTTCCGGTGTCTGTGTCGGCTGTCGGTGTCAGTTACATTCAGCCCGGGATTGAAGACGTTGTGTTTGCGACGTTGAAATGGGCGAGCGGCGTTACCGGGCATATTCATGTGAGTTGGCTCGACCCGGGCAAGATTCGCAAGATGACGCTTGTCGGGAGCCGGAAGATGGTTGTTTACGATGACGTCGGCGACGACAAGATCACGATCTTCGATAAGGGTGTTGATCGCGTGCCGAAGATCGGTGAACGGATGGATTACGACCAGTCGGGCGGGTATCAGTTGATCCATCGTACGGGCGATATCTGGTTGCCGAAGGTCAATTTTCAGGAGCCGCTGAAGACCGAGGCGGCGCATTTTCTGGAGTGCCTGCGCAAGGATCAAGCTCCATTGACCGGGCCGAAACACGCCCGCGATGTAGTTGCGGTGCTCGAGGCGACGCAAAAGGCGTTAGAAACTGGGTCTTCACGGAACGTACTGTAGGGGCGGCCCTCCGTGGCCGCCCGTGGTTTGTATACAGATTCAAG
>DATEIS010000272.1:0-3648 GCA_035278765.1 Pyrinomonadaceae bacterium | reverse complement strand
GGCCGCCCGTGGTTTTGATAAGGGTTCAAGAAGCAACCGGTCTCGGATTTGGCGAACACGATTCCAAGCCACGGGCGGCCACGGAGGGCCGCCCCTACAGTACGTTCAATTGGTCCAGATGCCGTTGAGCATCACACGCTTGACGCGTCGCATGTCGCTGATGTTCTTCGACGGATCACCTTCGACTAAAACTAAGTCGGCAAGTTTTCCTGCCTCAACGCTCCCCAGCCGATCCGAAATCCGAAAGTAACGCGCGTTCTCCATCGTACCCGCCACGAGAGCCTGCATGGGCGTCAATCCAGATTCGACGAGCAACTCCAACTCGCGTTGATAAGCCCAGCCGCGCCTGGCGTGCGGCACATCAGAGTGCGACCCGACAACAATCCTGGCCCCAGCCTTGTTAGCAAGCCCAACGAACGCCTCCATCTGCTTAAACCCAATCTCATGAAACGCGCTCGTGTCTTTATCGCCACGTTGTTTCTCGAAAACAGCAAGTGTCGGCGAAACAACAACGCCACTGTCAGCAATCATTTTGAAAAGTGAACGCGCTTGCGGCGTATCAAGTTTTACCATGCTCCAGAGCTTGTACCGTCCGTCACGTCTGGCATTGTTATCGGCCAATATCGCCTGTCGATACTTCTCCGCCTCTCTGAGTGGCAGCAGCGCCGTACCGAAAGACGTGGCATGCTCAATACCATCGATCCCTGCACGAATGGCGTCACGCGCATCGACGATCTCGAGATGGCCCATCACCGGAACTCCTCGCGCGTGTGCTGTTTCAATCGCAACCTTCGCCAACCCAAGCGGCAGGCGAAAGTAAACCTTGATCCCCGAAGCACCGTCATCGACAAAACGATTCACGGCGAGTCGCGTCTCTTCCGCGTCGCGTACGATGAAAGAGTCAGCCGGATAAGCCGGCGGTGGTGAATCGAGGTGTGGTCCACATAAAAAGAGTCTGGGAATCGGCGCGGCGGCTTTACGCGCGGCGTTGTAGGCCTCGATCCACTGTCCCGGATCGCGTAACGAAGTCACTCCATGCGAAAGGAAGAGAGCGGGTAATGAATCGTCGCCGTCAATGTGAAAGTGAGCATCGATCAATCCCGGCAACAGTGTGAGGCCTTTGGCATCGACCACGTCTGCCCCGTCCGGAATCTTCACCGAACTGCGATTGCCCGCCGCAAGTATCCGATCACCTCGAATCACAACGACCGAATCCGAAACAACCGGGCCGCCGCGACCGTCGATCAAATTCGCTCCCACGATCGCGATAACCGATGCCGCTTGTGGCTGTGCAGCCTGATTGACCTCACGCAGAGACTGTTGTGCACAGACTTGCGTACAAACTAAAAAGAGAAAAAGTACCCTCAAAAATCTCATAAAAATCTGTGTAATCTGTGGATTGCTATCGACTAAGGATCCGAATTCGAAGTCGTCCATCTTTTTGTCCCTTGAATGGCGCGTACAACACACCGGATTCGTTCGCCGTTCCGATAAAGATTCCCGCCGGAACACCGTTGAAGAGACCGCCGCGCCAGTTTGCTCGCCCACCAGTCATTTGCAGTTCGTACTTTGCATGTGGCTTCAGTCCACTGATGAGCAAGTTGGCTGTCTCTAAATTCGGAATCGTGGCCTCTGCATCAGTAACGACTCCTTCGCCGGTCGCGAACAACGTCACCGTGCCGCCTTCGATGAGAGCACCGATCAAATTGGAGCCATCAACCAGTTCGACCTTCGGCGCTCGCGCGTCGCCTTTATCTCCGATTTCAAGAACGTTTAGAAAGAAGTCTTCTTTAGCCGGCTTCCAAGGTGACACTTCGACACGCCATGCAGCCGGAACAACCGCGCGCGTGTTCGAAGGCAGGAGTTTCTCGAAATCCTCACCCCAGAACGTCTTCCACATCTTTCGCAAATATGGATCTTGCGGTAATGGACCACCTGCCGGTGGATCGAGCGGCCAGTTCTTCCCGGAGCCCCACGCGCCACCGAATTCGTCTCCCGGCGTCCAGAATTCCCAATTCGGTCCACCGCGCGTAATCAACTCTCGTTCGCGTGGAAGTAATGTGTGAACTCGCAAACGTCCGCCGCCATCTTCATACGTGAAAGTTGACGCGTTCGAGTATGCAGTGCCACCGTGTCCCGCATCTTTTCCTTTATCGCTCGCTACTACCGACGGTTTGCCGACACCATGCATTAACCAAACTTTCTTAAAGTTCGCGTCGGTGGTTCGCACTCGATCGAAAATGACCAGGACGTTGTTACCGGGCGTGTAAGCGACCTCGCGTGTGAATCGCTCCATCTTTGACGGTTGATAAGCGTTCGTCGCATTACCGCGCGCGTAGACATACGATCCTTCCGCGATATCGGTGACTTCCATGTTACCGGTGGCCCATAAGTCACGTGTTCGTTCGAAGTCTTCCCTGCTCCGGACCGTGTTCCAGTAGCGTGACGAATCCATTCGCTGGCCGCCGTCGTTAGCCGCTGCCCAAAGATTCTCGGCCCAGAAAAATTTTTCGCCCGTCTGGTAAACGAGCATGGAGTTATGCGCAATCGTGCGACGGTAATAGTTCAGATAGTGAGGACTTTCCGTGTCCGTGTAGTCTGCGCCACTCTCTGTTGCTAGATAGCCTTTGTGATAGATGACGAAGTGATTCTGATCGAGGTGATCGTGCTTTGCGAGATATGGACCAGAGTTGAACTGTATCCACGTTGAATCAGGACCAAAACCGTCGCGCATAATCAAGTGACCAATGCCGCGAAAGAAATGCGTGCGCGGAATTTCTGCCGCCGTGCTGTCGGCTGGATTTCGTGGCGTTACATTCGGGTCATCCCATAAAAACTGCGTTATCCCGACGCGCCATCGTGGTTGCGCGGGCCAGCCACTCTTGCGCAGGAACCATGCGGCGTACGGATCCTTGAAGCGATTAACCGCGTAACCGAAGCAGATGTTGTCTTCCCATTGCAGGTACGGAAACTCGTTATCGTCGTCGCGGGCAGTCGTGCCATCAGGCAGAACTTTGTAGAGATACGTGTCGGTGTAATGTTGAAAGAGCGTGTAACGCAGGGCCGGATCGCTGTTAGCCGTGGTTCGTAACAGTTCCGCCATCATCGCGAGGGGCGCAAAGGTGATGCGCTGGTAGTCCATCGACTCGTGATAGCCACCGTCAGGCGTGATGAAGTTTGTAAGGTCGAGAATATGATCGAGAACGGCGCGTGAATGTTTTCGCAGCGGGGCCGCACGCGACTCAACCGAAGCATGCCCTTCGATCGCAGTTAACGCAAAGAGCGCGAGCGTTAAGTAGCGAACGGGGTAGTTGTGATACATCGCCAGTTGAACTTCTTTTAGCGACTGGTCCTGCAACATCTTTTCCGCGGCACGCAGAAGTTCAGCGGCCACGCGATCTTTCAGTTCGTTGTCAAAGCCCGGGTAGTTGTAGAGCCAATCGAAGGCGAGTGACCATTTGACGTATTCAGGATATGTGCGAGAACCGACTTGCTCCGGAGTGTGGTTGGCGCGGATCTTTTCGACAGCTCGTTTTGCAAACGTTTCATCGCCGGTGAGGAGATAACTTAACGCCCAGCCATCGATGTCATCTGAAGGTCGCGCACCGGCTTCGTACCTGGCGCGCAAAACTTTGAAGCCAGTGAGTG
>DATEIS010000271.1:0-5984 GCA_035278765.1 Pyrinomonadaceae bacterium | reverse complement strand
CCCAAATTTTTGACAACTCTTCAATGCTCGTCGGCAACAACATCATCTTGATCTTTTCGTAACTGTTGAGCAGAAAGTCGGGCAGCTCTGTGTCGGCTTCAAAGTCCGGCAAGTGGATGTCGTTAAGGACCGAGTTCTCCTGCAACGTGCGCATCGCGAGACCAAGCATCGTGTGCGCGTCGTCACCCGCGTCCGAGTCGTTGGCTGGTCGTGTGCCGAGTGGCGTCACCAGATAAAAGAGCTGAAGCCCGAGCGCCGGTTGGTTCATTGGTGGCGTTACGCGATCGCCGGGCCAGTCGCGATTCTTTGTGAACGGGCTCTCCGACACGCGGTAAAGATAAAGATTGAGGCCCGAGACTTCCGGCAACTGGTCGCCGGGCGGCAAGAGCGTGACGACGGCGCCCGGACTGATCTGCGTAAGCTGCGTCACGAGCAATCGACGCAGTCCGCGTGTAACCTGATTGATCGCTTCATAACTCATGCGCTTAGTGACGCAGCCGGAATCGATCGAGATAACGTCTCTCGAGATTCAGTCGCTCCGTTCGTGACGGTTGCGCTGCGGGCCGCACAGTCGTGACTCGCGGATGATTGTTTACCAGCACTTCCAGGCTGCCGATGCTGATACGTGATTGTTCTGGTCGGGCGGAGTTGTTAACTACTGGCGGCACATGAACCGGCAACGCGGTTGGCGGCGACGGTTCCGCACTTTGTCTCGCTGGTCCATCTACACGATCAACTCGCGGGATCGGTGTTGTGTCGGGTTCGGTGCGTGGTTTTACCGGTGCTTGATGCTCCTCGACTGAAGCGGCAACGCGTGGCGTTGGACCAGTCGTGATTGGTTCCGCCTCTATTTGTTCCTTTGCCTTGTTTACGTTCGAGTCGGCTGGATGAACGAGTGGCGCTGGTTCCGCTTCTATCGTGAATTCTTGTGGTCCAACAGTTGTCGAAGCACGCACACGCGGCTGCGGGGCGGGCGGTTCGACTGCTGTGGTTGGCGGAACCGGAGGAGTGGCACTCGGACGCAGCGTTCGAGGCAGGCGAACAGTAAATGGTGATTCACTGCTCAAGCGCTCAACAGAGGTACGTGGCTTTGGCTCCGGCTCGACCGGGGTGTCTAACGTCTCATTTGACGTAGCGGTAGCCTTCGATTCCGGTGCAACTTCGACTTTTGGAGCGGAAGGAATCGCAGCGCGTTCCGCAGTTGGAACCGGTGCGAGCGTTTCTGAAGTCTCAACAAACTGCTCCGCGTCACTCGCAAACGGATCTCCGGGTGCGATTGAAAAATCTCTGCTCGCCGGCAACACCGGTGGTCCACTAGCCGGTGGTTTGGCTATAGCGGCTCGGCGACCCGCTGAAGATGCAACGCGTTCGAGGTAATTCGCCATTGGCATTACTCATTAGGTCGGGCGCAACGTTTCGTTCAGCAGCGCGAGATAGCCGCGGCGGCGATCGCGTTGCAGATTAAGAATTTCCGACTCGCTCCAGTGATAATGAAGCGCCAGGTAATGAACCTCACGCATCAAGTGACGACTGTGCGCTCGTATCTCCGAAAAGAAGAACGAAGTGCAGTCGAACGGAGTCGTGAATGAATGCCCACACTCCGGACAACTCAAATCAAGTTCGAGATCGATCTGGGGCGCGTGAGTCTCCATGTCAGCGATCAACGCCTCACGCTCTTCAACGCTGAGTGGAGTACCACCATCGTCGATCACGCACCGCGCGAGTAAAACCTCGACCGCCTCACTCGGCGACAAATCTGCCACCGCTTCCTGATCCGCACCGTTTGGTAATCGATACTGGACCGCGCGTTTTCCCTGCCACGTGTAAGTCGCAGCGTTTTGCGGTCGTGGTTCGATCAAAATATCCTGCGCGAGAAACTCGACATCCATCGCGCGCTTGCAAGCCGGACATGAAAACACTGCCGCAAAACGATCACCCAAAGTCATGCGACGTAGTTGCAAGATCAGATAATCGCGATCCCCAACCAGCAGCTTGCTAACAATTTCCGAATTGACAGCCAGGTTCTCCAACTGCACAAAACAGGCGGAGAGCAACTTTGTCGCGAGGTGCGCACTGGGCATGCCGGCGTGCCGGGTCAGCCATTCTTCTTCGCGTCCAGTTAGCGGACGCAATTCAGCACGACCCAGCCTCCGGCCATCGTCCAACACCAATCCACCGGGCAAATTGCAAACTCCGTCTGAAAATTGTGTGGCTTGCACGGCTTATCCGATTCGTGCAGGTCCTGACGGCTCAACTACGTCCAGATCACGCTCGAACCATTCAAACTCCAACTTGATTGTCGTGATCGCAACGGCGTTCGCGCCCGCATCCAGATCCGGCAGCGCCTGATACTCCGACACCCAGCATCGGTAAAGGTTGAAGGAGATCGCCTTTTGTCCCGCTTCATTGAAGACGTCCACGGTGATGTTCTTGCGAAACTCACCAAGGCTGGTAAGACTGTGGCTGGCAAAGTCGTTCACGAGGTTGGCCCAGTCTTCGAAGGCCGTGTCGTAAGTGATACCGGCCTCGAGTGTCACTGCCTGAAACGAAGTTTTTCCCGGCAACTTGCGGCTGGTAATGTTCTCTCCGGCCTCGCGAAATTCGACCATCTCGGTTGTTCGCTTAAGCGCGCCCATCTTGCTCAGACCCGCCACATACTGACCATCCCACTTCACCTTGAAGCGGAACGTTCGATACGGATCGAAGCGATTAGTTTGTGGTGTCATGCGTGCCATCGTTCCCGTTCCTCCTTAATGGTTTTCGCTCACGCGACTGGTTGGTTGACCTTTTGGCTGAGTTTCAGGACCACGAATTCCGCCGGTTTAAGCGGTGCAAAGCCGACGAGAATGTTGACGACACCGTTGTCAATGTCCTGTTGCGTGGTGGTGGTGCTGTCGCACTTCACAAAGAACGCATCGTCAGGTTTCGCGCCCTGGAACGCGCCGGCGCGAAATTGCGTCAGCATGAAAGCACGGATGTTGAGGCGTAAACTGGCCCACAACGGTTCGTCGTTCGGTTCGAAGACGGCCCATTGAATGCCGTAGTAGATGCTGACGCGCAGGAAGATCGCCATGCGTCTTACCGGGATGTAGCGCCATTCGGCGTCGCTGCCGATCGTGCGCGCTCCCCAAACGACAATGCCGCTTCCGGGCACGGTGCGGATGACATTGACCATCACCGGATTGAGTTGATCCTGTTCGGTGTCGCTGACGGTAGTCGCTACTGCGAGTGCGCCCGACACGCCCGCTTCGGTTCCTGCCGGAGCTTTGAAGACGCCGCGCGAGTTATCCGTGCGTGCATAAATGCCGGCGAGAAATCCTGATGGCGGCAACAAGATCAGCGGATTTCGACCGCTGCCGATCGGATCGGCGGCACGTATCCATGGATAGTAAATCGCGCCATAGTCGCCCGCCGCTTTATCCAAAGGCGTGCCTGCTTGTCCGGAGACTGCAAACTCGCGCGCGCTGCCGGAACCGCTCACGCGGATCACGTCGTCAGGTTGTGCGCCGTCAAGCCGCGCTGTATTTACGTCGGCGACTAAACCTACGTCCGCTATGTAAAAACAATCCTGAAGCGGTCGCTGGTTTTTGCAGTAAGCCATTCCGGCGTTTACTGTCTGAACATCGCCGCGACCCGGAATAGCAACGAGGTTAACGTCGGTAAGTTTGTCGAGCGCGCGCAGGCCGGTGCCCGTCACAGTGCTGTTCACCGCTGCCGCGCCGATATGGCTGACGTTCGCCGTCACACCGTCGCTTCCGCCCGTGAGTTGAGTCGGAACGGAATTAGCCGGACGCGCAGTGACGTTTGTTCCGACAGGAAAAGCGATGAACTCGGAACGGCTATTGACGAGTGTGCGCACGTAGTTCGGCGGGCTCGGATCGGTCGCCACCGCGCTGCGGAAAGTAACGTTGTCGTACGTCTCGACTACATTCGCTCGGGCTTCCTGAACAGTCCTGCCAAACATCACCATCAATTTGAAGTTATTGGCGATGCCGTCGGAACTGTCCTCGGTGGCAATCCAAATACTGTTTCCCCACTCACCTTCGTTCGCTGCGACAATCGACAGTGAACTTGTAGGCGGACTGAGTGGCGGGCTGGTGATAGAAACGCGTGCAAGAGCAACTCCAGCTGGAGCTACGCGAACGATGTAAAGTCGCCGGCCGCCATTCTCATAAAAGGAACGGACGGCGTAGGTGAGAAAGCTGTCGCGGCGGAAGCCCCCGAACTGCCGAGTGTAGTCAGTAAGACTGGTGACCATGACCGGTTGTGCTGCGCGACCTGTTGGCAGGACGGTGCCGGGTATTGGACCCTTGTCGGCTACGCCGATGAATGCGGCCGTAGAAGTGCTGACTCCCTCAATAGGTCGGACACCGGACGACACTTCCTGAACGTATACACCCGGATGGAGAAGTTCTGGCATGGTATCCTCCTCAAATGTTTATCAGTCGCGGATGAACTGAAGACTAATTTACGAAACGGATTTGCTAGTCCTTGTTGGAAAACGGTTTACCCTTGGGCAAGCTTTTTACGATTAGAAAATTCCGAAGGCTCTGAGGTACATCGAGAACATCTTATTGAAATGCACACAAAGCATCGTGGACCAATGGGGGAAGTCCGAAGACAGTCGTACGCGTGAGGACTAGTCGAGGAGTCACACGTGAACGATTGAATTTTTTGTAGCGCGAAATTTACTCTCAGGTTGTTGATCTGTCAACAACTTTATAATCAGCAACTTGGGTTGCGAAGAGAAATTATTTCAAGACCTTGCTACCAGGAATGAATTCGAGTGTATTAACTACACGCTCCGGTTCGGCGAAGCCTTCGACCCATTTTTGCGATCCCTTGGTGTTGTACTTCTCGCCAAACGCCGCTGTAACCGCATCAAGAATACGTGCGCTGCGGACGACCTTGCCTCGGACAGAAATTTCGCGATCTCCGATCTGAATCGTCCCAGCCGGTTGTTTTTTGAACGCGCGAAACCATCCGGTTGGCTTGTCACTCCACGAGCGTGCAAACACCCTGCCCTCAACTACAACAACCCACACACCCGTATACTTGTGCTCAGTCCCGGCACGAACGCCCATGATCTTCGCGCTCTGTGCTTCTTCAACGATGGTCTTAGAAAACTTTGAATCCATAGAAATCATGCAGGGCTATCCACAGATTACACAGATTCTATTCAGCGCTGGGCCAACATGGAAGGGCTAATCGTTGACTTTCAAACAAGACAGCTATATTGTCCGCGAGTTCACACTCAACCCTCTCAAGGAGAAAATTAAATGCCTGATCCACTAAATGCTGTCGTTGATCTCTCACATCACAATGGGACCGTAGATCTTCAACAAGCCGCAGGCGACGGAATCATTGGCGTCATTCATAAAGCCACGCAGGGTCAAACGGGTCTCGACCCGATGTATCAAACCAATCGAACAAATGCGCAAAATGCCGGACTTTTGTGGGGCGCTTATCACTTCGCAACGGGCGGCGATGGGGTCGCACAAGCCGAGCACTTCCTTCAGGTCGTCGGAACTTTTGAAAACACGCTTCTGGTGCTCGACTTCGAACAAAATCCAAGCGGCAGCAGCATGTCGCTGGAAGACGCACGGAACTTTGTTACACACGTGAATGAAACTACGGGCAGGTTTCCGGGGTTGTATTCCGGGTCTTATATAAAGGAGTTGCTTGGGAGTAACAAAGATCCGATTCTCGCGCAGTGCTGGTTTTGGTTAGCGCAATACGGGCCGACTGCGGTGGTGCCTGCGAATTGGACGACATGGACCATGTGGCAATACACGGACGGCGCCGTCGGGCCGCAACCGCACACAGTCGCGGGGATCGGGAACTGCGATCGCGATAAATTCAACGGTACAGCAGATCAACTAAGAACCCTGTGGCAAGGTTAGGTTCAACTGTAGGGGCGGCCCTCCGTGGCCGCCCGTGGCGTTGATCGAGTTCGCCAAATCCGAAGCCGTTGCTCCTTGAAT
>DATEIS010000270.1:0-8014 GCA_035278765.1 Pyrinomonadaceae bacterium | reverse complement strand
CCCGCTCCTTTAGTTTTTTGACAATCGAATTACTTTTTGCGGGATGAAGGCAGGGAGCCTTCGACGGATGATGAACTCGGTGCTTTGCGAGAGTCCGCGAGTTCGCCATCTCAGGGAGAAGTGTGCCTCGAAGTGTGTTCGTGGCTTTGTTTCTCTCTGCCTTCATCTGTTTGTTTTGCATGTGTGGCTGAGCAGCAAAAGCACCTGACTGTAAATCAGGCGTCCCTTCGTGGACTTCGTAGGTGCGAGTCCTACCACATGCACCAAGTTTCTTTACGGAAGGATAGCCTAACTGGTAAGGCAGTAGTCTCGAAAACTACCGCGCTCGTCGCTTGCAGGTTCGAGTCCTGTTCCTTCCGCCAATATATGCCGGTGTAGCCCAACTGGAATGAGGCGCTAGTCTTAGAAACTAGATAGTGAGGGTTCGAATCCCTCCACCGGTACCAATTTCATGGGGATGAACGCGAAATGGAAAGCGGGCTGACCTTCAATCAGTTGATTTGCGAGTTCGAGCCTCGTCATCCCTGCCAATTCTCAATGCTCCTGTAGCTCAACTGGAAGAGCGCGACGCTTCGAACGTCGTAGTTGCGGGTTCAAGTCCTGCCAGGAGTTCCATTATTAGCCACAGATGAACACGGATCTGCACAGATAAAAGAAAGTTTTTCTCATCCGTGTGATCCGTGTTCATCGGTGGCAAATAATCTTTGGTCGGATAGCTGAGGTGGATTAGCGCGGGTCTGAAGAGCCCGATAGGTTGGTTCGAATCCAAACTCCGACCACCAATACGCCCGAGTAGCTCAATCGATAGAGCGCTGGTCCTACAAACCAGAGGTTGAAGGTTTAAATCCTTCCTTGGGCACCAATCCTGTGGCCCGCGTTCCCGGCATCGGTCTTCTAAACCGAACCTCCGAAGAGCTGGGCGGAAAGGCACGAGGTTCAACTCCTCCGCGGGCTTCCAAAAATTTTTCGGGCTGGTGATGTAATGACAGCATAGAAGTCCTGCAAACTTCTTGTGAAGGTTTGAGTCCCTCCCGGTCCACCAAATTCTTGCGGCGTAGCTCAATTGGATCCAGAGCACTCGTCTTGTAAACGAGTTGGTGCGAGTTCAACTCTCGTCGCCGCATCCACTTCTTTTGTGGCGTAGCCAAGTTGGTAAGGCGCCGGACTGTTAATCCGGTTATCGAAGGTTCGAGTCCTTCCGCCACAGCCATATTTCGATCCGGAGCTCGAGTGACAGAGCAGCGGCCTTTTAAGCCGCGACGTGCGGGTTTAAGTCCCGCCGGGTCGACCATCGCGGTGTTAGCACAATGGCAGTGCGCTCGACTGATAATCGAGAGACGAAAGTTCGATTCCTTCCACCGCGACCAGTTAACGGGGCATAGCTCAATCGGTAGAGCAGCCGTCTTATAAGCGGTGTTAGCGCTAGATCGGCGCAAGGTTCTGGGTTCGAATCCCAGTGCCCCGAATTTCTTGCAGGATGGTGTAGCTGGCAACACGTTGGACTTTGACTCCAAAGCTGAAGGTTCGACTCCTTCTCCTGCAGCCACTCATTACTATCCGTATCCGATCCGTGTAAATCCGTGGTTTAATTCTTCACCAAATGCGTCATAAGTTTTTACTTGTGCTTCTTTGTTGCTTTATTAGCATTAACGCTTTTGCGCAACAGCCGTCGCCGACACCTGAACGCACCGGACGCTCATACTCGACTCTCGATTTACCGAAGACTCCTCCTGCACCTGGACCACAGGCGCGTTCACCACTGACATTCGCCGACATCTCCGCACAGTCAGGCATCAACTTCCGGCACGCAGCTTCAAAAACTTCGTTGAAGTATCTGCCAGAGACAATGGGTGGTGGAGTTGCAATCTTCGACTACGACAACGATGGCCGTATGGATCTCTTCTTTACGAATGGCGCCGCCTTAAAAGATCCGATGCCCAAAGAAGAACTGCCGGATAAGAGCCAGCCGAAATACTGGAATCGACTCTATCAGCAAAAACCCGACGGAACGTTCGCCGATGTAACCGAACGCGCCGGGCTCAAAGGTTCGGGTTACAGCATGGGCGTCGCGGCCGCAGACTACGACAACGACGGGCACGTCGATCTATTCGTCAGCGGCTACAAAGCGGATTATCTCTATCGTAACAACGGCAACGGAAGTTTCAGCGACGTCACGAATAAACTTCCGAACATTCCGAAAGGTTGGTCCACGAGTGCCGGCTGGTTTGATTACGATCGTGATGGCCGTCTCGACCTGTTCATCGCCCGTTACATGGAGTGGGACTTTGAAAACGGCTCCACTTTTTGTGGTGGTCCAACGGCGGGGTTGCGCGCGTACTGCCATCCGGACAACTTCAAAGGCGCTGCGAATGTGTTGCTTCATCAGCGCGCGGACGGATCGTTTGAAGACGTGAGCCGCTCGTCAGGCATCGCCGATCCATCGGGCAAAGGTCTCGGCGTCGCTTTCGGGGATTTTGACAACGATGGGTGGACCGATGTGTTTGTGGCGAACGATAGTGTGCGGCAGTCGCTGTATCACAATAAGGGCGACGGCAAGTTTGAGGACATCGCAGTGATGTCCGGCGCGGCTTATGATGAAGATGGAAAAACGTTTGCGGGCATGGGAATCGACTGCGGCGATTATGACAACGATGGCTTCATGGACGTTTTTATAACCACGTTGTCGAACGAGAAGTACGCGCTTTATCGCAACAACGGCGATCTGAGTTTTACTTACGCCACTAACATGTCCAGTGTTGGGCAGATCACGTTGCTTTATTCCGGCTGGGGCGCGCGCTTTGTTGATGTTGATAATGATGGGTGGCGCGATCTGTTTGTGGCGCAGAGTCACGTGCTCGACACGATCGACAAGACGACCAGTTATCTGAAGTACAAACAGACGCCGCTGCTGATGCGCAACACCGGAAAAGGGTTCGTTAACATTTCTGCGAGTGCGGGAACGGCATTCAACTCGGCGATTGCGGCGCGTGGGGCTGCATTTGGAGATCTGAATAACGACGGCCAGCTCGATGCGGTGGTTGCAGTTCTGGACGACGCACCTTTGATACTGCGCAACCAGGGAACGACGAACCACTGGTTGGGAATAACACTTCGCAACGGCATCGGCGCACGCGTGATTGTCACCACCAGCACCGGACAGAAACAGATCTTCGATGTAAGCACTGCCGGGAGTTATCTATCGTCAAATGATCCGCGCCTGATCGTCGGACTCGGCACTGCTCGTGGAGTGCGCTCGATTGAAGTGAAATGGTCCACCGGCAAGGTTCAAACGATCACGAATCCCCCGATCGACAAATACCTCCTCATCGAACAGTAGCCACAAAAAGGCACAAAAAGCACAGAAAGCACATAAAAGACAATTGATGTTTTTGTGCCTTATGTGCTTTTTGTGCCTTTTGTGGCTACTCCCTGCGCTTCGTGCGGCTCTTTTGTGTGGCGACGTCCACCTGTCGTGCGGCTTCGTCAATCTTGTCGATGTTGATGGCCTCTTCCACAGCACGATGATCGCGACGCTGCGTCTCCCACAACTGTTGTTGGTGAGAAAGCTCCTGTGCGAGCGGTTCGTAAATCTCGCGCTGGCCTTTGTCGTCGGCGTAGCCCCACAAACCGCTGTAGCAGTGTCGATCGTCGCCCCAGCCGGGATAATCGATGATCGGATAGAGACACAAACCCTCAAGCTCGACACCACTTGCCGCAGCCGCGCGCGCTTCCTGACCGATGTAACGCAACCACGCAGCACGCGCGTCGCCTTCGATGCCAGTCTCAGCGATGAAAACCGGTCTGCGATAGCGCTCGTAAACTTCACCCAACATCTCGCGCACTGGCCGGTGCAATGGATGCGACGGCGGCAGCAGTACATCCTTGCGACGGCGAGATGGTGGCATGTGTGGATCCTGATGAATCCACTGGTTGTTCGAATAGTAGTTGACGCCGAGCAGATCTAAATACTCAGGACGACCTCCGAGTTCAGGACAGATCCTGCCACTGAGCATATCCCACGCCTGGAACTGCGATTGACGATAACCTTCAGCAGCGTCCGCCTCCTCGGGATAATCCGGATCGACAGCAATATGAATGATCGGCTCGGCGTGGCAGATGCGAGCATTCGCATTAACCTCGCGCACGGCTTCGATCGCGGCGATCGCTGCGCGCACGAGTTGCGCTTTGAGTTCGGGTCCGCGTTGCTTTGCGAATGGATTGAGGAAACCGGCGTCGCCGCCACCCCACGCAACGAACGAGATCTCGTTCACCGGCGTGACGTAGATTGGTCCACCAGTCTCTTCGAAGATGACTTGAGCCGTAGCGCGTGCGAAGCGTGCGAAGCGTTTGACAAAGGCAGCGCTCCAGATGTTTAGGCCGTCGGGCCAGCCGTAGTGAAGGAGATCCCAGATGACTTGCGTCTTTGTTTCGCGAGCCGCACGAAGCATCGGTACGAGACTCGAGAAGTCGTAACGGAACGGCAACGACTCGATCATGTGCCAGCGGACGCCGTCGCGCGCCGTTCGCATGCCCGCTTCCTGAAGGCGCGCGTAGTCCTGGAGTGCGAATTGGTCGTGCTTTGTTGATGCGACGAGGTCGAGTCGTTGTCCGGCGAATCGTCCCAACCCTTTCCGCCGCGGCAGGCGATGGGTCGAGCACTCAAACCCGCCCATCCAAAAGCTCCGAAATGCCGATTTATCAGCTACTTGTAAGTCTGCTGTGTTCGTCAACGTGCTGGTCATGGGGTAATCATACACATCGATGAAAGACTGGCAACGGGTGTGTATTTTTTGAAACGATTTGGATAGAACTACCGCATGTTCTGCGAAACTGTGATCACGGATACGGAGTGCTTTGGTAGAGTCACGACGAACTGGCGACCTGCGGGAATTGTCTTGCTCGAAATTGAGACGGCGTTGGGTCGTGAGAAGTCATTGAACGCGCTAAGTGACGTTGCGGTGATGGTCTTCAGTTCCGCGCGTGTTCCCGGATTAACGCCTTGAAGATTGATGGTTGTAGTTAACGCACTTGTCTGACTGGTATTCACTGCCTTGATAAAGATTTTTTTGCCGTCGGCGCTGCGGCTAGCAGTAGCATCGAGATAAGGTATCTTCGTGCCTTCACGCGAGCTATCGAATGTCGGACTGCTGACATTGCTCGCCAGACGAACGTCGCCACGATGTTCGTTGTAAACCTGATTGACGAGAAAGATCGGCGAAACAAAAACACTATGCCGCCCGGCCTGAATGATTCCGCCGGGCCAGCCGTTCACCAGATCAGACACCGCACTCATCTCAACCAGGTGGCCCATCCGCTCGAAGACGTTCATCAGACGTGCACCATAAAGCGCTGACTCCATTGAATATTGCCGTTCAGTCGGAAGATCGAGACCCCACTCGTTGATCGCGAGCTTAACGCGACCTTCGTGGCCGAGTTCGCGTAACAGTTGTTCCACTTCCCGATAGAAACGTTCGAAGTACAACGGACGCGCCATTAGGTTCGACGGATCACCCTGCATCTCTCGCCGCCCGTAATAATGATGGATTGCGAAGTAATCAATGCTCGCACCGGCCGCGCGCAGCACAGTGCGATTCCACTTCATGTCGTTGTCGCCGACAGCGATCAACTTGATCGACGGATCGACAGCGCGCATGGCTTTGGCGTAACGGTTGTAATTACGCGCGTAAGTCTCGGCGTCAGAATGTCCACGCACCCAGTTGCCCCAGATCTCGTTTCCGACTTCCCAGTACTTCACATTGAAAGAAGCCGCGTGACCGTTCTTCGCGCGCATCGCGCCATACTTTGAACTTGCTGGTCCATTGCAATACTCAACCCATGCAGCAGCCTCTTCGACAGTGGCGCCGCGTCCCTCAACGTTGACCGTGATCGAAGGCTCGGCGCCAACCGCGCGTGAAAATGCAACGAACTCATCGGTGCCAAAATCACCGGGCTCCGGTTCGTTTTTCCAGGAGAGGTTGGTCCATGTAGCACGCTCGTCGCGCGGGCCGACGCCTAGCATCCAGCGATAGTCCTGGGCGACGTTCCCGCCCGGCCAGCGGATAAATGCGGGTTTGAGTTGTTTGATTCTTTCGAACACATCGCGACGAATACCACCACTCGCCGCATCACCAGGCATCAGTGACACCTGATCGATCCAAAGTTTGCCTTTACCGGGAAAGAGAATCACGAAACGCGCGATCGGATCGCTCCTGGTGGGCTTAAGTGAAAACTCGTACTTGCGCCAGTCGCCCTTGCCAACGTTGATATCAGCGGTCGCATGGATCACACTCTGATCCACATCCGACTCAAGTGCGACCGTGACGCTACCATCGTAATCAGTTGTCCTGACCCACAGATAGCCTCGATACTCGACGCCGGCGCGAATCGGAATCCGCGATTGATAAATTCCATGACGCTGAATAACACCCTCACCGGTTTGTACCTGTAGCGAGTGTTCTTTTCGCGACGATGGGTAAGCACGCTCGTCGTCCCATTGGAACGAGAGTGCATAATCGTCGTTACGATCATCGGGATAACGATCCCAGTAGCGCGAAAGCCCGATGACGTTAGGCTGCTCTTCAAAACTGCGGTTGCGAATCAACTCCGCATGCAATCCGCCCTTAATGCCCTCGAACATGAACTCCAGAAACTGGCCATAGAGAAGAGGACTGATCTGGTTTTCAACCTTGCGAGCATCGATCGTGATCGACGCAGTCTGATTCGTCTGCGCTGCCAGGTGGGAAAGCTGGCAACACACAACCGCGAAAGCGCACAAAACACCTAATAGCTGCGAAGCTTTCTTTTGTGTTTTATGTGCTTTTTGTGCCTTTTTGTGGCTCACTTAGTTGGAATGCGCAGCACCGTAAATGAGCGCGGCAAGAACTTGTAACTGAGCTCGTTAGTCGAAACACTTAAAGGTTGTTCGACCGGTGCGACCTTTGTCGGATGGTCCAGACTGTTCTCTGCCTTCAGGTCTTCACTCCGCAACACGAACGCTCGCCCGCTCCTGGCGCCCTTTGCTCCCGTCAAGGTAAGGCTCACGTCCTTTGTCGACGAACTGGTGTTGACGACTTTAACGATCACCTCGCCAGTGGCTTCATCGAGCGAGGCGCTGGAATAAAGTTCCTGCTGTCCGTTCTTCGTCGATCCATCCAACGCGATTGGCAAATTCCGTGTACCGCGATTCACGCTGAACATCTTCTGAACGTAGTAATTCGGCGTGCCGTAAGAGCGCAGATTGTCGAACCAGATCATGTTCGGAGTCCATTGCCACGCATCCACGTGTCCAAACAACGGCGCGTATGACGACATCTTCACAACATCCGAATTGCGTTCGAGTCCCGTAATAAAAGCGGCCTCCGACATTGCGCACTCCCAGTTGTTGCGGTTGTCGGGACTCGCAATGCCGACACTCTGCGCCGCATATTCACCCGCAAAAACCTTCGGACCAGTGCGCGGGTAATTGTCGTAGCGTGTTGAGTTATCTCGGAACCACTTCGGCGCCATATAGTAATGTTCGTCGATCAGGTCCGCGTTGAGTTCGCGCATCTTCTTCCACAGGAAGTCGAAGCGCTCACCGTCGGGTGATGGTCCAGCACTCGTGACGAGCTCGATGTTTGGATACTTCTGTTTGAGCGCTTTCGCGAATACTTCGTAGCGCTCGACGTACTGCGGTCCCCATTGTTCGTTTCCGATGCCGATCATTTTCAGATTGAAAGGCTTGGGATGACCCATCGCTGCTCGTTTGCGACCCCACTTGGTGTTGGCGGGGGCATTTGCGAATTCGATCAGATCGATGGCGTCCTGAATGTAGTGATCGAGATCTTCGAGTGGCGCCAGTTCGCTCGAATTGAACTGACAAGCCATGCCGCAATTCATGATCGGCAGCGGTTCAGCGCCGATGTCTTCGCTCAGCAAAAAGTATTCGTAGTAACCAAGACCAAATGATTGAAAGTAGTCGGGCGTCATTCGCCAGTTGAATTCAGTGTTCCAGCGATTGATGATCAGGCGGCGT
>DATEIS010000269.1:0-4057 GCA_035278765.1 Pyrinomonadaceae bacterium | reverse complement strand
CGTTATCTCGTGGGCGTTGACCGCCAACCGAACCGCCGGTGCCCAGACCAACCCCGCCGCTGCTGACTACGTTTGGTGAAATGAGAGCGAGATTGTAGATGCCGGCGCCTTGTCCTGTTTGCGCCAGATCCACGACCTGTCGAGAGCTGAAGTCTTTAGCAAGATTGAGTGAAGTTGAATCGACCAGTTCGGCGCCACCTGCCGAGACAGTTACAGAAGCCGTGGTCTCTCCGGGTTGTAAGATGGTTGGCACATCAGTGACTTCGTTCAGTTTCACTCGCACGTCGTTTAGCGTGAGCGTGCTGAAGTTTGAATCAGACGGAGGCTGCACGGTGATGACATAAGTACCTACGGGGAGGTTATTAAATTGGTATTCGCCTGAACTGCCGCTTTGGGCAGTTTGGGAAGTTTTTGTTTTTGGATCCGTAATAGTAACGGTTGCGTTTGGTACGACTGCTCCGGCCTGGTCCGTGACTTCGCCACGCACTGTGCCGGTAGTAACCTGGGCTTGAACTGAGAGCGCGCCAGTGAGCGCCAGCAAGACTATGGCTGCCTTAAACAACCTACGAAACTCGAGTAGGCTCGTTGGCATATGATTTCCCCCTTTGAGCTAATTAATTTGGGTATCGTGCGCCTGAGTTGAGTGGCGGTCTTGCGCTGATTTGCTAAAAATAGAAACGAATTGCGCAACCCTATCCACAGATTACGCAGATTCAATCTGTGTAATCTGTGTAATCTGTGGATAGCTGGCACAGGAATTGACGAGTAAGATGGAAGCAAGCGAAAGGGGCATTCAGGTGTGAGACTAGTGTGGCGTTATTGCCTCGCCGTCGTAACTGTTGCAGCGGCACTGCTCATAACCAGATGGCTGGAGCCATACACCGACATTACTCCTCTTTTCTACGCCGCTATCGTCATCAGCGCGTGGTTTGGAGGTAGATGGCCGGGGCTTCTGGCCGTCGTGCTGTCCGGCTTGGCCGTCGACTTTTTCTTCGTGGCGCCCTTGTACACACTGGGCCTCGGATCAAAGTCGATTAGCTTTCTCCTCGTGTTTGGAGTTCTCGCGGTGCTGACCAGTTGGATGAGTAGCAAACGGCGCGAGGCTGAAGTAGCACTGCGGCACGCACGTGACGATCTCGAGATCAGAGTTCAGGAACGAACGGAGGCGTTGCAGCAGGTTCAGACGGAGCTAACGCACGTCAGTCGCGTAATGACGTTAGGCGAACTAACTGCCTCGATCGCCCATGAAGTAAACCAACCGCTTGCCGCGATCGTTACCAACGGAAATGCGACTTTGCGTTGGCTCGGCGGCGCGACGCCAAACATGTCGGAAGCACGACAGGCAGTCGAGCGGATCATCAAAGACAGTTACCGGGCGAGCGCAGTTATCTCGCGAGTTCGCACGCTTGTAAAAAAGACGCCGCCGCGAAATGATCTGGTCGATTTGAACGAAGTGATTGTCGAGGTGTTGGCGCTCGCACAAACCGAGGCACGCCGGAATCGTGTTTTCCTGAAACAGCAACTCAAGCACGACCTTCCGCAAGTGCGTGGAGATCGAGTTCAATTGCAACAGGTAATTCTGAATTTGATCATCAACGGTCTCGAAGCGATCGCGAAGAGCAACAACGGCACGCGCGAGTTGTCGGTTATGTCCGCTCAGGAGGCGGAAAACGTCAGGATAGCGGTCAGCGATTCTGGTGAAGGGCTCGACGCAGCAAATCTGGAACGTGTTTTTGATGCGTTTTTTACTACTAAACCGGATGGCATGGGGATGGGTCTGGCGATAAGCAGGACTATTATTGAGTCGCATGGCGGACGTCTTTGGGCGACGTCGAACTCGCCAAAAGGCGCTGTTTTCCAGTTTACTTTGCCGACCAACGCGGAGGATGCATCGTGAATAACGGGACTGATGCAATGGTATTCGTTATCGACGATGACGAATCAATACGCGAGGCGCTGCAGAGTCTCATCAGATCTGTGGGACTCGGCGTTGCCACGTTTGCATCGGCCCACCAGTTTCTCGAAAGCAAGCGTCCGGACGTGCCTGCGTGTTTGATACTCGACGTACGAATGCCCGGACTCAGCGGTCTTGATCTACAGCGCGATCTCACCGAAGCAAACATTCACATTCCGATCATCTTCATCACCGGTCATGGCGACATTCCGATGTCTGTGCGTGCCATGAAGGCCGGTGCGGTCGAATTTCTGACTAAGCCATTCCGCGATCAAGATCTGCTCGACGCCATTCAACAGGCTCTCGAACGCGATCGACAAACGCGTTCACAACAAGCAGACAGCGCCGATCTTCGCAATCGCTATCACACACTCACGCCACGCGAAACCGAAGTCTTTGCGCTCGTAGTAAAAGGACTACTCAATAAACAGATCGCTCTCCAGTTAGGCACGAGCGAAATCACCATCAAACTCCATCGCCGCCAGGTGATGGAAAAGATGCAGGCCGACTCCCTCGCCGACCTCGTTCGCATGTCTGAAAAGTTGCCACAAAAAGGCACATAAAGCACAAAACAAAGAACCAAGAGCAAAGAACGCAAAGTCTTCTTTGTGTTTTATGTGCCTTTTGTGCCTTTTGTGGCCCTATACCAACGTATAGGCTGCAAATACATCCGTATAATAGTTTTTCCTACCGCTACGCTCGTAATCTCACCATGCAATGAGAACACCTGCACCGAGCGAAATAGAAATGCCGCTTATTTCAATTGTTGACGATGATGAGTCGGTGCGTAACGCACTGAAGAGCCTGATCGACTCGGTGGGGTTTCGGGCTGAGGTGTTTGACTCCGGCGAGAAGTTCCTAAATTCGCCCTACTTGACGCAAACGGACTGCCTGATTACCGACGTCCGAATGCCTGGAATGAGTGGACTTGAACTTCAGGATCGGCTGAGTGCCGCTGGCCGTTCCATCCCGATTGTCTTCATCTCGGCCCACGAAGATAAAGAAGCACGAGCCCGGGGCCTGCGGGCGGGCGCGATTGACTTCCTGCAAAAACCGTTTAGCGAGGATTCGCTGCTGGGAGCAATCAGCATCTGTCTGGATAAGAGTTAACAGAAAAGGATATGCAATGTTACAAACTGCAAGCACTCTGAATTATCAACCTTTGCCTGTTCGACCGGTGAAGCCGCTGCCAACATCGGCGAATCACAGTCGAACAGAATTTGCGAAGCGGTCTTCTAACGATCTTTCAGTTCTCTACCCCCAGTCAGTACTGAGATCAAGTGATTCAACTGGTTGGCAAAATGTGCGTGCGATACATTTCTGCCACACCTCCAGAGAAGTCGTCATTCCCGCCTCAGACGACCACTGCATCGTGAAAAACCTTGGTGAGACTTCGTTTTTCACGCAAGTCTATCCAGGAAAACGTCGATTCGAAGGAAAGATGCTGGCCGGCGAAACCGCGATTATTCCGGCGGGTGCGACGTGGACTTGTCGCGCTGAGGGCGCCGAGTTGCCGCCAATGTTGTTGCTCTATTTGCGGCCACTGTTTGTACGCTCGGCTGCGGGCGAGTTGAACTTCGCTCACAGCGAGATTGGTCTAACGCCACAGATCGGCTTCAAAGATAAAAACATCTGTCATGTGGCGATGTCGCTGTTGCACGAGTTGAACGAAGCGAATGTCGTGGGCCGGCTTTATGCCGATTCACTAGCGCCCGGACTCGCCATACAGATCATGAGGCGTTACAGCTCGCTAAAAGACGTTCACGTAGGTCATGGTGGCATGGCGCCACACAAGTTAAGACAAGCGGTCGCGTTGATCGATCATCACCTTTCCGACGAAGAGGAGGGACGTGTGGCACTCCGCGGTATCGCCCGCGCAGTGCGCATGAGCTACTTTCACTTTTCGCGAGCCTTCAAACAGTCGATGGGAATGACTGCGACGAATTACATAGCGGAACGCCGTATCGAGCGTGCGAAGCGGATGCTGGAGGAGACGGAATTGCCAATCTCGGAGATTGCCCTGCGTTCGGGCTTCTCCAGCCAGAGCCACTTCACAACGGCGTTCCGCCGGCTGGCGGGCGCGACGCCAAAAGCTTTCCGAGC
>DATEIS010000268.1:0-27798 GCA_035278765.1 Pyrinomonadaceae bacterium | reverse complement strand
GACGTTATTCTGCCACGTACGGCCATTTGGCGCATCACGGCATTGTGGATTTGTGAATTAACACGATCGAGGTATCACTGGCCTGTTCCTTGGATCGGGTCAGTACAGGGAGCGGTAGCGACCTGGTCAGTGATCAGCATTTGACTCTCATGGTTCGACCAGGTCGCTACCGCTCCCTGTACTGACCCGATCCAAGTGCGATTCCTGCTTTAGGTGCACTCCAAAGTAGTATCAGCTTCGGCGGCGCAGGGCCCAGGCGGCGGCAATGAATACAATAACGGTGCAACCTAACAGCACCGCGAGATACATCCACAACTGCGACGTCACGGTGCCGGCCATCGAGAGCTTCAGTGCCTCACTCAAATAATAGGTGGGAATGACGCGCATCGCTTTATCGAACCATCCGGTGATGCCGATGGACGGAAAGCTGGGAGCCATAAGCAAAATCAAGACAATGCTGGCCCACGTGTTCACCTGCATCGTGTTCTTGAGCACACTTCCGATCACCAACCCTACCCCAACCACAAAAAGCAGTCCCACTACAATGGTCAACGATGTGAGTGACCAGCTTTGTATGGATTGGCGGTTGATACCCAGCAACAGTCCTGCAATCAGAAGCGTATAGACCACGCCCGTCAGCGCTTTGCCTGTGATGATGTCGTAGAGACTCGCGGGCGACGACAGAAGAAAATCCAGCGTCCGCTTTTCCTTTTCTTCCACGATTAACAAAGGCACGACGAAAGCCCCGGTCATTCCAAACGTCAGTATCAGGAGTAATGGCAGTAGCATTTGATCCAGACGTGTTCCAACACGTGCCGGCTCGTTCGCATTTTTATCAATGTCAACCCAGGTCAAACGCGCAGGCTCCGGCTGTTTTGCAAACGATCGCACAAACTGGTCCAACAATCGACGGAAAGCGGCTTGTTCAAAGACAGTCTTTTGATTGTTGACGTAAACAGTTAGCTCAGGTTGCTTGTTCGCAGCCAGATCCGCATCGAAGCCCGCCGGAATTGCTAATCCGCCAGTCGCGTTAATTCTCTCCACTTCGCCCGCTGTTGCGTCTGCTGAACCGGCTTGGACCACTGATATCTGACGCGAGTTGCGCAGCTCAGTTACCAATCCCGAGCTACCAGCGTCATGGACCACCACCGTGAGAAGCTTGTCATTGGTAGCCCCCGGTAACAACACGCGAAACAGAAGCGCGACAAACAACGGTGTGACCAACGCGGTGAGCAGATAGCGATGTCTGATCGCGTCCACGACGTCTTTCCTGGTGATCGCCGAAATTACGTTGAGGTTCATTCAGACAACCGCCTTCCTGCCAATTCGATGAACACCTCTTCAAGTGTCGCTTCGGCTGAGTGGAGTGTTCGAACCTGACCATTGCTCAAGAGTTGCTCTAGTTCCCTTCCCGCATTCTCACCATCCAAAGCGATGGTGACGGCCTCACCGTTATCGAGAGTTACATTTACTTGATGTTTACCGTGGGCAGTTTTGAGATTGTCGGGCGTGTCGAGCGCGACTATTCGTCCTTCGCTAAGAAATGCAACCCGATCGCAGAGTTGATCTGCTTCTTCCATGTAATGCGTGGTGAGAAAGATCGTTGTTCCCTCTTTCGACATATCGACGATCAAGCGACGAATCTCGCGTCCCACTATCGGGTCTAACCCGCGCGTTGGCTCGTCAAGAAAAACTATTTTGGGACCATGCAGAATGGAGCGCGCAATAAGCAACCTTTGCTTCATTCCGTTTGAATAGTTCTGCACTTTGTCCTTAGCTCGATCGAGTAGATCGACCTGTTTGAGGGCCCCGTCAATCCGCGCGGTGTCGATGCCATAAAGTCGCGCGGCGAATTCGAGGTTCTCGCGGCCCGACATGCGTTCGTAGAGATTCTGATGTTCGGAGACTACGCCGATGACCGGTCTCAACTGTTGTTGCTGGGTGACGATATCGCAACCGGCAACACGTCCGCCTCCGGAACTTGGCTGCAATTGCCCGCTCAACATGCGAATGGTGGTGGTCTTGCCGGCGCCATTGTGGCCCAGAAATCCGAAGATTTCGCCCGCGTTTACTGAGAAAGAAATATTGTCGACCGCCCGCAGGCTGTTGAATGAGCGTGAAAGATTCTCAACCTCTATGGCTATCATCATTGCTCCCCGAGGAGAAAGCTGCGCCTAGATCTGGTTGACTGATACGGCACTGCGGGAAACTATGTTTCGGGTTGAGGAAGTTGTTGTCTGAAAGTCAGGCTTTTTGCTTGGAAGAGGTCAGTACCGTAACGCGGTAGCGTCGGGTCGATGTTGTGTTCCGAATCCGCCCGACGCTACCGCGTTACGGTACTGACCTCTTCCAACAATGAAAACTTACTGCCGCCAATAATCGGGACTTTCTTTCATGTTCGGATCAGGTCGTTCCATCCAACGTTCAGGACGGTGCAGTTTGATGAAACCAAATTGCTCGTATAAGCCCTGAGCGTCTTTGGTGGCCAAGACCCAGCGGCGAAATCCCTGTAGTTTAGGATGCGCGATGATGACTTCCATGAGCCACTTTGATAAGCCGCGCCCGCGGTGTTCCGGCACGATGAAAACATCAGCCACCCAGGCGAACGTCGCATAATCAGTTACGATCCGCGCAAATCCTACCTGCCGGTCACCGTGGTAGATACCAAACGGCATTGAGTTCTCGATCGAGCGCGCGACCACCTCACGCGCCCGACCAAGACCCCAATACGAATGATTGCTAATGAAGTCGTGAATCAGATCGATGTTCAGCCGGGAACGATCCGTACTGATCGTGTATTCCCCTCGTTCCCAGTGTTCGTTCACGCTACTCATTCCGCAGCGCTGTCGTCGGATCCAGGCCCGCGGCTCGAAGAGCGGGCAACCACGAGGCCAGAAACGCGATGATCATGAACAGCACCGCGACTGATACGAACGTCACCGGATCTGTTGGCTTCACTTCGACGAGCATGGTCGCGAGAATTCTGGTGAATACAAACGAAACGACCAGCCCGATCACGATGCCAATTGCGCTGAGCGATAGTCCCTTTCCTACCATCAAACGAAAGATGCGTGATGGCGCGGCGCCGAGGGCCATGCGCACCCCAATCTCCGCGGTTCGCTGACGCACGGACGTTGCCAGTACGCCGTACAACCCCACGCCCGCGAGCAACGCTGCGATCGCCGAGAAGACTCCGATCAGCAAGAGTGAAAAACGCGTCTGTGCCTGGGCCGCAGTCACGAGCGAGTCCATCGGCTTCATCTCGTTGATGAACGTCTCCTTGCCCTGCCTCTGCACGACTTCACGCACGGAGTTTGCCAACTGCGCCGGATCACCATCAGTCCGTACCGCCCACCATGAAGCAGGACCGTGATTCAAATAACCATCCGTGACGTAGAGTTGTTCGCGACCCGGCTCGACCAGAGAAGTGTTGCGCTGATGGGCCACCACACCAATGATCTCTCCCCACTCCGCCTCGGGCGTGCGAACGCGAAACAGGATCTTCTTGCCCACAGCAGACTCGTTTGGAAACGCCTTCGCCGCGAGAGCTTGATCAACGATGATCACGGTTCGATCGGGCTTATTGTCATCGGCCGTAAAGGTTCGTCCGGACAGCAGCGTCGTGCCCATCGCTTCGAAATAACCAGGCAGAACGATCTGCAAATCCGCAGCCTGAAACTTGCTCGGATCTCCCTGTGCATCCGCGCCGCCCCAACGCACCGGATTAAACCCACCCGCCAACGGCAATGGAAATGACGCTGTCACATTATTTACGCCGGGCAGCGCATCGAGTTGTTCGCGAAGCTGGCGCTTGAAGTTATCTCTTTCCTGAGGTGTCTCACCGACGTTGCCGAGAAGTTGAAACGTCAGCATTCCGCGCGGATCAAATCCCAGATTCACGCGTTGAATATTAATGAAGGTGCGAAACATCAAACCGGAAGCAATCAGGAGCACAAAGGCGAGCGCCACTTCCACCACTACTACAGCGTTACGCAACCAGGCAGCTCCAAGAGCACTGCTTCTCCCAGCAGCGCGTAACGTCTCCATGAGGTTTGGTTTTGCAGTGCGAAGTGCAGGCACAACTCCAAAGAGCAGTGCAGACAACAATCCTGCCAATATCGCAAATCCCAACACCTTCAGATCCAGATTGATCGCATTCAAGCGCGGCAGATTCGCCGGTGCGAGCCAGAGCAATTGCTGAATGCCCAGATACGCAAGCCCGACGCCGATCACGGTGCCGAGTGTGGCGAGGACGATCGATTCGGCGAGTGTTTGCCGAACGAGTTGCCACCAACCGGCTCCCAGCGCGGCGCGAACGCTCAGCTCTCGTTCGCGACCCGCAGCTCTCACGAGCATCAGGTTCGCGACGTTCGCACACGCAATCAGTAGCAGGAAAATGACTGACATCATGAGCGCAATAATCGCCGGCCGGACTTCGTCAACCAGATGCTGTTTCATCGGCACCAGCCGGAAAACTTTACCGGCTGTATTTGCGATCGTGTTTTCGTTGCGAATCTTGAGCGCGATCGTCTCCGCTTCGGCCTGAGCTTGCTCGATCGAAGCGCCCGGCTTCAGCCGCCCAATCGCGCGCCACTGCACGTTGTTCCGGTTGGCTACGTCATAAGGAATGCGCGCACCAAGCCAGACACTCGGAAACTGTTCCACATTCACGGCCGGCGGAAATAGCAATTCAAACCCCGGAGCAAGGACGCCCACGACGATTGGCGGTGGTCCAAACGCGGCGGCCACTGGAAGCGGTTTGCCGACGATGGATCGATCACCACCAAAACGCTGTTGAAAATATTCGTTGCTGAGAATTGCCATCGTCGGCAATTGATTTTGTTGGTCGGCAGCTGGAGCTGCGTTGCCGGCGGGTGCCGCTGGCGGAGGCGGTTGCGGCGTTCCATCAGATTCCTGAAAGTCTCGACCCGCGATGATCGACGCTCCCATCATTTGAAAGAAGTTCGTCGATACCACACCGAAACGGACGCGCTCAGGAGTCCCGTCCAAAGCAGGAAGCGTGAGGCGACCCGTTTGTACGGCAGCGAAATCCTCGAAATTGTTCTTCGCGCCGTTGCGCAAATCGAGAAAGTCGGCGTTGGAAATCGGAAAGTCCTTGACGTTCCGTTTCTGCAAATCATTGCAGGCCAGAACCAGCCGATCCGGATCCTTGTAAGGAAGTTTCCTGAGCAGCACGCCGTTCGTGACGCTGAAGATAGCAGTGCTCGCGCCGATAGCCAGGGCAATAGTCACTACTACTGTGATGGTGAATATGGGACTCTTGCGCAGCGTGCGAAACGCATACGAGAAATCGTTTAGCATGGCGGCAGTTTAGACTCTCGGCGAATTTCCGCCAAGTTAATATTTGTCAAGAAACGGCTTGTTCAAACGCTCGAATCTGCGAACGGAATTTCGGACCGCTTGCGATTACTTCTCACGCGTCATGACGAAGCGTCCGAATTCTTTCCAGGTACCATCCTTCTGCCTAACCGAATCTACGACTTCCAGTTTGCCGTCGGCTAAGAACCGGTAGATAGACTTTCCATTCTCCTGACCTGCGGCACCCCACATCGCGGTCAGTGATTGGCCCTCGACGGTGCACTTGATTGGGAATGACATGCCGCGCGAGTCGAACCAAGTGCCTTCACACTTCGCTTCGGAAGGTTGATAGTACGCGTGGCCTTCGAAGAGTTGGGTCTGGCCGCTCGAGGCTCTCATTTCATTCTTTAAACTCAGCCGCAGAAACTTCTCGCCCAAGACCTGCTCCCACGACATCCGAAGGGTAGACGGCATCTCCAGTGTCTTCCCTTCACCACTCCACGAACCATGCAGGCGCTTAAAGATGCTGTCGCTCTGCGGATAGGCTGTGCAAGGCACGAAAAACAACAGCGTCAGGCCAATAAAGTTTACTTTACCAGTTAGTTTTTTCATGTTTGTCTGACCTCCACGCTTACGACGAACGGCTAAGCCGATTTTCGACAACTTTATCCAATCTGTGTAATCTGTGGATAAAAAATGACTCAAAAGATCCGCGTCTCGATTCGCCGCGCCAACGCCGACGACGCCAAATTGCTGGCTGAATTGGGAGCGCGCACGTTCGAAGAGACCTTCGCCGCTGATAACACGAGCGAGGATATGGACACTTATCTCGCGGCGCACTTTAGCGTTGACCAGCAAACCGCCGAACTGGCCCATTCTGCTTCGACTTTCCTGATTGCGGAAGTCGATGGCGTCGCTGCCGGATACGCAAAACTTCAGGCCGGTGATCCTCCAAAGGAGATCGGGGGAGCAAAGCCAATCGAGCTAGTCCGGCTTTACGTCTCACAGGAATGGCTCGGCCGTGGCGCCGGCGCAGCTTTAATGCGTGCGTGTTTGGATGAGGCGCAAAGCGCCGGGCATGAGACGATCTGGCTCGGTGTTTGGGAGCGAAACGCACGGGCGCAAGCCTTTTACAAGAAGTGGGACTTTCGTGCTGTAGGTGAGCACATGTTTCAGTTGGGCTTGGACGCGCAGCGAGATATTCTGATGGAGCGTGCGCTATGACATTCGAACTTCAACCAACTCTGAAGAGTGAAATCCTGGAACTGCGACCGCTCCGCGCCGGCGATTTCGAAGAGTTGTATGCAGTCGCCTCAGACCCTTTGATTTGGGAGCAACATCCGAACTCCGATCGTTACCAACCCGATGTGTTCCGAAAGTTCTTTGACGAAGCGTTGGCATCAGGCGGCGCTTTCGTAGTGTTTGACCGGAAAGACGGACGCATGATCGGTTCGTCGAGATTTTATGGCTACGATCTCGTGAGGAGCGAGATCGAAATCGGCTGGACGTTTCTCGCCAGATCGCATTGGGGCGGCACTTACAACCGCGAACTAAAAAGACTGATGCTGGCGCACGCTTTCAAATTCGTCGACAACGTGATCTTTTTTATTGGCTCAACGAATGTGCGCTCGCAACGCGCGATGGAAAAGATTGGCGGCGTGCGCATCGGCACCAAGAGCGATCCGAACAACCGCGAGAGCGTCATCTACAGAATTACGCGTTCTGCGTTTTCAGAGCAGCAGAGCTCTGCCTCAAGAAGTTAGGATCTCTGCTTGGAGGAGGTCAGTACCGTAACGCGGTAGCGTCGGGTCGGCGTTGTGCGTCAATAACTGAGAATTTTCTATTTACAGGATCCACCCGACGCTACCGCGTTACGGTACTGACCTCCTCCAACAGTGACTTTTGAGGCAAAGCCGAGCAGCAGGTTAGATGACGTTTATCTGAACTGCCAGTCCGCCAACAATCCGATTACCACTTTCGTCTCGCTGCACCAGATTCAACCGGATCACGTCACCCGGTTGTGCTGTCTTTGGCGTGCTGACGCGCAGCCCGAGTAACACTTGCTGCGAAGGACGCAGCGTCACCTTCAATTGCGCGGCTCGACCCGCTGCGAATCGTGTTTCGATGCCACCGATAAAGTGCTCTGCGAGTGGTCCATCGCTCGTGGCCGTGGTGAAAGCATCGTTCAAACTGGCCGTTGCTCGTGTGGGTGCTCGACCGCCACATTCGAGAACATCCTCGCCGTTAGGCCCTACAACATTATCGAGAATTGAAATCGGGTTGGTTGTTATACCTGGAATGGGACTCAACACCGCGCCTGATTTCTGCATCAGCGATGTTGCGATCGCAGTCTGATTGTCAGGTCTGATCAGTTCGAGGGTGACTGGCCGCGTGCGCGTCTTGAGGTTGTTGAGGACAAACGGCAACACGAGCCATGTGTCAGGCTTGAGATTGACCACCGTGAGATTCTTTTGGGCCAGGTTGTTGTGTTCCCAAACGTGCCGTCCTACTACGGGCTGATCAAATCTTGTCAAAACCGAAGCCAGCCAACATGCGTGAGTGCCGGCTGGTGGAACCAGGCTACGTGGCCACCGGGCTTTCACGATCGTTGAGCCGTTCGGTCCAAGATTGAAGCCCGCCACGGCTGCCACGCAGGGCAAAAAATCACCGGGATACTGAAACTCGACTCCAGCAAACTGTTTCACGTTGAATGCGACCACAAAATGTCGTGCAGTGGCAGTTAAGCTGCGATTGCGCACGCGCGCATAGAACCAGTTGTCCTGACCCTGTTCGGGATTCTGATGGGTGGTGCCATTGTCATCGGCGTTACGGATCCAAAGGTCAGGAGAATTCCAGAAAGCGCCCGCCCACGCATCGGGACCCGCATGCGTAGGATCGTCTCGCACCCAGAGGTCAGGCACCGGCGCCGGATCGGCGAAACCGTAAACGAAGCGATGAAAAGCATCGACGATCTGCACCTTACCGGTTTTCACGATCAGAAACTCTTCAATATTTGCGGTCGTGACTGGTCGTGAGTTGCGTTCCTTGTAAAACTCACTCATCAGCGAGTTCAAAGTGGAAACACCAATGATCGAAGCGAGACCTTTGAAGACACGCTCGCCGTCTGTGTAAGCGTTACCAGCAGTAGTTCGCACCCACGGGTTACGCGGGCAAAGAGTGATCGGAGGATCAGTAAAATCAAACGGCAGCGAGCTGGACGCACCGCCGTCGTTGTAGACAGTCCACGCCTCATCCCACCACGCATCCGGCTGGCTCGCGGCCTTCAACCCGCGCGCAAACCAACTGTGAAAAGTTTCATGACCCAATGGCACAGTGCTGGTCGTTGTTCCGCCGTCGTACTCCATTCCTCCAACATGGAAGAAAGCAACAAATCGATTGCCGTGAATATATGGTCCAACTTTGGTCTCGTTGTTGGAAAGAAAAGTTTTGATGTTGTTGATCTGAGCAGTTAGGTCAACTGAACTGCCCGTCAGTTTCCAGGCTTCGATCGTAACGTTGGTCCCGGAGACTGGGAGCACAGTGTTTCCGGTCTGTTTGACGACAGTGTCGGTCGCGCGTAACTCGAGCAGTGGTGAGAACGCCGTGAAGCGTTGCGGGAATGAGACCTTGAATTGATTTGTTCCGAGCGATGTAACGCCGTTCGTGATGACGGTGTGCGCAACGGCCGTGTTGAGCACCTTCAACGTCAGCTCGATCGTAAATTGATCGAAGATGAGATTCGCGGGTACCCAGGATTCGAGGTAGCGACCGGCGCCGAGATCCGTGAAACCGAAGTTGAATGCGAGTCGTGGACCAGCACTGAATGTCATGGCCGGTTGATAACTTCCGGCGGTGGACGCTTGCGGAATTCCGAGTGTGTACTTAACTCGAAGAGTGTGATTCGTTGCCGGCGCAAGCACTGATTCCACCACACGCAGTTGAGCATTGGCGCCGCCGCCGAAGTCGTGATGGGCCAGTTTGGCGATCGGGAATACCACGCCGTCTAACCACGCCTGGGTGATGGTTTGTCGCAGATCGAAGATCGGATTGCCACTTTCAGAACTAGTGGTGAATTCGAGCGTCGCATCTCCCTCGCCCTTCGATGTTGCACAGTCGAAAGTCAATGTGGCGGTGATTTTTTGAATGTCGATGGGGACGGCTTTCAGTCCATCGACAGTTTTTGCGGGTGGGGCAAGATCAAAATTGGTGGCCATGAGAATGCTCCTATTTGTATATGGTTCAGAGGAGCCATTTTGTTTCCAAAATACTTCGCGGTGTATCCAGAGAAACGAACAACGTCGTAAGGAGCCACGGCATCAGTTCAACAGAAATCGAACAAGGGAGGAAGACAGTGCAATTAGTGGAACATAACAACGCCGCTCAGTTCACCCGCAGTAGTGAAAAAATGGAAATGATGTCCCCGCGTGCGTTGGAAATCTGGCAATTCATTAACATTATCTTGTTGAGTCTGGTCACCGCCGTGTTTTGGGGGACATGGCTCGGCCTCAGCCGTTCAATGGCTTCGCTTTCGGCTGAAACTTTTCTTGAAGTCGGGCACGCGATGATCGCCAATTTGGGAACCATCATGGCGATACTCATGCCGGCTGCACTCCTGTCGACGTTACCGGTGCTTTATCTGCAGTATCGGGGAGGCTCGAAAACGTTCTATCCGACGCTTGCGGGATTTATCTTCTTCGTTGTGGCACTGCTGATCACGCTTCGGGTTGAAGTGCCACTTGATTATCAATTCGCACAATGGACTGGGACGACATTGCCCGGCAACTGGACAGAGTTGCGCGATCGCTGGGAGTGGTTTCACGCACTACGATCGTGGGTTGCTGTGGCTGGTTTGGCGTTAACGCTCGCCGGAGCGTTGTTCTGGCGTGACGGCGCTCGCGAACTCCGGGTTGAACCGAACTCACGGTATAAGATCAAGGACGGAAAAATTCTGTGGCAGAAATAACGAACGGTAGATGAATTACGCCGACTGAATTTGGATGAATTACGCCGACTGAATTGGATGAATTACGCCGACTGAATTTGGATGAATACGCCGATTGAATTTAGATGAATTACGCCGAAGGCGTTCGCTAACCCTAGCCCAGGGTTGGAGCGCAGCGACAACCCTGGGATCGAACCACAAATATCGAATCAACCCTGAAAGGGTTCGGCGAAAGGTGAACCCTTTCAGGGTTCAGTATTTTCATTAACAAGAATCCCAGGGTTCTCGCTACGCTCGAACCCTGGGCTGGGGTTAGCGAACGCCTTCGGCGTAATTCATCTAAATTCAACCGGCGTATTCATTCAAATTTCACACCGACACACTACTTGTTCGGCACACTCGTTGCACTCTCCGCGGGACAAACACTGCAAAGGAGAGCTCAGCATGACGATAAAGAGTGCTGCCGCGTCACTAATTCGAATTCTTCTGGTAAGCGCGTTTCTCATTCCACCAGGCTTCGCACATGCACAGGATCAGCAAACGCAGAGATCCTCCGCGCAGCGCGACAAGATGGAATCGAAGATCAGAAAGATCGGTGTCCGCAAGGACGTCACAGTCAAACTTAACAGCGGAAAAACCTACCACGGATTCATCAATAGCATTGATGATCAACAATTTGAGATGAGCGAGGTGGATCTTAAAACCAGTGTCGTCGTCCGTTTCGACGAGGTGAAAAAGGTTGAGAGTGGCTACGGCGCAAAGGGTCCGTTGGGCAATCGAGTTGGTAAGAAGGGGCGGCGCATCGGAACGATAATCGGACTGACAGCACTCGCCATACCATTTATCCTCGTCGCCGCCACGATAAGAGACTAGAGGGCGACAACAAAATTATCCACCCGAAGTTTTTATGTGACACAGAAGTTCGACGTCCACACTGTGGGATTTTTGTTGCCTACCGGTAGCGTCTGCGCGAGAATTACAAACCAAACCCAGATTCTTGCCTGAAAGGACGTGCGAGATCTATTCCTCGAAGCACGATTAGAAATATGAAAGTCAAAAGATCACTCCCAGTCTTAGTTACAGCGCTCGCTTTGTTTGTCTTTAACTCATCAATACACGCGCAGCAGAATGAATGGCCGCAATTCCGCGGACCAAACGGTACCGGCGTGGCCGAAGGCTCCGCGCTACCAGCAGAATTCAGTGCGACGAAGAATGTCGTCTGGAAGACTACGGTGCCGTTCGCGCGCTCGTCTCCCGTCGTGACCTCAGATCGCGTATTTCTAACCGCGACTGAAGCTGACAAACTGCTCACCATCGCTCTCGATCGTAAAACAGGAAAGGTTTTGTGGCGTCGCGATGTTGTACGCGCGCGACACATGCCAATTTACAAAGCCAACGATGGCGCGGCGCCGAGTCCTGTCAGTGACGGGAAGAACGTTTACGCGTTTTTCGCAGAACTCGGATTGATCTCTTATGGACCAGAGGGCAAAGAACGCTGGCGCATGCCACTCGGACCTTTCAATAGCTTCTACGGCATGGGTGGTTCGCCCGTGCTTGCCGGTAACACGCTCGTGATGGTGTGTGATCAGCGAACTGATTCTTTCATCGTCGCCGTCGACGCGCGCAACGGAAAAGAGCTCTGGAGAAAGAGTCGCAGCAACTTTGAGGCGTATTCCACGCCCGCCCTTTACAAGCCGAAAGATGGACCAGCACAGGTGATCGTTGCCGGTTCACAAAGCGTCGATGGCTATTCTTTGGATAACGGAGAACGATTGTGGTGGGTGACTAAAATCGGCTCGTATCCTAAAGGTGTGCCCGTCTTTGGAACTGACATGGTCTACGTGACTGCCGACGGCGGCGATGATCCGTTCCTGCCACCGTTCGACGAAGCTCTCAAAGGCGATACCAATAAGGACCAGAAACTACAACGCGAAGAGGTAAAGGCTAACGCCGACGCCTACGATCACTTTGGATGGCTCGACTCAAACAACGACGGGGTCATCGAGCGTGCCGAATTCGACTTCGTGCGCAACTCAACCATCTCGGGCCACGGAATAACAGCAGTTCGCTTAGCAGGTCGCGGCGACCTTACGTCTTCGAACGTTGTTTGGCGCGTCAAGAAAGCTTATCCGAGCATACCTTCGCCGCTGATCTACCGCGATGTGATGTACCTGATGAAAGAAGGCGGGATTGTTTCGAGTCTCAATCCGGCAAGTGGAGAGGTTCTGAAACAGGGCCGCACTCCCGATGCGCTCGAGGAATATTACGCGTCGCCTGTCGCGGCGGACGGCAAGATCTTTATGGTAAGCGCGAGCGGCAAAGTAACGGTGCTCAAAGCTGGTGCGCAGTGGGAAATTCTCGCCATGAACGACCTGGACGAAGAGGTTTGGGCCACCCCTGCGATTGCAGGCAACAATCTCTACATCCGTACACGCAACGCGTTGTACTCGTTCGGCGCGAGCGCAAAGTAAACGTCAGCAGGCCGGTTGACAAAGGTTGACAAAGTCCATCGCCTGTCCTACTATATCGCCTGCCGATACATCGGAAGGCGTCTTAGATTAGGAGTTTGGAATGGCGAAGGAACGAGTTGACCCGGAAAAGCTGCTGCCACTGACGTCGTCGGTGTTTCACATTTTGCTGGCTCTCTCCGACGGCGATCTGCACGGCTACGGCATCATGCAGGAGGTCTCGGAACATACCGGCGGGCAAATCCGACTTGGACCAGGCACTCTCTACGGCGCAATCAAGCGGTTGCTCGGCAATGGCTTGATTGTCGAGGTTGATGATCGTCCCGATCCCGAGTTGGATGATGAGCGCCGCCGTTATTACCGCTTAACCGATTTCGGACAAAAGGTCCTGAAAGCGGAAGCACAACGCATTTCAAAGCTCGTTTCTGTGGCGCAGCAGAAACGGCTGCTGCCGAAACGGACTTAAGTTTATGTCGTTTTCGAAACACGTATTCCAACTCCTGCTGCTCGCGTATCCGCGAGAATTCCGACTCGATTACGGATCTGAGATGACGCACGTCTTTTGCGACTGTTATCGCGACAGTAACTCACGCGGTTCGTTAACCGTGCTCTGGCTGCGTGTAATTGCTGACGTGATTCGAACCGCACCGCTGGAACGATGGGAAACGTTTAGAAAGGGCGAGACTATGAGGAACGTGAAAAGAGATGTGCTCGGTTTGTTAGCGTGCCTGGCTATTACCGTCCTAGCCATGCTTCTGCTCGGTTATGTAAGAACGCTGAGCGGATCAATCGTGATGGTGGGCTTTGCGCTCGACGCTATCGTCGTAGCAGGAGTCATCAGTAATCTATTAATTTTTGTGCTCATGATGACCAGGCGACACACTACATTTCGGACTGCGCTGTGGAGTCTGGTGATCGTCAACGGAGCCCTATTGCTCTTCGCAACCCTACTCGGCATGCGCGTCGATCCGGGATTTAACTTCGCGATCATCCTGGCCTCATACATCGTCAGCTTCCTCTTCTGGCTAACCATCCACTGGATCTGGTCCCAAATCCGAACCCCCACCGAGCCCGTGGCTTGATTTCTATCTCACTTGCGACACGCACGAAACAAAGTCGGTCCAGCTCCGTCGACCTCGTGTTGGGCATTACTGGTGACATCGTCGCCGCTCGCTTGGACCAAGCAGTGAGGAATGTGTCGCACAGCTGAGCCAGGCGGATGACACGCGTCGCAGCGCCAAAGGCGCAAATATAGTAATGAAGAGCGTCGTTCAGGCTTCACACGCCGCAGCGCCGAAGGCGCGCGATATGATAGCCAGGGGCAAGCGCGAAGCGCGTCGCCCCTGGATCGCGTTAGAAAAAGGCGTTGAGCCCTGAAAAGGGCGGAATACATTCAGTTCCAAACGTAACGTTCGTCGTATTCCACCTCGTAAGCCTTCAGAAATTTCCGATATTCATCCTGAAAGGTTACTCGACGATGGTGCTGTTTCTGTCGTCCGATGTATCGCTTAACTGTTGATACTTGCGATTGACCGATCGAGAACGCTCCGTAACCACTCTGCCAATGAAAATTTCGAAACTCCGTTCCTTTGCGTTTGATCCATTTGGACGATTCCGTCTTTACTTCTTCAACCACGTTCGCGACTGTCACCACACGCGAAAGTGAAAACAACGTGTGAACATGATCAGACGTGCCGTTGATGATCAACGCTGGTGATTTCAGCGCCTTAAAAATTGACGCCATGTACGGGTAGAGCTCCGCGTCAATTTCAGGCGTTAGAAACGGTTCGCGATCCTTTGTGCTGAAAATGAGGTGAATGAGGATGGACGACAAGGATTGAGGCATGTCTAGTCTCGCTTTCTGATTGTGAGGTTGATATTTCGCCGCCAGCATACATGGTTGCAGGTTCGAAATAAATGCCCAATCTTATTTCGCCCTTTTCAGGGCTCAACGTCCTTTTTGGGGACACGATCCAGGGGCGACGCGCTTCGCGCTTGCCCCTGGCTATCATATTGCGCGCCTTCGGCGCTGCGATGCGTGAGGTCCTGAACGACGCTCTCCATCGATCACCCGTGGCCGACTCAATCGATTTGTTTGATTTACTCTGCGAGACGGGGTATAGAATGTTGCAGGCTTTTTCGAACCTATGCCGAAGACATTCGACTGTCCCAAGTGTGGAGCGCCGGTAAAATACGAACGCTCCTCGGATCCAAACGACACGAAATCAACGGTGCGCTGTGATTATTGTCACAGCCAACTGATCGCGCCCAATGAACTCACCGGACGACCCCCGCAGATAGTTCGGATTCAACTCGGCCTACCACAGGCAACGAAGCTCCCCAAATCACTTTGGCTACTGTTGGCTATTCCGCTCCTCATTGTTGCTGTTATCGGCCTCGCTGCAGTCGGAGTGTTGGCGCCCGTGTTCTCCTCGGTGACTCGCACCGTTAAAGAAACGACGACCAATCCTCCGGGCGGTAAGATCTCTCCAAAGGAAAACACCAACAGCTTCGCAAATGTTCTGCTCGACTTTGGGAGCGAAGGCATCGGTCCCGGAATGTTTACCGACGCACGGAGTATTGCGGTCGATGGCACGGGACGTATCTATGTCGGCGAATACATGGGCGGTCGAATTCAAGTCTTCGATCCTGACGGCAAATTTCTCACGCAGTGGACCATCGGTGATCGCAAAACGATCCTGCGCGGGCTTGCCGCCGATCGCAAAGGCACGGTCTACGCTGTCCACGGTGGAGGTGTCGGGCTATATCGCGGCGAGTCCGGCGAGAAACTCGGTCAGTTGGAGTACGAAAAAAAGAACTTTGACGACGTAACGACGAAAGCCGATGGCGGACTCGTAACCGCATCGCATGGTGGTCGAGACGACATCGTCACGTTTGATGCAAACGGCAAGGCTGTGCAAACCATTCCGGCTGCGATCAGCAGTGCGAGCGGCGACTCGGAGTTAAGTATGCGAGTTGCGGCTGACGGTTCAGGCTCAATTTACGCGCTCGGCCGGTTCAACAATGCAGTGTTCAAGTTCACGCGCGATGGGAAGTTTATAAATCGTTTCGGTGGCTCGGGTGATAAACCCGGTCAACTTCGAGCTCCTTATTCGATTGCCGTGGACGGATACGGCCGCATCTACGTCGGCGACATAAAAGGCATTCAGGTTTTTGACGCCGATGGGCGCTACCTCACGATTCTCAACTTGAAGGGCATGGCATTCGGCATGGTCTTCAACGACAAAAACGAGCTCTTCGTCATAGCGCGCGACCACGTGATCAAGTACGCGGTTCAGGCACCGTAAATCTACAACAACTCATCACCATCAAGATCGTCATAAGCCGCCAGTGCGCATTCGAGTTGGTGCCACCAGCTTTCAGGCTTCATGCCACGACTCCACCGAATGATCGGAATCGTCAGGTTTCGTACCACACAGCGGCGGTAGTCTAGCCACAAGTCATCGAGCGAATAGTTAGCAATTCCGTGTGATAGAAGAGCCTCGTGGTAACGCTCGATGAGCGACGCTTCCAACTCACGTCGACGGTTGGGCCACCAATGCAGAGCCATTAAAAACGCCAGATCTCGAGCACCAACATCGATGTGCCAGAGTTGCCAGTCAATCAGATACGCAGGACCTGAACCGGAGCGAGGAAAAAGAAAGTTCCATGAATGAGCGTCGCCGTGAATAATCGTGAGCGCGCGTCGATCAGTCAAACGCATCCATGGTTTGAGTGACGAAGCGAATACACGTTCATACAGCTTGCGCACGTCGGCAGGGAGTGAGTCGCCAAATTCGTCAAAGAACGGCGGAAGCTGATCGATCACGCCCTTCAACATACTTGTGAGACTCTCCTCGGTGTTGTGTCGACCGATCGTGTTGCCGAGAGATGCAGCTTCGAAGTAGCGCGCGTGGACGTGGGCCAAAGCGTCGATGGCAGTTTCGGCCTGACTCCGAGTCGGTGGTAAGGGCCATGGTAGGTGGTTGTGAGTGGCGCGCAGATCTTCGATCACGATCGTTTCCGGAGTTCCGTCGCTGTTTTCGATAGCGGCGAGACAGCGCACGAGCGGCGGTGTCGCGAGAATTGGTGCCACGTCACGGTAAAACTGCACCTCCGGACCATCACCGCTCGCCTGCACCAGTGGTGATTTGACGACGAGGCTGCGCGGCAGATCAGGCGGCGCATCCGAAGTGTAGGTCGCAGTCAGGAAGTGCAGCTTCGAGATAAATGTCGAATGTTCAAGATCGATTTCAATTTGCGTGATGTCTCCGCTTGGCAGGCTGCCTGAACGACGAAGCCAGTGGGAGAGTTTAGCGACTGTTGGTGACGAATCATTCATTATGAGCGGTACGTAAGCAACGCTGTTATCCATACAGGAATACGTTAACATGGCATTGGTCGCCATGAAATAAATTGACGGAGGACGTGTATGAAGCGGCGAACTTTGATTCGCAATTTGTTTTCATCTGTAGTGGCAGTGCCAATGCTCTTTGAGGCTCGCAGTGTGCTTGGCGAGTCGAGTTTTCGAACATTCATAGAACCCGACGATGAGTCGCACATGAGGAGAGCCATTCGCCTGGCGGGAAACAACCCCAAGCATCCTTTCGCGGCGGTCCTGGTGGACCAGCAAAAAGGTGTTGTTGCCGAGGGTTGGAATCGTTCGCTCCACAATCCGACGTGGCACGGTGAAATGGATGCGATTAACAAATGCGCCGCGTCTAATCCGAAGATCGACTGGACGAAGTTGACGCTTTACACCACCGCCGAGCCGTGTGCGATGTGCCAGGGTGCTGTCGCCTGGGCCGGAATCAGACGAGTCGTCTTTGGTTCATCGATACCATTCTTGAAGAGCTTGAACTGGTGGGCCATCGATATCCGGGCTGAAGAGCTCGCCCGTCTTGCTGCTTTCCGCGAATGCACGGTCGTTGGAGGAGTGCTGGAGGAAGACTGCAACAAACTCTTCCGGGCGGCGCTTAACGTAAAATAGTATCCACAGATTACACAGATTGATTCTGCGTAATCTGTGGATAGACGAATTATTTCTTTTTCGAACTCTTTTTGGAGCCCTTCTTGGCTGGTACCTTCGCGCCCTCCTCGCGAGCTTCCGATAGACCAATCGCTATCGCTTGTTTCTTGCTGGTAACCTTCTTCCCTGAACGGCCGCTCTTCAACGTCCCAGCCTTGCGCTCGTGCATGGCCTTTTCGACTTTTTTGCCAGCCTTCTTACTGTACCTTGCCATTTCGCCACACCTCCCTGGATCGTTCTGTTTATGACCTCTCAGTTGTAACTCTGGACCATGATGCGAGTCCTGCTAAAACTGACAAGTTTGTGTAACGAAATGTTAGACGCTTCACCCACCATCCCCAACTAACACAAAGCCCGCCCAGTAGAATGGATGACTGGTTTCGGGATTACGCATCAACTTCAACGCGGCTTGTCGCAAGGCGACTGTCTTCGTCGGTTTCGATCCGGATGCTGAGATTAGCGAGCGATGAAAATTAACCATCAAATCGCGGGTGGAGGCAGAGTCGACTTTCCATTGACTGACCACCGTTGACGGGACACCGGCGATGAACATGGACCACGTAAATCCAATCACGCCTTCGCCCCCGCCGATGCGTCCACGCGCCGTCTCACACGCTGACAAAACAGCCAATTCAGCTTTTAAGTCGAGTTGCATCAACTCCCACGCTTCCAGCAAGCCGTCGTCGTTTGGTCCAACTTCGGCAAACGTCAGATAGGAGTACATGGGCGCCGCGTTGTTGAGTGTGCCGTGCGTCGAGAAGTGCAGGATGCCCGCTCCGACAGCTTCACTCTTTACACGATCCTCGCGCGCTTCAACGCCAACATAAACTTTGCTGCGCGCCGCGCCATACAAACGACCCAACGCCTTAACTTCCTCGCCCGACTCGGGCAATTGATCGAGACTGCCGTCGCGCAGTCCGTTACGCTTCGCTGATTCCTGGCTTGATACTGGATTGCCAAGCGCCAGCAAAGTCGCCTGAGTGCGCCCCGCAGCCAAACTCGACCGCCGCCTCGTCATCTCGCGCAGCACCGTTAACGACGGCGCGTAAGTTACCGACGCGTCCTCGATCATGAAACGGTCCGCGTTGTTTACGAGTGCCTGAAACGGCATGTCCCAAAGACTGCTATCCGGCGCAATCACGACGTTCGTCTTGCCGCGAAGTTGAGCTTGTGCCGGCTTAAGAAACACGTCGTATAGTTTGCCGGCGGAAGTTCGAAAGCCCAGATCGCGATTAGCGAGCTGTTGCCGGAACGATTCAATCTGTTTCGCGAGCTCGGCACGTTTGATCGGCAACGTGTAGACGTTGATCTGCATCTCGGCGTTTTCCGCAGGCTTCGTGATCGCAAACAGATACGTTTGCTCATCCGTTACGAGGTATTCGAGCAATACCGACGAAGCATTCGGAAGTAACCCGGCAAGCTCCTGCGCATTGATAATCGGCGCTTCACCGCGCTGTGTTTTCAACTCCGGGTGTGAAGCGTACAAGGCATCCTGAAAGGCCTCGAATTTGAGTCGCGCTTTCTCGAGTTGCGTTTCCACTTCGGCAACGCGAGCAGCATCCTGCTTATCAGACTGTTTGACGCGCGCTAATTGTTTGTTGAGCTGCGTCAGTTGCAACTTCAACTGCCGCTCCTCTTCCTGCTCTTTGGCCGTCATCGACTTGTGAATGCTGACGCGTCCTTGTTGCAGTATGTCGAGCAGCGCACGCGCCTTCGCACCTTCGGCGAGCATGAGTGCGTCCGCCGGCCGGTTCTCCTTCACCAACGTACTGACCAGACCATGATGCGCTTCCATTCCAGCTTCAAAATAACGCTGCCGTTCTTCAACACCGCCGGCCGACTGCATACGCAAGTCTTCAACGATCGACACCGCCTCCGTGAACGACTGCCGCGCCTCTGTAAGACGATTTAGCCCTAACTGTGAATAGCCGATATTAGTGAGCGCTACGAAAAGGTCGACTTTTCTTCCCGTTTCGCGTGCCAGCGATAAAGAGCGTTGAGACACGGCCAACGCTTCGGTGTAATTTCCCTGGAGCCCGTAAACTGGAGCCAGGTTGTTAAGCGTGACGCCGACAGCGTGCTTCATGTTCGACGATTCGAGTCCGGCAAGCGCTTCGCGGTGATAACGCAACGCTTCTTCATAGCGACCTTGTTCCGCGTAGATTCTGCCAATCTGATCGCGAACCATTGCCACGCCGCCTTTGTCACCGAACGTCTCGGTTTGTTTCAGAAGCTGCTGATAGATTTCAAGCGCGCGCTCGTAATTACCGAATTTCTTATATTGAATCGCAATGTCATGATGCAGGGTCGCGATCATGAGCGTGTCGCCCAGTTCCCTGGCGATAGAGAGCGCGCGTTCGAGATGGGCCAACGCCTGTTCGGCATTGTTTTGATCGCCATAGATATTCGCGAGATCGGATAAGGCGATCATTATTCCCTTGCGATGGTTCTGTTCTTCTGAGAGACGAAGTGACTTTTGCGCGGCCTCGAACGCTCGGCGCAGGTTTCCGATAGCACGATATGAGTTGCTGAGATTCTGCTGCGCGAGTGCGATGCCTCGTTTTGATCCGAGTGATTCATACACAGCAATGGCCTTGTAAGTGGCTGCCAAAGCTGCTTCATGATCGTCCTGGGCGAATTTAACGATCCCGAGGTTCAGCCACGCGCCCGCGATTCCCACTCGATCGTTAGTCCGCTCCGCTACGAGTTGTTGCAAACGGGCGTAGCGCAAAGCCGTCTCGTATTCGGAACGCACTTGATGACGAAGAACTCTCGTACCCAGAGCGCCAACGAGGGTGTTGTTAACGAACCGCTTTTCCTGTTCCAGGATTGCGTCGCGTTGCTCATCGGAACGCGCCGCCTCGAGTTTCACAGCAAGTTCATCCTGAACCAGGACCTCTCGTTCTATTCGCCAACCGGTATCTGTCCTGATCCACTCGAACGAACGGCACGCACCACGAAACGGATCGAAAGTCAGCAGGACGGCGCCTGTCTTTTTGTCGAGACGACGCTCATCAACCGTTAATTGCGAGACCGCCTTATTGCCTGCGATCTCGAGCTGCGTTACTTCCGGACTGATAAATTCGAGCTGGGCCTGTGCGAATACTTTCTTGTAGTTGCGTAAGACCGGGGGGAGGTTTGGCGATTGGGGGTTCCAGAACTTGCGAACTGTTTCGAGATCTCCAGCGGCAACGGCGCGTCCGTACTCTGCGGTCAACGTCCGCAGACTCTGTTCTTCCGCGGCGGAAGCCCGGATCGGCATTGAAGTTACTGAATTTGACTGCGCAAACGCTGCAGAAATGAAGCTGAGATTTAGTAACAGTATCGCCGGGGCTACGCGGAACGTGATTGGCATGAAACGTCCCCTTTGTTGAACAGGCTCAAGAGTTAACGCGCAGACAAAGCCGGAAAAGGGTCAGAAAATCAGGTTCTTGAACCCCGAGACAACCTTTTTCATGTTTCCGGGCTCTTGGTGATGTCTGAATCAGTTTGTAAGGAGTTGGAGGTTAAAACGACCAATATCTGGGAGGGGTGTGCCCTCGAACAGGTTTTCAAAAGGAGATAAGAATCTATGCATCGACAGAACATTATTGCCGCAGGAATGCTGTTGGTAGTTGGCATCGCTGTCGTCGCAACCGGATATGCAAATGGGGTGGGTCCATTGGGGACTCTCAGTGCCGGCATATCACGACTAACTGGGGTTAATGAAATGGGTACCACGAGCAACATGGACAAAGAGAAAAAGGCGCCGATTGCGCCTGAGTTAACCAACGGAACATGGATCAATTCTGAACCGCTGACTTTGGAGAGTCTGCGCGGCCGCGTGGTCGTCGTCGATTTCTGGACGTTCGCGTGTTACAACTGCCGCAACGCACTCCCTGCCGTGAAGAATTGGGACGCGCGTTACCGTGCACAAGGATTGACGGTTATCGGCGTTCATACGCCTGAACTCGATAGCGAACGAAACCTGGATAACTTAAAGCGCGAGATTGCCGAACTGGGCATTCGTTTTCCGGTGATGACCGATAACGATTACTCGACGTGGAATGCGTATCGTGTCAGAGCATGGCCGACGTGGTTTGTGATCGACAAACAAGGCCGCATCCGCTGGCAGCACGTCGGTGAAGGCGCATATGACGAAACTGAACAAGTGATTAAGCAGCTTCTGGCTGAGGAGAGTCCGAAAGCAATGACAGATAAGATTGAAAAAACTGACGAGCAGTGGCGAAAGGAATTAACACCTGAGCAGTACCACGTTTTGCGACAAGCCGGAACCGAACGAGCGTTCACCGGCGCTTACTGGGATACCCACGAACATGGCGTCTATTACTGTGCAGCGTGTGGACTGGCTCTATTCAAGTCTGAAACAAAATTCGATTCCGGTACGGGATGGCCCAGCTTCTACGCGCCCATCTCGAAAGATAGCGTTATCGAAGAAGCAGATCGAACCATGGGAATGGTGCGCACGGAGGTGCGATGTCATCGCTGTGGCTCGCACTTGGGTCACGTCTTCGACGATGGGCCAAAACCAACCGGTCAGCGCTATTGCATGAACTCAATCTCGCTTAAGTTTGAGAAACAATAGTTAACACACCATGAAACCTGAATTTCCGATTTCCGTCCGCTTCGAGAATGGTGAGATCGAGAGTTACGACGACCTCGAAGACTTAATCCACAATCTCGAGGACTTCGACTCTGATCTACAGGAGGACTGCGAGGCGAGGGACGCTTTGGGCAGGCGAGTGCGCCTTAAATTGAAGTTGCTTGATCTAAAGGAATTGTCTTTAGCTTGAGCGTGTCAATTGCCTTAGCGCCGAAGGCGCGAAATATGACAGCCAGGGGCAAGTGCGAAGCGAAGCGGAGCACGTCGCCCCTGGTTAAGTCTCCCCAAAGCACGTCGAGGCCTGAAAGGCCGAAATAGTCACCTCCGTATTCCGCCCTTTCAGGGCTCAACGCATCTGTTTATTTATGATCCAGGGGCGACGCGCTTCGCGCTTGCCCCTGGCTGTCATATTCCGCGCCTTTGGCGCTGTCAATGCAGTGCCGCAGGCGCGCCGCGAGCGCGGACTTTTTTGAAAAGCAGTGCCGCGGGTGTGCAGATTAAACACATGAAGGCGAGCAGGCGGAAGTTATCGATGTAGGCCAGCAATGTCGCTTGTCTAACAAGAGTCTGATACACGGCGCCGTATGCGCTCTGCGACGCCGTTATCAGATCGCTGTGAGTCGCAAACCGCAAAACCATCTCGCTTATACGTTCACGAAAAACCGGATCATAAGGTGTCAGGTGGCTGACCATCGCCGCCTGATGCGACTGTGCGCCACGCGCGAGCATCGTCGTCACGGCAGCGATACCGAAACTTCCACCAACATTGCGCATCAGGTTGAAGATGCCGGTCGCGTTTCCGATCTGCTCGTTACGCAGCGTCCCGGTGGCCATCACGGTGAGCGGAACAAAGACAAACCCCATCGCGAGTCCACTGGCGATTTGTGGCCAGGCAATATTGCCGATAGAGATCTGTAGATCGATGTAACTCAACCAGTAAGTAGACACACCAACCATGCAAAATCCGAGCATGATGAGATAACGACCATCAATCTTTCCGATCAAACGACCCACAAGGATCATCGAAATAATCGCACCTATGCCGCGTGGACTAACGGCGAGCCCGCTCTGCAATGCCGGATAATTCAGCAGCGTTTGCAGAAACAATGGCAACAGCGCTGTGGTACCGTAAAGCACAATACCCATCGCTGCTATTAGTGCTGTACCAACTGCGAAGTTGCGATTCGCCAGCACGCGTAGATTAACGATCGGCTCTTTGGTCCACAGTTCCCAAATAACAAACGCGACGAGCGTAACGACTGCGATGACAATCGTTCGTGTGATGAACGGCGACGAGAACCAGTCGTCTTCCTGACCCTTATCAAACACGATCTGCAAGGTCGCAAGACCAACAGCCATTAATCCAAACCCGATGAAGTCGATTCGACCTGGCCTCTGACTCTTGATGTACGGCGGATCCTCAATGAACGTGTTTGCCATCAGCACGGCCAGGATTCCAACGGGAATGTTGATATAAAAGATCCAGCGCCACGAATAGTTATCCGTGATCCAGCCTCCGAGAGTTGGTCCAATAATCGGCGCGACAACGATTCCCATTCCATAAACCGCCATCGCCGAACCACGCCGCGATGCCGGAAAGCTCTCTAACAGCACCGCCTGCGCAATCGGTTGTAAAGCTCCGCCACCGGCGCCTTGCAAGACGCGCGCAAAGAGCAACAGACTCAAACTCGTCGCGGCGCCGCAAAGTGCCGACGACAACGTAAAGATCGCAATGCACACGATCAAGAATCGCTTGCGACCGAAGAAGTGGCCGAGCCAGTTGGTGGCAGGAAGAATGATCGCGTTGGAAATCAGATAACTCGTCAGCACCCACGTCGATTCTTCCGGCGTTGCTGAAAGATTTCCGGCGATGTGCGGTAGCGAAACGTTGGCGACGGAGGTGTCGAGCACTTCCATGAAGGTCGCCAACATTACTGCCGCAGCGATGAGCCAGGGATTGAAACTCGGCTTCCAGACGTCTTCGCTACTCATTTGACTGCTACCTCGGGAACAACCGACATTCCCGGCGCGAGCATGTGTTTGGAATCCGGTTGCTCGTCAAAAACGATCTTGACCGGCACTCGCTGAACAACCTTCACGTAGTTTCCTGTCGCATTTTCGGGAGGGATCAAACTGAACCGCGCGCCAGTGCCTGCCTGAATGCTGTCGATGTGTCCTTTAAAGGTCTTGTCCGGATACGCATCGACGCTGACGTCGACATGCTGTCCCGGCGTCATTCTTCCAATCTGGCTTTCCTTAAAATTTGCGGTGACCCACACATCACCGGGAACAATCGCGAGCAGCGGTTGGCCAACCTGGACCAAAGCGCCCTCCTCGATGCTCTTGCGTGTTATCCGCCCGTCCTCAGGCGCATAGATCCTGGTGTACGAGAGCTCAAGCTCGGCTTGTGCGACTTGCGCTTTTAGCTGTTCGGTAGTGGCGCCTGCCGTCTCGGCTTGTGCCTGACTAACCGCAACTTGCTGTGGCGCCGTGTTGGCTTCGGCGAGGCGACCGAGTGCTTCATTAACGCCGGCTTCTGCGCCTCCTATTTGCGTCTGCGCCTGCTGTGCTGTTTGCGCTGCTGCACTCTGCGCCGCGCGAGCCTCGTTTACGCGCGCTTCTGCTGCGATAACTCTCTGACGTGCGGCGTCCAGTTCAGCAGAGGCTGTCTTTGCTGTCGCAACGGCCTGGTCCAACTGTTGTTTTGAAATCTCGTCTTTGGAAAAGAGCGTCTGGTAACGAGCGACATCGGCATTTGCGCGCGTTGCTTCGGCTTGCGCTGCGACAACCTGAGCCTGAGTTTGTGCAAAGTTTGCCTGCGCGGTCGCAATCGCGGAGGAGGCCTGATTCGCACGACTCTCCAACCCCGCAGCACCCGCTCGCGACGACTCGACTTCCGAATGCGACTTCCGCACAGCCGCACGCGCTTGTTGAATCGTTGCGGAACTCGTCGCGCGCGTCAGGGTTACGTTTGTTTTTGCTTCGTTTTGTTTCGCGAGACCGGCGTTCAGAGCAGCCTGGGCTTGTTGTAATCGAACTTCGTAATCGCGCGCATCGAGTTCAACGATCAGATCGCCGGCCTTGACCTGCTGATTGTCGGCTACATAAATTTTCGCGACGTAGCCCGAAGCTTTCGAACTCACTTGAATGATGTGACCGTCGATAAATGCATCGTCGGTGGACTCATGCGAACGACTGTAAAGCCAGTAACGAATACCGACGATGATCCCAATAAGAAGGATCAAACCTCCTATTACACGTACTGTTCGCCTTTTGAAAAAATCTGCCATGGTTCACCATTTAAAAGTTTCCGCGCGTCCCAATGCCGCAGCCAGGTTTAAACGTGCGGCGTTGTGTTGCGCGAGCGCGGTCACCTGGGCGATTCGCGCATTTGCGAGCGACGTCTGCGCCGTTATCACCTCGAGATTGTCTCCGACACCGGCTTTGAAACGATCACGCGCCATCTCGAGCTCGCGTTGGGCCAACGTCACGCTTTCATCAGCCGCGCGTACCTGCACGGCTGCGGTTCTTAAGGTCGTCAACGCTAACCGCACGTCTTCTTCAACCTGTCCACGAATATTTGCGAGTTCTAATTCACTTTGCTTTTGACGACTGGACGCGGCCGTCACCCTTCCCTGCGTCAATCCACCATTGAAGATCGGCACGTTGAGCTGGAGTGCAATACGGCGCGTCGGTAGATCCGAACGGTCCGGTGTGATGCCACTCGTTCCGTAGTCACCGACGACTTCAAGCGACGGCAAGTGCTCCGCGCGCGCCGCTTGTACTTCGAGTTTACTAACATGGTTCTCTTCTTCAGCGACCTGAATCTCGCGTCGATCATGAGCAGCCTGGGCCACCGCACTGTCCACCGACGGCAACGGGTCTTCGACAAATCGCAATTGATCGGTGAGTGTCAAAGCACTGCCGAGCGGCAGACCAACTACTCGCTGCAAATTCAACCGCGCGGTTTCGGATGTGGTTTGAGCCTGGGCCAGGCCGACTTGCTGTTCAGCCAATCGCGTTTGCGCGCGTGTGACGTCGACTCCGGTACCTACTCCTGCATTGCGCTGGTCTTGTGCGAGCTGTAGCAGCGCCTGCGCCAACTCCACGTTGGCTTGTGCCGCAACGACCGCGCGATCAGCACGCAGTGCTTCGAGATAGATCAGACCCGTGCGACTCGCGACTTGTTCGCGCGCCAGAGCTTCCTGCAATTCCGCCACACGAACGCCGGCTCGCCCCGCCTGATAACTTCGAATCGCACTGAGATCAAAAACTTTCTGCGTCAATAACAGGCGCGCGTCGAAGTTTTTGAATGGTCCGAGAAATGTCGAATTAAAACCGGGAATGACACCAGGCTGGAATCCGAGTGCGACGAGGTTTTCCGTTAGACTCGCTTGATACGCGACGCCGGAAACATTGGGCAGCAATGGCGCGCGCGTTTGTTGCATCTCACCGCGGGCTTCGTTGCGGCGTTCGTGCGCCTCGAGCGTTGCGAGATTGTTCTCAATTGCTAGCCGAACTGCGTCTTCATAACTGAGCGTGGGTGGTTGGCCAGTCGCGATTCGCGCAGCACCCGGAATTTCCTGCGCTGCTACCGAACCGGCTGCGATAACTACCCAAATTAATAACCCACAGATTTTTACGGACCGCCCCATGACGGCTCTAATAATTCCATATAGGGGGTGTGGCGTATTGCCTCAGTTTGTTCTTACTTGCGGGAATTTGCGCCGGAAGCGCAGAGGTTTTGACTCGCAAAACCGGGCAACTCAAAGCAACTCCGGGGAAGATCCGAAGCGCGCGTCGCATCTATTTTCTGCCAATCATGAACACACTTAAGATTTCCGGACTATTGATTCTGATCGCTTTTGCCGTCGCGATGGCACAATCGCCACCGCCGGCAAATAACATCAAAGTAAGTATCGCAACTACCGATGGCTTTCTTGGACCACCCGCGACACGTTACAAAGTTGGTCAACAGATTCCGGTGACGATTACGATGACCAACACGACCAATGACGCGCTTTATACCTGTATCTCGTCAGACGTTTACCAGGATCTTCCGAAACTCACGCGCGATGGCAAGGTTGTGCCGTACGCGAACTCTCTGTCGTATGAAACGGTGAACGCGAAACGCAATCACGTTTGCCAGGAGGAGAACCTGCCTGAACCGGTGCTGCTTAAACCAAACCAACCGCGAGTGGCCGATTGGTTCCTGCTCGTGAACGACCGCACGACTGAAGATGCTGATGCATGGTACGACGTGTTGCCCGCGGGAAAATATGAACTGACGATTCAACGGCGACTGGCGTGTTGTGATGGTCCAATGGTCGATTCGAACAAGATCAGTTTTGAAGTGGTGCAGTGAGAACGTACTGTAGGGGCGGCCCTCCGTGGCCGCCCGTGGTTTTGATAGGTTTTCGCAAAATCCGAGATCGTC
>DATEIS010000267.1:0-17399 GCA_035278765.1 Pyrinomonadaceae bacterium | reverse complement strand
GGCGGCTTCTGAATGTCAGGGAGGCTGCCCAATACCTGGGACTCGAAGTAGACACCATCTACAGAAAGGCCAGGTTGCGGGAGGTTCCCTGCGTCAAGGTCGGTCGAGCGTTGCGATTCGATGTGAAAGCTCTAGAGCAATACATCGAGAAGCACGCAATCGACGCCATTGACTAAAGGAGAAGCTGCAAATGTCTATTCATAAGAAATCAGAGGGAGTGTTTGAGGTCCGTTGGCGGGAAGGAGGAAGACAAAAGAGCCTGCGGGTCCACGGCAGTCATGAACTAGCGCGGAAGATCGAACGAAAGAAAATGTCGATCAGGGATGAGAATCGCCACCTTGATGTTAAGCGCGAAGTTAATCTGCGAATGTCGGCTTTAATTGATCGTTACTGGAAGCAGTACGGCGTTAAGAAGCGTTCGGCAGATCGTGAAAAGAGCATCCTTGAGGGCATCCGTTCTGAGTTGGGTAAGTCCTTCGTTCGTGAGATAGATGGCAATGCAGTTAGCCGCTGGTACGAAAATCTCACAGCAGTTCATGAGTTATCACCGGGAACCGCAGTTCGGCACTTCAACGTCATGCACCACATGATGAAGAAGGCCGCCACCATCTGGACTAAGGACACTGGTATTGATCGGAATCCCGCCGATCAGGTCGAGGTAAAACGGCCAGACGATCAGAGGGATAGGTACTTATCCGAAGACGAACTTCGGAGACTCAAGGTAGCATTGGATGAAAAGATCTATTGCAAGGGTACGAACGATTTCAACAAGACGTTTTGTCGTCTCAGAATGATTGTGCTAATTGCGGTTACCACTGGCATGCGCATGTCAGAAATCTTCGGCCTCAGGTGGTCTGACGTGATGTACAACGAGGGATTGTTAGCAGTGAGAGCAAAGCTCAAGGGTGGAAAGATGCGTTATGTTCCGATGCCTCCCGAGCTCGCCGAGGAATTGCGGCGGTACACGCCTCAACCTGCGAACAACGTTCTTTACATCGCAGGCAATAACCACGAGCAGATCTTTCCTCCGAAGGAAGGCGCTAAGGGCGAACGCCAGCGCGTAGAAGGAAGTTTTGAAGACCTACTCGAAAGAGCCGATATTCAGGATTTCCGTTTCCATGATCTCCGTCACACGTTTGCATCGTGGTACATGATGAACGGCGGTGATCTCTACGAACTGGCGAAGATCTTAGGCCATTCGAATATCAAGATGACGGAACGCTATGCGAAGCTGGCGAAGCAACATATCGCTCGAACCAGCGGCACAGCGCGGGAACTTTGGAAGATTCTTGAACCACAGTGCGCGAACGCCGCGAACGTTGGCTGACGAATGTTCGCGTATTGTTCGCGCGAGGATTTTTGAATGTTTTTGGCTATCTGTAAGTTATTGAAGTTATTGGTGGCCAGGGACGGAATCGAACCGCCGACGCCGGCCTTTTCAGGGCCGCGCTCTACCAACTGAGCTACCTGGCCAGATGGTTGGGAAGGGGCAGTATAGAAACCATCTAAATCACTGTCAACTTGACCTCACTAACGGCTCCAATAAGTCTTGATTCGCTCGGCTAAAAGCGGAAACGGAACGTAGTCTGCACTCCGGCCTGCTCGTCTTAACTCACCAACCATACGCATCGCTCCGTCCGCATTTCTCGTGTGCACCAGAATTGTTGAGGCACGCTGCAGCTCGGGATTTGAGCAGAGCCAAACTGCGATTGCGTAACCTGTGCGTTCATCGTCGGTCGACTCGGCGTTATAGTGTTCCGGATGCAGATCGTGATCGAGAAAGATGGCGTCGTAAGAACTCGCGCTTAGTAACTCACGCGCCTCTTTCACGTTACTTGCAATGTCAACAAAATCGCCTTTGAAGCGCGCGGTGAACCAGCGATGGCGGCGCACGTCGTCATCCAGCAGAAAAACACGAATCGGATGACGCTCCGCGCTAAGTGATTTCAGGCCGAGCTTGGTTAGTAGCGAGTGCCACAGACTCATACTTTGAAGTTTAACAGGGTCAGGGTTACGGCCAAGCTATTATAGGGTATCATCAGGCAACACTCAGGTGTCCCTAAGGTGATTAATTTGATAGACGAGACTGAACTCCGCCAAATGGAGAGTACAGAGGTTTGCACTGAATGTTTTGGCACCGGAACGAAAGTCGATCCGGTGAAAGGCGCGATGGTTTGTCCCTGTCGCCGGCCTGACCGCTCCAAGAAGTTGCTGGTGGCGGCGCGCATCCCACGGCGCTATGCAGACTGTTCATTTGCAACTTTCAAATATACGGTAGGCACTTCATTGGATCAGGCCCTCCTAACCGCGCAAAGATTGGTTCAAGAGTTTCCAGTCGATAAAGGCTTGTTGTTCATGGGACCGGCCGGAGTTGGAAAAACTCATCTAGCAGTTGCAATTCTCAAAAGTCTAATCGAAAGAGGATTTGCAGGAATCTTTTGCGAGTTTGGGTCACTGCTGAAAGAGATCCAGGATTCGTACAACCCTGTCTCGAAATCCTCAGAGCTCAAAGTCCTATCCCCGATTTATCAAACCGATGTTTTAGTCCTCGACGAGTTGGGCGCTACTATTCCAACCGATTGGGTTCGCGACACGATGTACCAGATCATTAACAAACGGTACAACGATAAAAAGCTGACGATTTTTACGACCAACTACTCCGATGCACGACGCTCAGACAAAGAGCAGGTGCTCGAGGATCGTATTGGAACTCGCTTACGAAGTCGCCTCTATGAGATGTGTTCAAAAGTGGTGATGGACGGTGGAGATTACCGCCAATTTGGTCTCGGAAGCTGATGTCGCCCGCCGCATTCGTGCTACAGGAAATAGTTTTGTAAAATGCCTCGACTCTAAATGCCAAAACGCACTGACATACACAAAATCCTAATCATAGGTTCCGGGCCGATTGTGATTGGCCAGGCCTGTGAGTTTGATTATTCCGGAACTCAAGCCTGCAAAGCGCTGCGCCAGGAAGGTTATGAAATCGTGCTGGTTAACTCCAATCCCGCCACGATCATGACCGATCCGGAGACCGCAGATATCACTTATATCGAGCCGCTCACCGTCGCTTCAGTCACCGAGATAATTCGTCGTGAACGTCCTGACGCGTTGCTGCCGACAGTCGGCGGACAAACTGCACTCAACCTCGCGATAGCGCTCGAAGATGCGGGTGTGCTTAAGGAATACAACGTCGAGATGATCGGCGCGAATCGCGACGCGATCAAGGTGGCTGAGAATCGTTTGCTCTTCAAACAGGCGATGGACGAGGCCGGGCTCGAGATGCCTCGAGGCGGTTTTGCAAAAACCTGGGAGGAAGCAAAAGAGATCGTAGCGCTGACCGGGTATCCGTCGATCATCCGTCCTTCATTCACACTTGGCGGAACCGGCGGCGGCATTGCTTATAACCCGGAAGAGTTTGAAGAGATCATTCGTGGTGGACTCGCGGCGTCGCCAATTCACGAAGTGTTGATTGAGGAGTCGATACTTGGTTGGAAAGAGTTTGAGCTCGAAGTGATGCGCGACCTTGCGGACAACGTCGTGATCATCTGTTCGATCGAGAACTTCGATCCGATGGGTGTGCACACCGGCGACTCGATCACGGTCGCGCCTGCACAAACGTTGACTGATCGCGAGTATCAAACATTGCGCGACATGGCGATCCGCGTGATTCGTAAAGTCGGCGTTGAGACTGGCGGCTCGAATATTCAGTTTGGAGTGAATCCTGAGAATGGCGACGTTCGCATCATAGAGATGAATCCGCGCGTGTCGCGCTCGTCAGCACTTGCTTCAAAAGCTACTGGTTTTCCGATTGCCAAGATCGCTGCAAAACTCGCCGTTGGTTACACGCTCGACGAAATTCCGAATGACATAACCCGCAAGACACCGGCGTCATTTGAGCCGACGATAGATTACGTCGTGGCAAAAATTCCCAAGTGGGACTTCGAGAAGTTTCGCGAAGCCGAAGACGTTTTAGGGACGCAGATGAAGTCGGTGGGCGAGGTGATGGCGATTGGCCGCACATTTAAAGAGGCGCTCTTCAAAGGTCTGCGTTCACTCGAAGCGGTAAAACCTTTGCGTCTCGAAGACATTTCCGACGACGAGTTGCAACGCAAGTTAGCACGTCCGAATTCACAACGATTCTCCTATATCACTTACGCACTTCAGCATGATTGGCCCATTTCCGAGATCTATCGTCTCTCGCGTATCGATCCATGGTTTCTCGATCAACTCCAGCAGGTGATGGACATTCAAACCGAGATTGAAGGCGCGAAACTCGAAGACATTTCCGGCGAGGAGCTACGGGCTTTCAAAGAAGTCGCGTTGTCAGATCGCCGTCTCGCTTACCTGACCGAGCGTTCCGAAGATGAGGTTCGTGCCTATCGCAAGAGTTTGGGAATCGTTCCTGTTTACAAACGAGTAGACACTTGCGGCGCCGAGTTTGAATCGCATACGCCCTACCTCTACTCAACCTACGAAACTGAAGACGAAGCAGCGCCGACCGACCGTCGCAAGATCATGATTCTTGGTTCAGGTCCGAATCGCATCGGGCAGGGAATCGAATTCGATTACTGCTGTTGCCACGCGTCGTTCGCACTTCATGAGGCTGGATTCGAGACCATCATGGTCAACTGCAATCCGGAAACAGTCTCGACTGACTACGACACTTCCGATCGACTCTACTTCGAGCCGCTCACATTCGAAGACGTGATGAACATCGTCGATATCGAAAAGCCGGAAGGCGTTATCGTTCAGTTTGGCGGACAAACTCCTCTTAATCTCGCGAACAGACTGCATCAAGCGGGTGTCAAAGTTATCGGAACTTCGCCCAACTCGATCGATCTTGCGGAAGATCGCAAACGCTTCGGTGCTTTGCTGAAAGAGCTCGGCATACCACAACCAGACAACGGCATGGCTGCGTCGTTCGAAGAAGCACGAGAGATTGCAGAACAGATTGGTTATCCGGTTCTTGTGCGTCCAAGTTACGTTCTTGGTGGACGCGCGATGGCGATTGTTTACGATCAGGAAGCACTTGAGACGTATGTGCGCAATGCTGTCGGTTTCACTCCCGACCGGCCCGTGTTGATTGATAAGTTTTTAGAACAGGCAGCGGAGTTTGATGTCGATGCGCTTGCCGACGACACGGCGTGTGTGATTGCGGGTATTCAGGAACACATCGAAGAAGCGGGTATTCACTCGGGCGACTCGTCGTGTGTGTTGCCGCCGGTGCGCATCGATCCTGAGCATCTCGAAACGATGCGCCACTACACGCGCAAGCTGGCGAAAGCTTTGTCAGTCAGCGGGCTGATGAATATTCAGTTCGCGATCAAGGACCATCGTGTGTATGTGCTGGAAGTGAATCCACGCGCGTCGCGAACAGTGCCGTTTGTTTCGAAAGCTACTGGAGTTCCGATCGCGCGCATCGCGGCGCTCGTCATGGCCGGACAGAAACTTCAGGAGTTTGGCTTATCTGAAGAACTGACTGTGAAACGATTCTTTATCAAGTCGCCGGTATTTCCGTTCGCGAAGTTTCCTGGAGTCGATCCGGTTCTGAGTCCGGAGATGCATTCGACGGGCGAGGTGATGGGGATCGGCGATACATTCGGCGAGGCTTACGGCAAAGCGATGCTCGGCGCTGGACTGAGTTTGCCGTCGGCCGGCAAAGCGTTCCTGAGTGTTAAGGACGCCGATAAAGGCGCAGCGGTCTTGCTCGCGCGCAAGTTGTCGCGGCTCGGATTTAGCATTGTGGCGACACTCGGCACAGCGGCGCGGCTGATCGAAGTCGGCATGAATGTAGAGACTGTGTTCAAGGTTAACGAAGGTCGACCCAACATCGTGGACCACATCAAGAGCGGTGAGATATCCCTCGTAATCAATACGCCCCTTGGCCGTGCTTCGCATTACGACGAGCAGGCGATTCGTCGGGCAGCGTTGCAGTACAGCGTGCCGTGTGTGACTACGATGACTGGCGCGCAGGCGCTTGTCGAAGCGATCGCTGCGTTCAGCGCAGAGACCGCTCCGAACGTGCACTCGCTGCAAGAGCTTCATGAGATGCGAAGTTCGATGGATGCTGTTTCGTCATTGTGAGGCCTGTTGTGGCAATCAACTCTTCGGAAACAATTCAACGCATACTTGATGAATGCCGCACGATAGCGGTGGTGGGGCTTTCATCAGATCCTTTTCGTCCGTCAAACAGCGTCTCCGCATACATGAAGCGGAATGGTTATAAAGTGATCGCCGTGAATCCGAATGAGACCTCGGTCTTTGGAGAGCAGGCGTATCCGGATCTGTTTGCAGTACCCGAGAAGATCGAGCTGGTAGATGTGTTTCGACGGTCTGATGAGGCAGGCAAGGCTGTCGATCAGGCAATCGCGGTTGGTGCGAAGGCTGTGTGGTTGCAGGAAGGTGTGGTTGATAAGGCTGCAGCGCAACGCGCGCTCGATGCAGGGTTGATGGTCGTGATGGATCGTTGCTGGCTCAAGGAACACGCACGCGCCCGGCGCTAATCCTGTTCAATCTTGTAAATCCTGTGAAGCCTATATCCGGAATACACGCTATCGTCATCACGGTTAGCGACGCCTGCTCGCGCGGAGAGCGTGAAGACACCTCAGGCAAAACTCTGGTCCAACTCCTCACAGACATCGGCGCTAACATCGTCGACACTACGATCCTCTCAGACGATCTCGAACCTTTAGTCCAATCTCTTTATAAGTATGCGGACCGCGACGATGTGAACCTGATCATCACGACGGGCGGCACGGGCCTTGGTCCCCGAGACAACACACCGGAAGCAACTCAATCTGTAATTGAACGTGAGGCGCCGGGTATCGCTGAAGCAATCCGAGCCGAGTCGCTCAAAGTAACTCCGATGGCAATGCTCTCGCGAGGCATCTGCGGGGTTCGCTCAGGAACATTAATCATCAATCTTCCGGGCTCACCCAAAGCAGTCAAAGAGAGTTTTGCCGTCATTTTTCCCGTGCTAGGTCACGCACTGGATCTACTCGCTGGCCGCACCAGTCACCGCTAAGAAGCTTCCTTGTTGAGATCTAACGCCTTCACGGTGGATTTTGACGGCGTTGGCTTGTCTCGAACTACTTGCAGTTGACTGACATTGTCTTCAGATGAGGTTGCCGGCTCGTCGATCAGCTTGGTTACAGCACGACGCAGGTCTGATGCAACACTACGCACAGTGCGCGACGCATTGAGTACATGAAATCCGTACTCACTACTCATGCGATCGAAAACCTTCAGCATCCGCTTTTGATACTCGATAAAGCTGTCGTAAAAGTCTTCACCCAGATGAAGGTCCATGCCCGATTCCCAGTAGTCAAACCCACGACCGGAACTGAGCACTCGTTCGACGAGTTGTTGCGGGGACGAAATGCGCAAATAAAAGACTGCGTCAGGCACGAGCGCCATGCTGTAAATCGAACGAATCCACGCTGTATCGATGCCACGCAATTCGGCGCGAGCCATTGCCGAATAAATGTAGCGATCCGTCAACACCACAAATCCCGCGCGCAACGCCGGCAGCATTTCGTTTTCGAGCCGGTCGATGAAGTCGGTGGCGTAAAAGAGCTGCATCGTGAGACGTCCGAGCGTGTGGCCCTGCTTCGCTTCCTTGATGCCGCGGCCGGCAAGAATAGAGCGCGTCATACCTGTGTCGAGTACCGCATGCCCGCGCGACTCCAGCCACGTGCGGAGCAGTGCGATGTGAGTAGATCGACCCACACCGTCAGTGCCTTCGATGACGATCAACTTGCCGCTATATTCTTCCTGTTCGACGCCAGGCAGCGGGGTTCCGTAAAAGTGTTTTTGATTAATGAGTTTTGCCTCGCCGCTTCTTAAGGTGTTGGCTGATCAGCAAACGCATCTCGCGTTGCTGTCTTTCAATCGAACGCGTTGCGTCGATTACAGTCAACCCGAATTCAGAAACCATTCGATCGTATTCTTCCAAAATTTTTCCCTGGAAGATGGTGAAACTTTCTTCAGGTTCGTCGGACCAGCCGAGGTCCATTCCTGCTTCGTAATATTTTAAGTTTGGTCTACCCGAAACGATGCGATCCACCGCCACGTCGAGTGGCGCTCTAAAAAAGAAAGCGACCGTGGGTTTGACGGCAAACGAGTAGACTTCTCTGACCCACGTGCGATCGCAACCGCGTGCCACGTCGCGCGCGAAAGCGGTGTAGATATAACGATCTGCCAGGACGATAGCGCCGGCTTTGAGTGGCGGAACAATATCGCGCTCGGTGCGATCGGCAAAGTCTGTCGCATGAAGCAATGAGAACGTCGCGGGCGTAAACAAGTGACGCTTCTTGGCGCGTTTTGTCGTATCCTTGACGAGCGGCGAGGAGTTCCACTCAGAAAAAAAGACTGGATAACCTTCGGCTTTCAACCACTGGTAAAGTAATGCGAGTTGGGTTGATTTGCCGCTGCCGTCAGTGCCTTCGACGACGAAGAGTTTGCCTGGAAATTGGTGTTGTCCGTAGGAGATCATCGGCGCACGAGCCTAAGTTATTTGTGTTACATCGATCTAAAGCCTGCCGCACGGGCGGATAAATTATCGGACCAATGAGAATTTTGTACCTCTTACGACATGCCAAATCAAGTTGGAACGACCTAACTTTGCGCGATTTCGATCGGCCGTTGAAGAAGCGTGGGCGCGAAGCTGCGGAACGCATTGGCACGCGGATCGGCGCGGAAAACCTAAATAATCCGCTCGTGATCTGCTCTCCGGCGGTACGAACACGGGAGACTGCGGAGATCGTTTTGGAGAGTGCGAAGCTGCAGGTTGAGCCACGTTTTGACGAGCGCATTTACGAGGCTTCTTTAGGTGAATTGGTGCAGATCGTGACGGAGATCCCCGACGATGCTGGTGTGGCGATCATGATTGGTCACAATCCCGGTTTTGAGGAACTACTTTCGTTTTTGACTGGTGAGCACCGGCGGATGCCGACGTGCGCCCTGGCGAAGATTGGAATTGGAGCTGTGAGTTGGAAAGACGTCAGAGCGGGTGAGGGAAGTCTTGAGTGGTTTATTGCGCCGAAGGAATTGCCGGAAGACTAGCGGTCGCTTACGAATTCTCCATAGACAGTTCGCTTCTGCGCACGCAGATGGTTGCTGAGAATTTGATAGAAACACTTCAGGCAAACACCTTTCGATTCTTCTTCCTTGTCGTCGCGAATCTTGGATCCGCACCAGATACATTGGACCAGAAAACTGCGTTCTCGTTCACTTCTAGTCTGATTCATCTCTTACCTCCTTACTTCTAATTGTTTCGCTAGAGCTTACGCAGGCGAGGTTACGGTTGCGTGGACGTGAGATTAAATGCTGGTTAATTGGGACAATTTTAGGTCGTGTTCAGTTCGCTCGGCGAGGGCGAGCGAGAGCACTTTTCCATTAGCTCACGAAATTCAAAAACGTGCCTTTGTGACCTTGCCTTCTGGTGTCTTTTTTCTGAAGCGGAAGGTGCGCGTCTCCTCTGACATTTTCTGGAGCGCGGTATGGACCTCAAGGATGATGTCCTTGAGCTTGTTCAATTCCTGGGGCGACTTCTTTTCTGCCAAAAGTGCGACAGCAACGTCGCTGCTCAATTCGTTGGAAATAGCCATACTTCAACGGAACTCTATAGAAATTTTGACGGGTATTTCTGGAGGTCGCCATCGTAATTTCCCGGTGTTACGCTGATGTTACATCAGTGTTAATTAAACACTCAGGCATTCTTCTCTTGCTTGGACGACAATTGTTTCACCCGTCTCGCCACCGCTCGAATAAATCGCTCATCTTGCGCCAGTTTTTTAGCGTCGACTGATTCCTCGCCCTCAGCATGCACCCGTAAAACCTGATTGATTTGCGTTTGATAAGCCAGGGCTCCCGCCTTTGATGCTCTGTCCTTAAAGTAATTCAACACATCAAGATCGATCAGGATTGAGATTCGCACTTTTGTGTTGCGAGGATTCGTTTCACTGGTTTTGGCTAAAAAAGATCCCGGGGCAATCGCTTGAATTTTTTTGGGTCAGGCATCGATCAAAAGTATATATATACTTTGTATGTATTCGAAGGTGAGTCGTGCCGGGAGTGTTCTGCAAATAGTGCAACGCGGGGGCTGGCCGCACTAGCCCCCCGCGTATAGTTCTCGTGATCGAGAGTCGGATTTGCTGCGTGCTAGAAATACTAGCGTTTAAATCGACGTCGCACTACTCCTGCGATACCTAACAGTCCGGTACCCAGCAGCATCATGCTAGCCGGTTCTGGAACAGCGCTAGCGCCACCCGTGACAGTTCCCTGGATAGTCGTTGTTCCTGTGCCTGCTCCTCCACCCACGCCCGTGACCGGCAAAGCGATCGTATAAACTGGATTCACAGTGTAGATGAATCCCCCAATGTTTATTGACGTAGTTGTGAAGGTTATGGTCGCGACACCGGTGTTGAAGCCAAGTGTTCCCGCGAGCGTAGCAACAAGGCTGCCGGCTCCCGGAGGCGCAACTTGAACAATATTCAACGTGAAATTCCCGCCGATTGCTGGACCCGCCAGGTTAGCTGGTACGGTTGTCGTAACTACAATATCACCAAAGCTCGTTCCCGCCGGTGTGTTTACCGGATTCGTGGTGCCATTGAAAGTTACGGTCGTCGTGCCGTTGATGTTGTTAAGGACTAGGACGTTTGTACCGCTGATACTGAAAACACCAGTCGTACTAAACGTCACCGGATCAGCTTTAACTGCCGCTGCTGAAAACGCCAAAAATCCGGCGCATAACAGTGGCATCAAGACTTTTCTGAAGTTAATTTCCATTTGTTTGTCCCTCTTGTCAGGAGCTTCAGCCCCATGAAATCGGCACTCCGTGCTGCCCGCACAGCAGCGAACCCCCCTTTAAGAACCTCCATCCGAGGGCACTCGGAACTGAGGTCGCATTTCCTCGAACTTGTTGCGCGGCAGCGAACTCCTGACCTACCCGACGGACCACACAAATAAACAGAGCATCTGTGTCTCGCCGTGAGCGAATTAGACAACCTAATTCCACTCGGGAACTATTGCCGCTTTCGTTGTCGGGGTTGATCGCGCGATACTGCGTGATCAAACGAACGCTGATTTGCAATCAAGCTGATTGGGGAAAATCGCCTGGCTGGGGAAAGAAAACCGCCAAAACGATATTTGTGGGCGAACGGTAACGGCAATCTGTGTCGTTTTTGTGTTGAGTTTATGATTATTGCATTTCCGTTATGACAAAAACCACGTTATTAGAGGTTTGACATTCAATGAGCCATTCCATCATCTGGCGAGGCATTTACTTTCCGGGCCATGAGGCTTGCCGCTTAGACGGTCACGACAACAAGTGGTCCCTCGAGGGAACGGCAGTTTTCTCCAACGACCAGCTGCCGTGCCGGCTCTCTTATCTTATTGTCTGCGACTCGCGTTGGAATACTCTTCGAGGGAGTGTTTCCGGCTGGGTCGGTGATGACGACGTGAACATCGAGGTCACGGTAGATGAGTTTCACCAGTGGCAATTTAATGGACGGAGAGAATCGGCTGTCGATGGTTGTGTCGATCTGGATTTGAATTTCAGTCCGGTAACGAACCTGTTGCCCATTCGCCGGCTTAATCTCGGAATCGGAGAGCATGCAGAAGTAAAGGCGGCCTGGCTGCGTTTTCCGAGCTTTGAACTCGAGCCGCTCGTGCAGGTTTATACTCGCCTCGACGAATCCCGGTATCGCTATTCAAGCAGTGACGGAGAATTTGTTCGCGAGTTGACGGTGAATGAAGTGGGCTTCGTCATCGATTATCCTGGCTTCTGGACCGCGGATTAAACGGATCATTAACGGATTAGTGCAAATCAGGTTACCCAATTTGATTCTGTTTTTTGCGTTGATACTCACGGCGCAAGTCGCGTTAGGTCAAACTACATTCAAAGTTACTGTCAAAGATGAGGTCACGAAGGAGCCGATTGCCGGCGCAAACGTGATGGTTAAGGACACGCCGATTTCTGCGACAACAGATTCGCAAGGTGTTGCGCAGTTGAACAACATTCCGGTTGGAGTGCAGACCATCGTGATCTTTTCTCCGGGTTATGAGGCCAGGGAGTTGGAGCTTACTGGCCAGGCTGAAGCGGTGGTCTTTATTAGAGTCACGAACGAAGTCGGTGAGGTGACAATTGTTTCAACACGCACGGGTCGGGAGATAGACGATGTTCCCACGAGAGTTGAAGCCATCGACGAGGAAGAAGTGGACGAGAAAATGAACATGCGTCCGGCCAACGTCTCGATGGTTCTCAACGAGAGCACGGGCATCAAGGTCCAACAGACTTCCGCGACTTCAAACACACAGAGTGTTCGCATCCAGGGACTTGATGGTAGATACACACAACTTCTCAAAGACGGCTTTCCAGCGTTCGGCGGATTTTCCGGAAGTATCAGTCTACTCGACATTCTGCCGCTTGATCTGAAGCAGGTGGAGATAATCAAAGGACCATCGGCGACGTTTTATGGTGGTGGAGCAATTGCGGGTGTGATCAATTTCATCACCAAAGAGCCTGAAGAAACGCCTGTCACTTCGATGATCTTCAACCAGACAACCGCACTCGGCACGGACTTTTCGATCTTCAATTCGCAAAAGTTTCAGCGGTTCGGTTACACGTTCCTCGGTTCTGTTAATTATCAAAAACAATATGATGTCGACGACGATGACTTTACCGAGCTTCCCAGGACAAACTCGTTTACTTTGAGCCCCCGTCTATTTTTTTATCCGAATGAAAAGACTCGCCTCATTGTCGGTAACTCGACTTCTTATCAAAACCGCAAAGGTGGCGATATCTTTGTCATTCGTGGACAGGCCGACAGCTTTCATCAGTATTTCGAGAACAACAACTCATTACGCAACATCACGACTGTGCAGTTGGATCATCAGTTCGCGAATGGGAGCCGACTTGTTGCCAAACAGAGTCTCGCCTTTTTCAATCGCGAAATAGAAATTCCTGATTACCGTTTTGAAGGCCGCCAATTTAACTCGTATACAGATATTTCTTATCTGCGGACTGTCAACGATCACGTGCTCGTTTTCGGCTTCAATGCGGTCCACGATCAGTTTCGTGAGACACCAACCAGCAACACGCCAATCCCGCGCGATGAAACTCGCACTGCATTCGGCGCCTATGCTCAGGACAGCTTCAACGTAACGAAAAAACTCTCGCTCGAAGCGGGCTTTCGCTTGGACCATCTCAAGGATTACGGAACGTTTCCCCTGCCGCGCGTCTCCGCGCTCTACAGATTCACTAACAATCTCAGCAGCCGTTTGAGTTTCGGCCTTGGTTATAAAGCGCCGAGCATCTTCACTGAAGAAGCGGAAACCTTACTCTTCCGAAATGTGCTACCGATCGGAAACTCTTTGAAAGCAGAACGCAGTCGCGGCGGAACGCTCGACATCAATTACCGCAACAGCATTGGTGAAAAGTTTTCGTACTCACTCAACCAGATGTTCTTCTACACCGAGATAGTCGATCCTCTTGTCCTGCTTGAGAGCGCGACCGGAACCTTTAATTTTGTGAACGCCGAACAGCCCGTGAGAAGTCGTGGCTTCGAGACCAATGCACGGCTTTCTTACGACATAGTAAGACTGTTCGCCGGATACACTTTCACACATGCCAAAGCTGACTATTTGGTTGGCAATCGGACTTTGCCGTTGACCGCGAAAAGCCGCATCAACTCGGCGTTGCTTTTTGAAAAAGAGGACAGTTTTAAGACGGGCTTCGAAGCGTATTACACGAGCAGTCAGTTTCTGACAAACGGCTTCAGAACGAAACCATTTTGGGTCTTGGGAATTTTTGGTGAAAAGACATTCGGCAAGTACTCGCTATTTATCAACGCCGAAAACATCACCGACACCCGACAAGGTCGCTTCACCCAGGTGGTTTTCCCACCGCATCAGACGCCGACATTCAGTGAGATCTATACGCACACTGAAGGCCGGATCTTTAACGGCGGTATCAAACTCAGACTCTAGTTTGACAGGCACTATCCTTAACCATATCTTCCGTGTGCTTCATAACGATGTTTAAGAGAAAAATGCGACGCAAAACTGCCATTGTTGTAGTTGGCTTGGTCCTGCTGTTCGGCAGCGCAGGAAGGTCGACGGCACAAGTGAAGCGAGTGCAGATGCACATCGCGGGCTATTTGTGCGGCAATTGAGTGTACAACATTCAGAAGGCCGTGAGCCGTCTAGACTTCGCACCGAAACTTAAAGAGATCGAGGTAACAGATTTCAAGAAAGGGTTGGGAGCTTTTACGCCCAAGCCTGATAAACCCGTCTCGTTTGCGGCACTGAAAGAAGCAATGAAGAAGGCCGGGTATAAAGTTGACTCTGCCGACATAACCGTCGCCGGAACGCTGGCAAAAGAGGAAGCGGGTTGGGCCATTGTCGTGCAACAATCCGGACAGCGTTTCGCGTTGGATGGTCCAAATGTCGATCAGGCATTAGCCGGAGCAACGCCAGGCGATTCAATCGAACTAACCGGTAATTGGAAGACAGTTGGCACTGGGCCAAACTCGCGCGAGACGATCGATCCTGCGCCTCGCAAAACCAGTCGCGCGACTGCATTCCCAATCTTCACGAGGGCCGGTTTCATCGAATCACCGATTGCAGAACCTCTTCCACTGGCGCCAATCCGCGTGACCTCACCGGGTCTGACTGTTTACAAGGGCGGCGCGATTACACCGCGCTTCTATTTCATCAAACAACATCTCGGCGCATTGGAAGTTCACCGTCAAGTTTTCGATCTGAGCGTTTCCTACACTCCATCGCCACGCTTGCAACTGGAAATCGAGGCGCCTTTCTCGAGGACTGCATTCGACAATGGAACATCTTCGGGTTCTGAATTCGGAATCGGAAACATAACTGCCTGGGCCAAGTATCGTTTTTTTCGAACGGTGGAGACTTACGGCGACAGGCAAGCGGCGTTTCGCGTCGGACTTGAATTACCCACTGGCAAGAAGACCGCCCCCAGCCAGACACAAATCAATGTGCCGGCATTTGTCAGACAACAACTTACTCCTATCAGCGGCGGGTTAAGTCCGCACTTTGATATTGCATTCTCTCAAGCCGGCGGCCGCTTCATCTTTGGTGGAAACGCCGAAGCGATCTTTCGTACTGAGCGCGACGGTTTTCGGATGGGCCACGAGCAACGCCTCAACACTGATCTCGAGTTTGTCATACCGCGAGATCCGCAAAAGCCTGGTGGCGAGTTGTTTCTAATTCTCGAAACCACGTTCGTTCATCGAAGCAACGGTCGTCTGGATGGAATTGAAGTTAGTGGAAGTAAAGCCAGTGAATACTATCTGGCTCCCGGCCTCCAGTACGCCGCTCACCCGCGCTTCGTCATCGAAGGTAGCTTTCAGTTTCCCGTTGTGCGTAACACTGGATCACTCGCTTTGCGTACTGATAGGAATATACTTTTGGGCGTGAGGTATCTGTTTTGACACACACAAGGTTTTGCCTCAGGAAGTCAGAACCCTGCTTGGACACGGTCAGTACCGTAACGCGGTAGCGTCGGGTAAATGCTATATTCCTCGATCATTGAGGCACAACGTGACCCGGCTACTGCGTTACGGTACTGACCGTGTCCAACAGGGGACTTTAGAAGCAAAGCTCACGCATAAAGTTAACTCACGCTACAAAGAGTGGACCAGAAATATGAGCGGCTTAACACTCTCACAAAATAAAGGCATTCTGCCTTGCCCAGGTTGCGGTGAAATGATCTATAGCGACGCCGAAGTCTGCCGGTTTTGTTCGGCTCCGATCGATCGTGAAACAGCGACGCGTGGCGCCGAACTTCAGATGCGGGTTAACAACGCCTGCAACCAGGCGAAGTGGGTGCGCAACGCTGCCGGTGCGATGTGGTTGCTTCTCTTACTGGGCATGTTTCTTCCGGCGGCGTCATGGGGATTCGTCGGATTGTTTTTTGCAGTACCCATCTGGTTGATTACATGGCAGGTAAGATTTCGTGGCCTCGAAACGCTAGACGCGGATTACCAGACCGCGAAGCGTGATTGGTTCATCGCGTTGATGATTTGGCTCCCCGTAGTTGCGCTTCACGTAATCAGCGTTTTCACAGACTGGCTGAGCATTTAAGTTCGTAAGTTAAGGATGCGTTCGATATCTGTCTAAGAACCTTGCGAACACGTTCCTCTAAACAATAAATTCAGACCGTAACAAGACCATATTCAGACGAGCGGCAAAATAAAACTTTTCTGTATCCACTCAGTTAACATTTTGGTAACATCGCCGCATTCCGACGCCAAACCCCTCAGGCGTCCTGAAAGTCTGAACCGACGCACGCCACAACGACTACGCCGGTCCAATAGTCTGGGAGGAGTGAAATGCGACCCAGAATCTACAGGAACTATTTTTCTCTCAAAAGCCTGCAGATGTGCGAGGTGGTGATCGTCCTGATCGTTTCAGCCATTCCGGTTCTTGCTGTTACAAAAGAAAACGTCGTTGCTCGTAAGAATGTCTCGCAAACAAATCGAGAAGAACTGGCTTTACGTCTGCGAACTATTACAGGCTGGAGTGATTTAGCTTTCAATGCTGATGGCGCATTGAAGATTGGCAATGCTGGACCAAAGGAAGGTTCAAGCAGTGCTCGTGATCTCCTGAACAGAGCTTTCTCGGGGAACCGTGTGATTCTGCTCGAAGATGCCAGCTCGCGAAAAGACGTAGTGTTTTGTCGCGTGGTCCAGGGAGTATTAGACAATCAGTCTAATGATTCGTCAGAGGTCTACGTTGTACTAATAGATTTTGCCGATTTCGATCAAGTTTCAGGGGATAAGCCAGCACGAGCAGCCTTCGATGTCGGGTGGGCCGTCCTTCATGAGATAGACCACGTGGTAGACGACTCTCAAGACCCGAGTGAGAATGTTGCCGGCGACTGTGAGAGCCACATTAACCAGATGCGACGCGAGCTGGGCCTGCCGGTTAGAAACAGCTACTTCTATAGCTTCCTTCCACTCAAGAGCGATGGAAATCTCATCTCCAGATTTGTTCGACTCGGCTTCGATTCTGACGCGTCCATTCCCTCCAAGAAAAAACGTTACTGGTTGATCTGGGATGCCGCCGTCGTCGGTGGATTACCCTCTGACAGCGGATCGGTGGCCTCAGTCGAAATCTTTTGAAGCTCCTGTTGGATGACCCCGTCCAAGTGCGACGTCCTCACTTTTGAGGCAAAACCACCGCGCCAGCCTAATCCCACTTAACAAATATTTAAGGCGAAATTCACTGGTCTTTAACCTCCGGTCAGTAGCGTGTCCATTCACAACAGAACAGGACTACCGCTCAGCTTACTGACAGGAGAACCAGTATGAACTTGTACGCCATCGTGCGTTCCCGCTCGATTTTTACGTTTCTGTTTACTCTCACAC
>DATEIS010000266.1:0-18650 GCA_035278765.1 Pyrinomonadaceae bacterium | reverse complement strand
AGGCTCTCGCAAACACCGTTGCCGGCACTGATGTGCGCGAGGGTACGGTGGTGCGATTAAAGATGCTCGGCGCCAACGTCACGCCTCAGGCGGGAGGACAGGAGGAACTGCCGGGCAGAGTGAATTATTTCATCGGCAACGATCAATCGAAGTGGCGCCGCAACATTCCGACTTATCGAAGGGTGTATCTCAAGGATGTCTATCCCGGCATCGATCTGGTGTACTACGGCAAACAACGCCAGCTCGAATATGACCTCGTCGTGGCTCCTGGCGCCAATCCTAAACTGATCAGATTCGCTGTCGAAGGTGCGGATCAAATTCGTATCGATAAGACCGGAAGATTACTTCTCGGTTTGAAACACGGGGAAGTCTCTTTGAACAAGCCGGTGAGCTACCAGCTCGATGAGAACGGCAATCGACGCGAAGTAAAAAGCAACTACGTCCTCAATGGCAACGAAGTCAGATTCAAACTCGAGCGATTCGACTCGAGCAAGCCCTTGATAATCGACCCGGTGCTCATATATTCAACTTTGCTTGGATCGCTGGGCAGCGACAATTCTTTCGGGATCGCAGTCGATTCCCAGGGAAGCGCATACGTTACGGGCTCGACCGACAATACGACTTTCCCCACCACTTCAGGAGCGTTCAAAACCACATCCAGTTTTGGCAGCGCGGCATTCATTTCAAAAATCGATTCGACCGGAAGCACACTCGTTTACTCGACCTATCTCACCGGTGGCTCCGGCACGAGTGCACTTGGGATTGCAGTGGATTCAGCTGGAAATGCTCATGTCACCGGAACCACGAACGCGAGCGACTTTCCTCTCGTCAACCCCTTAAAGACAAGCAGCAAGTTCTTTAAGTCTACTGATTCGGCCGCCAATTGGAACAATCTGAATTCGGGGATGGTTGATAGCGTGAACTTGCTTGCGATTGCTCCGAGTGCGCCAAACACGATCTACGCGGAGACCTCCAGCGGAATCTATCGCAGCACGGATGCCGGAGCGACGTGGTCCAAGACACCCGCTACCGGATTTGGAAGCTTTGGCTTTACGGATGCGTTGGCGGTAGATCCCACCAACTCTGCCGTTGTTTACGCGGGGCATTTTTTCGGTCTCTATAAGTCGACTGATGGCGGCAATAACTGGAGCCGTAATAACACCGCGCCGCTAAACTCCGCACAAGTCTTGTCGATCGTTTTCGATCCTGCAACGCCTGCGACGATGTACGTTGGCGCCAACAATGGTGTGTTCAAGAGTACAAACAGCGGAGCCACCTGGATCGCACAAAATAACTTTGGCATACCCGGCGTGCCTAACGTTAGCGCCCTCGCAATCGATCCAACGGCGCCGTCGACGATTTATGCCGGCACATCCGGCAATGGTTTCTTCAAGTCGACAAATGGCGGTGAAGTCTGGACGGCAATGAACAACGGGATGGGCGGTAATAACCCGACATTCATTAGTGCTGTTGTCGTCGATCCCGCAAATCCCGCGACGATTTACACCGGCCACGGTTCCGGAAACAGTGGTGGCGGCATCAATAAGAGTACTAATGGTGGATCTTCGTGGACTCCTCTCACCAACGGGGTGTCGTCGAACACGTTGATCTTTTCGATGGCTGCAAACTCGTCAGCCGTTTACGCAGCAATTGGCGGCGGCGGCATTATCAAAACTACAAACGGAGGAAGTAGCTGGACCAACACCAACGCCGGTCTGGGGAGCACGTCTGTTCGCAGTCTCGTCACCCATCCCACGGATGCAGCGATTCTTTATGCCGGAACAAGTGGGTCGGGGCTGCCGGATGCCTTTGTTACTAAACTGAATTCGGCGGGCTCCGGCTTGCTGTTTTCAACTCTGCTCGGAGGAAACGGTGAGGAGATTGGCAACAGTATTGCCGTCGATGGAAGCGGAAACATCTCCATCGCAGGACAGACTAACTCTTCTAACCTTCCTACCGTGAACGCCTTTCAGTCGACAGTGACTTTCGATGGCAACTGCTCGACTGGTTTCGTTACGAAGTTGAATCCCTCGGTTTCGTCGTACGTTTTTTCGACGTATCTCGGCGGTGGCCAATGCGATACCCCGAATAGCATCGCTACAGATAACTCCGGCAACGTTTATGTAACGGGCAGAGCAGGCACTGGCTTTCCCACTGTAAATGCATTTCAGTCTGGATTAGCTGGGCCACAGCTCACCTTTGATGCTTTCGCTACTAAATTCAATGCGGATGGCTCAGTGGTCTATTCCACCTATCTTGGTGGCGCCGACGCCGAGACAGGTTTCGGAATTGCCGCGGATTCGTTGGGAAACGCTTACATTACCGGCTTCACGCGTTCATCGAATTTCCCCTTGATGAATCCGATTCAAGCCACGATAGGCCCATCTCAGTCCGGCTCTCAGCTAGACGCCTTCGTTACCAAACTCAACAGCCAGGGGTCAGCACTTGTTTACTCTACCTACCTTGGAGGATCAGGATTCGACAGTGGCCGCGCCATTGCTGTTGACTCGGGAAACAATGCCTATGTAACTGGCAGTAGCGACTCGGTTGATTTTCCGTTGGTTGTGGGCGCTGTGCGCACCAAGAGTGCGATATACAAAAGCACCGATAGCGCCGCGAACTGGAGCAACGACAACTATGGTTTCACAGGCGCTTCACCAGTCTTCGCAGGCTCCGTGGTCACTGATCTGGTACTTGATCCCACGCAGCTTTCAACGATTTACGCTGGAACCGGGAACGGCGTTTTTAAAAGCACGAATGGAGGCCGAACGTGGTCCGCAATTAACAATGGTCTTCTGAACCGGAACGTGGTGGCGCTGGTTATTAATCCAACAACGCCTGCTACGCTGTATGTCGCAACCGCTGGATCGACAATTGGCAACACCGGTGTCTACAAGAGCACTGATGGTGGGAATAGTTGGAATCTCCGCAGCAACGGAATAAGCAGCCCGAATCTGGTCAATCTCGTTATCGATCCGGTTACGCCGGATACGCTTTATACAGCATTCTCTACCGGTGGCCCCGGGACTCACCTCTATAAGACCACGGATGGAGCAGATAATTGGAATTTGGTGGGAACTAGACCGCCCGGCATCCCTGGATCAATCGCTATCGACCCACAAAACCACACGACGCTTTATGCGGCAGACACAGTGAGTGGGGGAGGAGTTTACAAGAGCATCGACGCTGGGACGACATGGCAATCTCTTGGGTTGTCAGGTTCTGGCGCACAATCTGTCGCCGTCAGTCCATTCACATCCGGACTGTTGTATGCAGGGACGGACCAGGGCTTATTCAAAAGTGTAAACGGCGGCAGTACCTGGTCGCTTATACCTTCGGTCTCAGGGAAGGTTGTTTTCGATCCGGTAAATTCATCAACAGCGTATTTGTTGTCAGCGGAGTTCAAGCCAAACGAGTCATTCATTCAAAGGCCCCTGGGCGTTTTCAAAACCATTGATAACGGGCAAACGTGGATTCAGGTTAACAAGGGGATCGAATCATCTGTTGCAACAGCCCTTGTCATTCATCCTTTCAGACCGGAAACGCTGCATCTCGCCGTAAAGCCCCCTGGCGGTAGCGATGCATTTGTCACGAAAATCAATCCAGCCGGTAGCAGTTTGGTTTACTCGACGTTTATTGGCGGCCCCCTTTCAGATAGTCTCGCCATCGCCGGTGCTCAAGCGTCGGGGATAGCGGTCGATACCTCGGGGAGTGCTTATGTCACTGGATTGACGTCGTCGCCGGGTTTTCCCGTAAGCTCTGGTTCTTATCAACCTTTCATACGTGGTGGGAATGACGCTTTCATTTCGAAGCTCGGAACGTCGTACATCATCAGTGGTCAGGTGTTGAATGCCGGCATCACGCCTTTGGGCGGGGTGGAAGTTGTGTTGAATGATGGAACGTCCCTGACCACCGTGTTGACGGAAAGCGACGGCTCGTACCAGTTCTCACGATTGCGCGAAGGAGGAAACTACACAGTAAGCGCAGCCATACCTCAGTTCACCATGACGCCCGCGAGCCAAACTTTCAACAATCTCAACAGCGATCAGGTTTTGAATTTCAACGCTCTCACAAGCGATTCGGACTTTTACCTGATTAGCGGCCAGGTAACGGAGAACAGTGTCCCATTAGCAGGCGTCACAGTCACACTCAGCGGTTCTCAGTCGGGACTGAGAACTACAGACAGTAACGGAAACTATTCATTTCAACTCATCGTCGGCGGCAACTACACCGTAACGCCCTCGAAGGTTGGTTTCAACTTTGGTCCAACAAGCCAGACCTTCAACCCTTTGAGCAGTCCGCAAGTGGCGAACTTCGCTGCCACCCGCCAGTCTTTCGTGGTCACGAACAATAACAATCACGGCGCCGGCTCGTTGCGCGAAGCGATTATCAATGCCAACGCTAGCCTTGGCGCAGACACCATCACCTTTAACATTCCTGGACCAGTGAAAGTGATTAGTCTGTTGACCGCGCTGCCTGACATAACGGAGCAGGTGGTTATCGACGCGACCACTCAACCCGGATATGCGGGCACACCGCTGATTGAACTTGACGGAACGGGAGCCGGCAATTCTGCTAGTGGCCTCGTCATCAAAGCAGGCGGCAGCACAGTACGTGGTTTAGCTATTGGAAACTTCCTTGGTACTGCGGCCATCTGGTTCCGGGACTGCAACAATAATCTCATTCAAGCAAACTATCTCGGCATCGCAGCAGACGGAGCCACTGCGCGACGAAACGCGCACGGAATTGTCCTTCACAACTCATCCAACAATGTAATCGGAGGCACCTCTCCGGCCACCCGCAACGTGATCTCAGGAAATGGGGGTGGTATTGATATCGTCGGCAGCGCCAATCTTGTTCAGGGGAACTTTATCGGAACGAACGCAACCGGAACGGTAGCGGTTCCTCAGGGTGCCGGGGTATCGATCTTCGATCTCTCGCCTGTGATATCTACTGACAACCTCATCGGTGGCACTGCTGCCGGTGCAGGCAATCTCATTTCCGGAAATCAAACAGGGATATCGGTGAGCGGCAATGGCTCCACGATTCAAGGTAACTTGATCGGAACAGACATCGCCGGCACGAGTAAGCTTCCCAACACGAACGGCATTGTTGCCATCGGACTGAACATACTCGTCGGCGGTCCTGCTTCGGGCGCCAGAAACGTCATCTCCGGCAATAGTGGCGACGGTGTTTACCTCCGGGGCGCCGGTAACAAGCTACAGGGCAATTACATCGGCACAGATATCACCGGCACTTTGGCTTTGGGTAACACTGGCAATGGTGTCATTGCCGGTACGAATGCGCTGATCGGCGGCACCGCGCCGGAAGAACGAAACATCATCTCTGCGAATGGCAATTTTAGTGGCAACGTCGCGCTCGGTGAGAATAACTCCGGCGCATCAGCAACTGTGCAGGGTAACTACATCGGCACTGATGTAAGCGGTACACGCTCACTTGGAGTCTCACGCGCGGGAATCAACGTTATCAGCAATGGCAACCTAATTGGCGGCACAGTTGCAGGGGCTGGAAATGTAATTTCAGGAAATGGGATCGGCATACAGATTGGGACCTTTTCTGGCGCAGGGATGGGAAATGTTATCCAGTCAAACGTCATCGGATTGAATGCACTTGGAACAGGTCCGCTGCCGAATATTCAGGAGGGCATTGCGATTTCGAATGGCAGCAGCAATAACACGATCGGCGGAACTGAGAACAACGCCGGCAACACGATCGCTTTCAACGGTGCGCGTGCAATTTCGATCCTTAACGGCGCCGGCAATGTTATTCGTCGAAATTCCATCTTTTCAAACAACGGCCTGGGAATAGATCTCGGCGCGGATGGTGTCACCGCTAATGACATTAACGATCCTGACATTGGTCCAAACCAGCGCCAAAACTTCCCCGTAATCACATCAGTGCTTTCTTCTGCCAATAGCACGACGATTCAGGGAACTCTCAATTCGCTACCCAACACCACTTTCCAAATTGATTTCTATTCGAATGCGGTTGTGAGTCCTTCAGGTAATGGACCAGGGGCTCAGTTCGTCGGCACGGCGCCGGCAAATACGGATGGAAACGGCAACGCGACTATCAATGTGACTTTCCCGGTTGGTTTGCCGGTTGGCCGCGTGATTACCGCCACGGCGACTGATCCAAACGGAAATACGTCGGAGTTTTCGGCGGCTGATCCCGCCTCGGCGACCGGCAGCGTGCAGTTCAGCGTGGGCACACTGAAGGTAATCGAAGACATTGGCATGATAACGCTGACCGTTCAGCGCACGGGCGGCACGGCAGGTAACCTGTCGGTTGACTATTCGACCGCCGATGGCACCGCACTCGCTGGTCAGGATTACACGGCGACTGCCGGCACCCTGAATTTCAGTGCTGGTGAGACAATCAAGACAATTCAGATCCCGATTCTCGACAACGAGCCAACGGAACCGGATGAAACGTTCACGGTGTCATTGCGCAACACTCCGACTCTCGAATCTCTCGGAGCGCCCTCCACCACGACTGTCACGGTGCAGGACCACTCAACAATTCCCACGTTGTCCATACTCGATCTGTCTGTAGTTGAAGGTAATCCTGGTACCACTACTGACGTATTATTCAGGGTCGAGATTTCAGCGGCGACTGGCCGCGCCGTCGGTGGTAACTTCGCCACCTCTAACTTCAGCGCATTCGGCGGCGCTAGTTGTAATGAGCAGGGTGTTGATTACGAAACCAGGACCGGCACGTTCTTATTCGAACCCGGCTCAACTCAAACTAATATCCCGGTGAAAATCTGCGGCGACACCAGTGCCGAAGCGAATGAGACGTTCCGGGTCATTCTTTCAAACGTTTCGGGGGCGACGCTTCTTCCCTCTCCTCAGGGAATCGGTGCGATCATCAATGACGACGTGCTTGGATTGATCCTCGAAGAGTCTGGCCCGAGCCCCACTCAAGCTGCAGCTCTGGATCAGCTTCTCGGGCTCAGAGATCCGTTCAGCATAGTAACTATTCCGGAATGGTTTGCGACGGGATCGGATCGAAACACGCGTGTGGTGCTGTTTGCGCGGAACCTGCAATTGAATCCTGGCGAGGCGGCGTCAGCGGTAGTTGTAAGGCTACAAAGTAGCACTTTCCAACTTTTCGACTTGCCGGCTCAAGACGTGCGCCCGATACCTGGTACCGAGTTCACTCAGGTGATCATAAGGCTGCCGGACGACGTGTCGCCCGGTACGTGTACGTTCAATATCAGGGCGCACACACGCATAAGCAACACCGGCACGTTCAGAATCGCACCTTAAAGATTTAGAATGCAGAGATTATCGTTTCGCGTGGGCAATTTCTCAGGAGTTTTCCTTCGGCTTCCAGCGTGGTGTCGGTTCGCTGGATTGAGCGGAGATAAAATCAAGCGCCTCTACGCCTCCCTGTGTAAGTTGCAAAATGAGATCCGTAAAGGCAGGCTCCCTCGGCTCTGCCTTCCACTGCTTGCTCATCTCATCCCAACGAAACAGATCCTTAAACTGCAGCGTAGTTCTCCCGGGCCATAAGACGGGCTTCTCCTCAGCCCCCATTTGCCAGACGAGGTACAGACACCCATGTCTCTCAAGCACCGTGATGTCACGGTCGGCCCGCTGCAAAAGCGTATTCGGCGATTCTGACGTAAACTTCATCGCCAGATGCTCAATCAAGGGGAGGAAGCCTACGCGGCCGTCATTGGCCATGGCCCACAGAATCTCTCGTTGAAAGGGAGTTGTTTTTATTTTTCGGCGCATTCTCTTTAAAAATGTTTTAGAGTGTAGTGAATAAAGATGCCCATCTGCAATCCGTGTAATCTGTGGCTCATGAAAACCAGTCTCTTCACGCTCGCCCTTCTATCGTTGTCATTTGTCGGCGGCGCAAGTGCCCAGAGTCCCACCCCTCCCGGCCTCAATGCCAAACTATCTTTCGCAGAGAACAAAACTGTCTATCGCATCGGCGAACCCATAAAACTCGTGATCGAATTCACTGCCGCTCGCGAAGGTTACACGGTCGAGACTCTGCCTGACAGAGGCGAAGAAGGGGCAGACACGATCGTCATTTTTCCGGAGAATGGCATTGTGCATTGGCTTGATGAACTCAATGACAACCGCACGTACCTGCGTGACATGAGATCAAGCGCTAAGTTGGACGGTTCGCCGGTGCGTGTAGAGATCATTCTCAACGATACGCTACGATTCGATGTTCCTGGTACGTATACAATCCGCGTGAACACTCGCCGCGTTACACCACGCCTCAGCCTGGCACGACCCACGCGCCCAATTGTGTTGTCGACAAATCCCCTCTCTCTCGAAATTCAGTCGATGAGCGAAGCTGACGAAGTGAAGGAAGTAAAACGATTGACGGATCTTCTCGATGCTAAACGCGACTGGCGAAATGACGAAGAATTCTCAAAGCTGTTCTCGTACCTCACCGGTGATCCATCGACACGAGAAAAGGTTCGCCGTTTTCTCTCGCCGGAAGAACGATCGGGTAACTACAACGCTCACATCGCATCCGGACTATTCATCGCACGTAATCGTGATTTAGTGCTTAAGCTAATCGAAACGGGCATGCGCGATCCGAACATTCCGGTAACCTCGCAGATCTTAAACGTCGCAGTAAGACTCAAAACGTTGCTCACCCGTGGCGTAACACCAAAGCCGGTTGAGTTTGCCAATGCGACGTTAGTTCCGGGGGAGAGTCCTGCCAGTAGTGAGATTCAGGAAGCCTACATCGTCGAATTAGCCGGAAGCTTGGGAAAGCGTACCGGTCGTAGCCATACAACAACCGCAATGACCATATTCACGTCATTGCCGAAGGACTCGCAGTCATCAGACACAGGTGTCCGGGAGGCCCGTCGCATTCTGCTTCAACAATTCGACACGTTGCCTCCATACAGCCAGGAGTTGCTTCTCCAGATGTATTGGGATCAGTTGCGCGATCCGGCTTTGATTCCTTCACTGAAAAAGATGCTTGCAGCTGCGGGCCCGGGGCAGGGTGTCCGAGCGGAAGCACTGAAACGATTGATGGAGATCGCGCCGGATGAAACACGCGCATTTGTCATCGCTGAGATTCGCGATCCGCGTTCGTTAGTCGATCCAGCGATTCTTGGAGCCTTGAAGGACAAGTCTTTACCGGAAGTCGATGCATCACTGCTTGAACAGATTCGCGCTCGCATACACTCGACGAATATCGGTGAGCGCTGGTTCGCGAATTTCAAAGTAACGCTACTCGCTCGCTATGCAACTGAAAGCATCTACCAGGAGCTGATGCAGTTGTATCGGGAAACAGGTGAGAAGCTCTCGGTTGAGTCGCGCGCGGGAATGCTGGCGTATTTTGCAAAACACAATGAACGTGAAGCGCTGGCATTGATCGACCAAGCGACATCGCGGGAGCAGCAGTCTAATCAATATCCGCAGGTACTCAAGGAAGTCACGAAGCATTACTATTCGGACGCGATCGGCGGGTTACTAAAGAAGCAGATGGAGTCGGACGATCCGATGCGAGCGAGCCAGGCAGCTTATCTGATTGGGCTACACGGGTTCCCCGAAGATGAAAAGGTTCTCGAAGTGCGATTGAAACGTTGGCGTGAGGATTGGACTGAACGCGTGACGGAAGCCGACGCTCAACAACAGGGCCACATCGAGCGCGAACTAATCCACGCATTGACTAATGGCAAATCATGGAAACTCCCACCCGAGCGCGTCCGCGAGTTGCGAGCGAGTTGCATTACGAAGTTGTGCAAAGAGAGCAACTCCGTAAAGCAGTAAGAACCTTCATCGAACTTTATTGAGTCAGCAGCCTGGTAAACGAGAGCGAAGCTAACTTCCAGGTTCCGATTTGCTGCACATATACTTCGGTCACCATAAAGGGATTAGTGACTTCATTGCCGCCGACGACGGCAACCAGGCGAATTTTATTCAACAGGACTGCGGTCTTGTCGATAAACCGCACTGAGGCTTCCTGGATCTCCACGGTCTTATATTGAATTGTCCCACTCTTGATAACCTCGAGTTCTTGTGTTTTGGTCATCGTTGCGCCCATGTGAACGAAGACCACCTTTTCATGAAAAAGAGCATCGAGGGAATCTACTTTGCGCTCCGACATCCAGCGCCACTTCTCTTTGGAGAGATTAATTAGTTCCTGTCTGCGCTGCTGGTGGTGCCTTGCTGCTTGACGGCGTCGCCAGTGCTGCTCTGACTCAAAACGGCGATCGGCGCCAAGGTGATCAGAGCGAGCGCCATCAATCGTCACGATCGTGCTTCGCAATACTTTGGGTTTCATGAACACATCCTTCACCATAATTTGCTTTTCTTACTTCTTCATCGGAGCCTCAACGCCTGAGAACACAAGCACGGCGTCCGGCAGGCGCTGCCCCTTAACTTCGATTGCCCTTACTGCCGAGTTCAGCTCCGTGATTTCAGAGGGCGTGAAGCGTAGGCCGGCCGCACCGCTATTCTCCACCATGTGCGCCATCACCGTTGTTCCGGGAAGGAAGCACGCCGTTTGATGCTTGGCGAAGATCTGGACGCGGCAAGCGCGGGGTTTCGCGTCGGCTATGAGGATCCTTCTTACTTCAGCCGCGACTATAAGAAGCTCTTCGGCTCGCCCCCTCAGCGCGATATTGTAAGCCTGCGCAGCCGACTGGACGCTTAAGAAACATTGCCCCGTCGCCAGCAAAAGTTTTGGCATTAACATACAGGGCTCACCTGTCTTTGCTCCGGAGGAGCAGCATATTTATAGCTCTTCATCACCTTAGAAATTGGCGCTCCAGAGGAGCGCAATGTCCGCGCCCACTACATGTCGCTCCTAACGGAGCGAAGCATTGGGGTGTGGGCTGTTGGGCTATAAACATTGTGCTCCTCCGGAGCCAAGACCGGTGAGCCAAATATGTTATTGCCAAAGTTTTCTATCCTATTATCTGCGCTGATTTTCGGCCTTGATGAGGCAGGCTCGTTGGGCAAGGCTATTCCACGTAATGCTGATCGAGAGTAGTCTTCAGCAGAGCGGGTACATCTTTCCAGGGCGCCGCGATGAGTTCCGTCAGTGTAAAATCGCTAGCATGCATACGAGAACACAGCCATTCTCCGCGCAGCTCTTCGTATCGCCAGCGATAACATGGACCACCTTCACGTTGACTGTAGAAGATGTGGCCTGCGTTCTGCGGATTAGCTCTCTTTGAGAGATAAACTCTAAGACCTTTCATTCACTTACTCGACGATTAACGGAGCCAGATCAGTAAAACCCAGTCGCAGACCATGCTTCAGGTGACGGGAGGGATCGCTGATCATTAGGAAAGATGCAGTATGGCCATCGGTCCTCTTCAGTTCTTCGAGTGCGCGCACGTCGAACGTTACCGGTCTAAAGCATTCCATTCCGGAGTCGCGTGAACGGGCTGTCATCGCGTCGCTGCTGCTTTTGAAGATCGGCATCCGAAGACTGTCTTTGTCCGCAACAGCATACCAATCGCCATTTGCGCGTCTCATTGCATAAAAAGTCTTCATGCTTGCTCCTGTCCTTCGACAACTCGCTTCTAATGTTTCCGTGCTGAACGAGACGGGATTTAATGGCGCGATGAACTGGGGACTAGCGGCGCCTCATTTGGTGGCTGTTGACTTCAGGAGATCTGGTCGATTCCAGAGGAGCTGAGAAGGGAGTAAGCCAATGACTCGATTCACGAGAACCTTACGCTGGCTGACACTATATGTCAAATGCAGGATATATGTGATATAGCGCTATAAATGTCAGACAACCGCCGCGTGAATTCAAAGTCTTTTTCTCGTGCGTTGCCTTTTCTGATTCTTAAACGTGAACACATCCCCCGGCTGGCAATCCAGTGCTTCGCATAGTTTTTCCAGCGTGATGAAGTTGAGTCCCAATGCCTTACCTTTTTTCAAGCGCCACAACGTTGTATGGCTAATACCTGTCTCCTTCGCCAGCCAATAAAACGTTCGTCCGCGTGCTTTAAGTAGTCTATCGATACGAATCTCAATCATCGCGCTTCCTTTCGTAGAGAGTATCTATCAGATATGCAACATATTGTCTATCCAGACTATATTTTAAGTTTGAGATATAAGGAGAGGATCGATACAGCAATTAAGAGAATGAGGTATTTATACCTTACTGTCGGAAGGAGAGGACTTTGTCGCACATGCGGTTTGAATCACTCTACAGTGACCGTCATTTACCGCGCACCGCCGGACACTTCGCCAGGTTTGTTATCTTCCTGAAACTCGGAAATCAGTACTTCGGTCGTCAGCATCAATCCGGCGATCGACGCGGCGTTTTGTAACGCACTGCGTGTGACCTTAGCAGGATCAATGACACCAGCGGCTACGAGATCTTCAAACTCTTCCGTCACGACGTTATAGCCGATGTTCGGGTTCTTTTCGGAGCGAACTCTCTCGACGATCACCGCGCCTTCTTTGCCCGCATTGGCGACGATCTGCCGCAGAGGTTCTTCCAGCGCGCGCTTCACGATGTTGACGCCAATTTGCTCGTCTGCATCGCCCGCAGCTTCGTCTTCCTTAAAGGGTTTGAATTTGTCCAACGCCTTCGCAGCTCGGATCAGGACCACCCCTCCACCCGGCACGATTCCTTCTTCCACCGCCGCTCGAGTTGCATGCATCGCGTCTTCAACCCGTGCCTTCTTCTCTTTGAGCTCCATTTCAGTGGCCGCGCCGACGCGAATGATCGCGACGCCGCCCACAAGCTTCGCCAGCCGTTCCTGCAGCTTCTCACGGTCATAGTCGGAGTCAGAATCTTCGAGTTGAGCTTTGAGTGTGTTTACGCGAGCTTGCAAGTCCTGAGTGTTTCCGCCGCCATCAATGATCGTCGTGGTGTCCTTATCAATCGTCACTTTCCTGGCGCTGCCCAGTTCCTCAAGCATCACATTTTCCAGCTTGATACCGAGATCGTCAGTAATAACCTTTGCGCCCGTAAGCACCGCAATGTCTTCGAGCATGGCCTTGCGACGATCACCAAAGCCCGGGGCTTTTACTGCCGCGACGCCGAGCGTGCCGCGCAGTTTATTTACTACAAGCGTTGCCAATGCTTCGCCTTCTATATCTTCCGCGATAATCAGGATCGATCTACCCAACTTAGCAACTTCCTCCAGAATCGGAAGCATATCTCTCATCGCGGAAATCTTTTTGTCGCTCAGCAGAACGACTGGATTTTCAAGTACGGCTTCCATGGTTTCCGCATCGGTGACGAAGTAGGGCGAGACGTAGCCGCGATCAAACTGCATCCCTTCCACCACCTCCAAATTCGTCTCAATCGTCTTTGATTCTTCGACGGTGATAACGCCATCTTTGCCGACCTTCTGCATCGCGTCGGCGATCAACTTGCCGATGGTCTCGTCGCCATTGGCGGAGATCGCACCCACCTGAGCGATCATGTCTTCCGTCACCGGCTTCGCTATTTTCTTGATCTCCCGAGTCGCATGTTCGACGGCTTTATCAATGCCACGCTTCAGCGCCATTGGGTTCGCACCCGCTGCCACCGTCTTCACACCCTCACGGAAAATTGCCTGGGCCAGCACGGTCGCGGTGGTCGTACCATCGCCGGCAACTTCGCTGGTCTTCGAGGCCACTTCTCGGACCATTTGGGCGCCCATATTCTCCAGCGCGTCTTGTAGTTCGATCTCTTTCGCCACAGTCACACCGTCTTTGGTTATCGTTGGGCTGCCATACTTCTTGTCCAGTACGACGTTCCGTCCTCTTGGACCAAGTGTGATCTTTACGGTGTTGGCGAGTTTATTCACCCCGCGCAAAATTGCTGCGCGGGATTTTTCGCCATTCGTTATTTGCTTTGCCATTATCTGTTCTGCCTTTACGCCGGATTTCGGTGCTGTCTAAGGAGGTTAAGTGCGAGAACCACCGCCGCTGCTACGAGCAACAGGTGAATCAGGCTAGTGGTGACAAAGCCTCCATAAAATCCAACCAACCAGAGCAGTAACAACACTATAAGAATTGCCCACAACATAAAATCGTATTCTCCCGTTTCAAATTTGCATCGGACCCTCCACATTGGACTAATCACACGCCCCTGTCCGTGCGTTAGACCACATACGATCCTTCTTCGGGTTTGGTTAGGTAACGTTGTTGAACTGCTATAGGAATTCTTTAGGTGGAATGGCTTTTTACAAAAGATACTCGTTAGGCTTGATTTCGCAGCGCGTGTGCTCCGGAGGAGCAAGATGTTTATAGCATCACGTTTTAAATAGTCCTGCGCTCCAGCGGAGCGCAATATGCTTGGCAGGTTCAGTTACATGCCGCTCCTAACGGAGCGGAATTACTAACTAACGGAAAGCTATAAACATCTAGCTCCTCCGGAGCAAAGAACTTCAATTGCTGAAACAGACTTTTTGTGCAAAGCAATATGGATAGCGTTAATGCTGGACTATTCGACCCCGGTTAATGGCTCTGTACTCTGCCTGCAAGGTTTGCAACGACAAGCACAAATTCGGCAGGCTCCACTGGCTTCGCGAGATGTACCTGATAGCCGCCGGCTAGAGCACGCACTCGATCTTCGGCTTTAGCATAGGCCGTCAGCGCGAGGGCAGGAATCCTGACTGCGTCGGCCGATTCCGTCTCCCTGACTTGCTTGATCAACTCGTATCCATCCTGTTCGGGCATCCCGAGGTCGCTGACCAGCACATCCGGTTTTCGTTGCTCAATTTCCCTGATAGCCTCCGCAGCAGAAGCCGCTGTGATCACGTCTGCCTGACATTCCGACAATACCGCTTTCAACATCTGACGAGTATCGGAGTCATCATCGACGACGAGCACGCGCACCCCGTCAAGTCGGGGCGGACATTCAATGCTTAACCCATCCGAGACGATTGCTCTTGTCAGTGTTAAGTCGCGTGGAGCGGACTTGCCGGGCACACGATTAATGCTGAGAACAGGCAGTCGGAGTTTAAAGGTCGCGCCACGTCCTGGCCCATCGCTATGCGCTTTAACTGTGCCGCCGTGCAACTCGACCAGTTGGCGAACAATAGCCAGTCCGAGGCCAAGGCCGCTATGCGATCTGGTTGATTTGCCGTCGCCCTGACTAAACCGATCAAAAACGTAGGGCAAAAATTCACTGCTTATCCCTTCTCCTGAATCGCTAACGGAAACCTGAACCTCGGAATCTACACGCTCTAGCGCGACTTCAATGCGGCCGTACTTTGGTGTGAACTTAACGGCGTTGGAGAGTAAGTTCCAAACTACCTGCTGAAGACGGTTTGCATCGCCGAGCACTGGCCCCGCCTCAGCATCAAAGCTCGTCTCGATTGTGATGTTTTTTGCGTCCGCGGCCGGGCGAACAGTGTTTACGGAGTCGCTGACGACATGAGCGATTTCAATGGGGCGTCGATCGAGAGTTAGTTTGCCCGTAATGATCCGCGAGACGTCGAGGAGATCGTCAATCAGTTTTGTTTGGAGAGTGGCATTTCGCTCAATCGACTCCAAAGCGCGCGCACTATTCTCGGCATCCAGCTTTCCGGTGCGCAGCAGGCGCGACCAACCCACCACTGCAGTCAGCGGCGTACGTAGTTCATGTGAGGCCGTGGCGAGAAACTCATCTTTAAGCCGATTTGCTTGTTCAGCTTCCTTTTGAGCTGCTTGAGCAGATGCGAGCAGCCGCTCCCGCTCTAGTTCCATCCGCGTGCGTTGAGAAATGTCTCGAAATACCAGCACGGCGCCCACGACTTCGCCTTGTTCGTTCCGAATCGGTGCAGCGCTGTCGTCAATGGGACATTCCGTGCCATCTTTCGCAATGAGGACAGTGGGGTTTGCGAGTCTTACTATAGTGCCCGCATCCAATGTTCGCAGCGCAGGATTCTCGACAGGTTGGCGGCTCTGTTCGTTAAGGATTTGAAAGATATCCGTGAGAGAGCGTTCCATCGCTTCGGCTTGGGACCAACCGGTGAGAGACTCGGCAACACGGTTCATGAAGGTCACATGACCTTCGACATCGGTAGTGATAACTGCGTCGCCTATACTTGAGAGTGTGACCCGTAACCAGTCAGACTGTTTGCGCAAATCCTCTTCGGCTTTTCGGCGGGCAACGTGAATACTCTGGGCATTCTGTTGGACAACCGAACGAAGTAACTCTTCCTCATCGTCTTTTGTTGACATCAAGGAGTGCAGAGCAATTCAGAGGCCATGACCCACGACATGTTTGGCGGTGGTTTCGGAAAAACTGAAGAGGTTTTGATTGTGCGTCGAAAATACTTCGACAGTTCCCACACCATTCTTTTTGCTGACCCCGACGATTCCCGGACCATTGCCCGCATGGACGCCCCGCACTGCGGCGGGCCCGCTTTGAGTCTTAGCATCGATGCCTACTGACAAAGTCGAAATGAAAGAACCGGTAATTCTCCTCGATAAGACAGTTCGTGTATGTGCGACAACACACACCGTGTGAGCATTAATGACCAACCGGAATTCTCTGAAACTGGGTCTTTCCATCGACATCTTCCCATGAGATATCGAGGACGTAGGGCTTAATCGCGCCGGCCACGTCTTCCAGTCGTCCGATTTGATCCTGTGCATCACTTGCCGGACTTCCATTGATCCACGTTCGGTGAGAAACAACCGCCTTTTCATTTGGTTGAACAGTTTTGATGGGATCAAATCGAATATGCGCGCGGGAAGGACCAGCGGAAGTTTCTTCGTCCTTCAAAAACACAGTCAGAATCTCGACCGACCTGAGTGTCTTCGCCGTCGTGTTTGTGATTTCCATCAGCATTCGCGGTTTGGTGTCCATAAACCTGATGATCAACGGCGCTCTACGATTGTTACTTGTCATAAAATTCCAGTTCTGCTTCCGGTGGAAAATACAGGTTGGAGGTCATTATGTCCGTGCGGCAACACACATATACATCTCCCGAGATCCAGTTGACAGGAATCTTCGAGGATATTCCTGCCACACTGCAACCCGATCGATCGCGAACGCATCGTACTGTCTACTCCTTCTCTCGCGCAGCAACGGTGATGCGCCTGTGCTAATGACAGCTCAGCGTTTGGATGATTCGAGGGCAGGTTGGTTTTAACCCGTAGAAGTTGCTCAATAGAGCATTCGAACGCTCGTTTCTTCGCTCGGTTCCGTTTCGTCGAAGCACACCTGGTTCAAAGCTTCTCTTTACTCCTGAAAGCAGGAAAAGGTTCACACGCAAATGACTATGAAACTATATGTCGGCAATCTTTCGTTTCAAACTTCGAGCGAAGATCTGCAGCAATTGTTCTCGCAAGCGGGTACAGTTCAATCAGTAAACATTATTGAAGATCGCGAAACAGGTCGCTCGCGCGGCTTCGCATTTGTCGAAATGTCTTCGACAGAAGAAGGTAATGCAGCGATTCAACAGTTCAACGGCCATGATGTCGGAGGACGAACATTAAACGTCAACGAGGCCAAGGCTCGCGAAGATCGCGGCGGCAGTCGTGGCGGTTTCGGCGGCGGCCGTAACAGTGGCGGCGGTGGTCGCTCTCGCTACTAGTTGCTGGATAATTCCGGCGACTCTTTCTCTTTAAAGACAAAGCCTCCGGGTATGTATTATCCCGGGGGCTTTTCTGTTGTGATTTCCTGATATATCAAGTGGTACAAACGATCGCGAAAGGTTGAATTCAATGGAGAGTCAAGTATTCAGGGTAGGCGACCGAACCGACAAAGACTGCGCAGTGTGTCATGAAGAACGTGGACACGTTGTGACGTCTGTGAGCAAACGGGGGCAGATTTCACGTGTTACTTGTTCGAAGTGTGACACAGTCAGCACGTTCAAACTCGCTTCGCGAACGTTGCCGCGTCCAGTGACCAAAGCCCCTTCGTCTTATGACCGGACCGTAACGTACCGTGCGGGACAATCCATGACGCATGAGATGTTTGGTGTCGGAGAAGTAACAAGATTGATAGAGCCACGAAAAATGGAAGTGCTCTTCCAGGATCGCTTGCGTCGTCTGATTCATGCTCAAGACCATGCGTAAACTCTGAACCACCGATTCATGTAAATGCCTGGCTTTGCCTCAAAAGTCCAAAATCATTCTTGGATCGGGTCAGTACAGGGAGCGGTAGCGACCTGGTCGGTGATCAGCATGCAATATTTCCTAACAATTCTTGACTCCCACGGTTTGACCAAGTCGCTACCGCTCCCTGTACTGACCCGATCCAAGTGCAATTCATACTTTTGAGGCAAAGCCTAAATGCCTCATATGTGTGATAGCGCACATGCGTGATATGCTCTGCCTAACTTGTGGAAGTAGAGATCAGGCGTGCGAGCTGTTTCCAGAATTGTAGATCCCGGTAAGAATCGACTGTTGGCCGCTCTGCCAGCAGACGAAATCCAACGCCTGCTCCCAAACTTTCAACAAGTCTCATTCTCACTCGGCGACGTCGTCTACGAATCCAGCGGACATTTAGACTACGTCTACTTCCCTACTACGGCGATTATCTCTTTGCTTTACACCATGGAAAATGGTTCCACCGCTGAAATGGGATTGACGGGCAATGATGGAGTGGTGGGCATTGCTCTCTTCATGGGCGGAGGCACCATGCCCAACCGGGCCGTGGTCCAAAGCGCAGGGGACGCTATTCGCATGAAGGCCAAGGTGCTGCAAGCTGAGTTCGCCTTAGGTGGTGAGTTCCAACGCTTGTTG
>DATEIS010000265.1:0-3326 GCA_035278765.1 Pyrinomonadaceae bacterium | reverse complement strand
GCCTTCAGCGGAGTTACCTGCCTCGGACCGATGGTTGTCGAGGATTACGTGAATCCCCTTCGAGCCCGCATAGTTAACAATCAGCGCCAGAATGTCGCGGGCGTGCTTGCCCTTGCAGCTGGGGCATGCACTGAGCGTGTTAGCATTGGGGATGGGATTGAGCTCCCACATGGCGTTAGAGAAGGGGATGCGGATGGTGCTGTACCCGTCTTGCGCAATCGCATCAATGATGTAGGTATAGTCGTGCGCGAAGAGACCTTTGGCGACGTTGCCCGTGGTCTCGAACCCGTACCAATTGATGCCCGTGATTCTGAACTCCGCGCCGCTGGGCGCGATAATCTTACTCCCGCTGGTGGTCCAACCCGCTATGGCCGTGCCGGCCGCAGAGCACACCAGCAGGCAGGTGACTATTAAATGCCGCAGGCTCTGAAGCCGAACGTTTGGATACATTTTTACCCTCCTCTATGGTAAGAATTAGATTGAGTGAGAACCAGAAACTTAGGGGAGTAACATCTTATTCCTGTCAATCGATAAGTCAAGCATGAAAGACTGCGAAGATCGTCAACTAAACTTTCGCTAAACGGCGGGAATATTCTCAGATCCCCGATATGTCAACGCGCAAATTCTAAGACCACTTAGGTTCGATTCAACCTTGGGATCTTCGGTCGTGGGCAATTACCACTGAGAGGTTGGATCATTCTGTGGCAAGCTGTGTACACCGCATAGTTTCATTTCCTTCAACCATGAGATAATCCGGTTCCAAGTCAGAATTGGGACGCCAGTACTTCCAATGCAAACAAGAGGCTATTAGCCACAGGCCCACCCAAAAGCCAATCGCTCTTTGTGGGTTTCGCACTGTGTGATGTGACCACATCCAATATCACCAAACTCTATTGGGAGATTGTCGTTGGAGTCTATTTGGAACACGAGCCGCATCCGATTCCCACAGTCGGGGCAATCGGGATACTCGACTCCTTGAATCCAGTGGGGCCAACCTCCTAACTTATCTCCGGAGATAGGAAAGCCCTCTTCAGATAATTGTTCCCACTCAATCTCTTCCATCTCGATCCCTAAGGAGTCTCCTTCTTCCCAATTCGGATAATCGTCGTTTTCTTGCCATCCAATTATGAGCTTGGGTGGTAAAACGTCTTGAATTGCCGGAAGAGCCACAACGGCAGGGTCATTCTCTTTGGGAATCAATCTGACTACTACGCTCTTTGAAAATGGGAAGAACGCTTCGCACTCAACTTCACAGTGAGGGTTTTGGCTTGTGCAATAAAACAACTGGATTATTCCGTCGCCGAATTCACCCGACAACACCGCAGGAAGCTCATACAAATTTAACTGGAGAAAAAGCTGCAAGTGCTTATGACAGTTCGGACACCTCGGCCATTCTTCCGCGCCGTTCAACCACGGTATACCCGAGAACTTCGAGGCATCCTGTCGACCTTCCTGATCAGTTACTAACGGTTTCCAGGCTATCCGTTTGAAACGGGCAAGAGCAGATTGCTTATTCATACTAAAACGCGTTATGTGGGCGTCGCCTCACTTCTGTTGGGGTGGCGTTTGCCGTTCGCCCACTAGCGCCGAGCGAACTCGCTGCGATCGGCTAGCGTCGCGAAAAAGCTCGTCTTGTTGAGGATGGTCATGATCGGTTTCGTGATGTCGGCGACCACCTCTTCGTCGAAGTATATAAGATCGCTTGCTGACTCGCCTGGTGCAAGCTCGAACCAAGTTCTTATCCTTAGCTTTCGAGTACAACGTAGAATTAGCATCGAGGTCCAGCGCAGCGGTGTGTTAGATTATTTGTCTGATTCACCTACCCAACGTTTATTCTCTATTGCCACCGCGAGGTCGCGCAGAGTCAGCGGAGAGAGTTTCGTCCATTTGCCCGTCGTTGACCACCGAATCATCGCGACAATTATTGAGAGCGGGGTCGCAGCGGCTTCGCTCCCAAAGTAGTCCTCATGCGGAAATGTCCCAAGGTCGACTGCAAAACGTTGACTGAACGCCTGCATGAACTCCAGTCCGTCATCCCCGTCCATACCCAAATCATTATTGATACTGGTCTCAGCAAATAATCGGCCTTTCGGCTCTTCCCAGTATTCGACCACGAAAGCTATTACCTCATCGAGTAATTCCTTGTTCATTGCTACTAGTACAGAAAGAATCTAACGCTGCAGCAGCTTACTTGCGATTGAAGGACCTTCCGATCGAAAAACCCATATTAGTCAGGCTAGCATCAGCCACCGGTTCGACGCAGACTTTCCATTTCCTTTAGCGAAGAGAAAGCGGTTCCAAGTCAGAATGCTTTGGGACGCCAAAGCTATCAAGCAGCAGCCTCTTATCTTCGTCCATTTATCGCCTGTGACGTCACGGTATTCTTGTCGTCCTAGTCTTCATATTCATCAGAACCCAACACCCAGATGAACGACTGAATGTCTATCATGTCACGCGGCCGTAAATCCGTTACCTCACTCCGTACCATTTGTCCGAACTGTAAAAACTCTGAATACGTTTCCCAGGAGGGACGTGTCTTATAGTGGAAATCAAATCCAAATTTCCGCGCTGCAATCCGGGTCACATTCGGTTTCAGAAAGATATGCATCTGTGGCTGTGCGATAAAGCCAAAGACTGTTACCACGGGCCAAGTGAGTACTCGTGTTTGTTTTCGAGGAAGCAAAGCAATCATTTCGACCCAGGCCGCAAACCGTTCATTCACACTTAGAGAACCGTGAAGAAAGTCATAAAGGCCTTGTGAAAACAGTCTTGCTCCGGCGCGTGACTTGACCGCATCACGTAAGGCCATCTTCTCAAACGAAAAGAGCAAATTGGTTCGCGACTCTATTCGAATCGCGCGGGCGGCGATTTCACTGTATTCCTTCTGCTTTAACAGATGTCTCAATTCGTTTCGACTTAGAAGTTCTTCCCATTGCTGATGCGCTTTCCATTTGTAATTCCGTTCCCAGTCAATGTAGGTCTCATCGTGAAACCCTCCGGGAAAGTAATAAAGAAACTTGCGTCGACTTTTCAGCGCGCCGTTCGGTCTTTTCCTTAGTGTCTTACTTGAAATGCTTCTTTGCCCGACTGTCACTTTTTCTGTGCTCACATCCCCTCCTTGTGTTTGGTCGCTCTGCCTTCGTCTCAAATGGTGTCAACAATCATTCGGAGGCTCAGAATTGCAGAGGCCAATTTCTTATCTTCTCTCTTTAATTGTTAAGCAGGGTTGTGGCGGGCAATTGGCGGGCCAGATCTTCGGTCGGAGCGTCTCGTTAGACATTTTTTCGCCGTGGACGCTGCTTTGCCGAGACGGAGCGAATGATCAG
>DATEIS010000264.1:0-14784 GCA_035278765.1 Pyrinomonadaceae bacterium | reverse complement strand
AAAGCGAATCGCCGGGCCGCCTTTCTAAATTCGTTTGGCCGGCTCAAGCCTGGCGTCTCAATCAAACAGGCAGAGCAAAGCATGGCTGCGCTCGCCGCTAACATCCACAAACAAAATTCCTCGAACGAAGGTGAAAGTCTGCGACTCGAGCCGCTTCAGCTATCCATGTCTGACGACATCGGCAGAACTGTCATGTGGTTCACCTTTGGACTCGCAGGTTTTGTGTTGCTGATCGCGTGCGCAAATCTGGCTAACCTGCAACTCGTTCGTACGGAGGCGCGAGCGCGCGAACTGGCCGTGCGCGCCGCGCTCGGCGCGGGACGCTGGCGACTGCTGCGACATTTATTTACTGAGAGCATCCTGGTGGCGCTAATCGGTGGAATTATCAGTCTCGTTGTTGCCTATGGCGCCATCCGTTTTATCAGTGTCCGTATGTTCGGCGATCTGCCCGGAGCAGGTGTGCAACTCGATTACAAAGTGTTCGGGTTTGCTCTGCTGTGCTCGCTGTTGACGGGAGTTCTATTCGGGACACTTCCTGCATGGTTGGCATCGCGTGCCGACCTGAACCTCGCGCTGCGCGAGAACTCGCGCGGGTCAAGCGCGGGACGATCTCAGCACCGTACGCGACACCTGCTCGTCATCGGTGAGGTAGCGTTTGCGATGGTATTGCTCGCGGCTGCTGGATTATTCCTGCGAGGTTTGCAGCGCTTCCTCAATGCAGATCCCGGCTGGCAGGTGGATGGGTTGGTGACGGCGCAGATGAACCTTCAGGGAGAGAAATATGCAAGTGAGAAGCAACGACTTGTTTTTCTGACGGAACTGGAAAATCGGCTGCGCACGCTGCCGGGTGTGCAGCACGCTGCTATTGCCGAATCGAATCCGGTGTTTGGTTATGGCAGTAGTAATTCGTTTCAGATTGAGGGTCGACCCGAGTTCCCGCCGGATAAGCTTCCGGAAATGTTTTTCGAATCGGTAAGTAGCGACTATTTCCAGACCCTGGGTGCCCGGTTGCAACAGGGGCGTAATTTCAACACAGGGGATACGACCGATCACCCGAAAGTCTTGATTATCAACGAAACCACCGCTCGGAACTATTGGCCCAACGAAAGTCCGATCGGAAAGCGCATTATTAGCACTTTTGCGCAAAAAGACTTTTACGAAATCGTCGGCGTCGTTAATGACCTTGCCTTTCCCGGTAGCCTGGGAGAACCAACCATACGGCTTGAAGCGTTTTTTCCTATGACGCAAGCTCCGCCCGGCTATCTCACGCTTCTTCTACGCACTGACTCGAATTCGGAAGCGATCGCTAACAGTCTGCGCAACTCGATTGCCGGATTAGATCCTAACCTGCCGGTTAACCGGATTCGAACGGCACGATCCGCGGTCGAGTTGGGCCTGGGGAATGTTTCGCTGCTGGGGAGTTTGCTGGGAGCGTTTGCGACGATTGGTGTAATCCTGGCGGTGATTGGAATCTACGGCGTTGTCTCGTACACGGTGGTCCAACGTACCGGAGAACTTGGAATTCGAATGGCGCTCGGAGCGCAGTCCCGCGATGTTTTGTGGTTGGTGTTGGGCAAGGGCACCGTGTTGGTCGGGATTGGAGCGTTGTTGGGTGGCTTCGGTGCCTACGGCGTCTCGAAACTATTGATTTCCCTCATCCCCTCATTGCCCACGCGCGATCCGCTGATTCTGCTGTTTGCGGCTCTTGCGTTGGTTGCAGTGGGGCTGTTGGCATGTTACATCCCGGCGCGTCGCGCCACGCGAGTCGATCCGCTGGTAGCACTAAAGTCGGAGTGAACAGGCGTTTTTTACGCGCCGGCGGCCGTAGCTTTGCCTCAAAAGTCGCGATCATTCTTGGATCGGGTCAGTACAGGGAGCGGTAGCGACCTGGTCCAATCATGGAGTCCAAAATTCGTTAGGAATATCGCATGCTGATCGCTTACCAGGTCGCTACCGCCTCCCTGTACTGACCCGATCCAAGTGCGATTTCTACTTTTGAGACAAAGCCGGCGGTCGTCGACGGTATTTGCTTCGGCGGCTTAGTCCCATCTTCGTACGCGAGTTCAAGCCTCAAATCTGTAAAAATATTTTGACGGCCACGAGTGAAAATGGTATTTAGTTCGTGTCCCGAACAAAACCGTTCCCCCTCCAACTCAAGCGCAACTGTACAAAGGAAAAATCCATGTCTCACCCTATGAGCCGGTCCATCGTCGTATTGAAGCTCGTCACTGCCAACGCTCTCTGCTTTCTTACACTTTTATTTGTGTCGTCAACCGCTCACGCGCAAACGATCATCCAGAACGATTTTGAAGACGGCACTCTCCAGGGATGGATCCCTCGCGGTGGTGGCGTCGTGCTGACAAACTCAACCGAAGCTGCACAGGCCGGCACTCATAGCCTGAAGACTACAGGGCGAACGCAAGGTTTCCATGGACCAAGCCTGAGCGTTCTCGGTACCTTAATTAAAGGTGCTACCTACCAGGTAACAGTTTCTGTTCGCCTCGTTGCAGGGCAGGCGCCCACTACCGTCAGAGTTACTGTTCAGCGAACACCGACAGGCAGCGGCAACCAATTCGATACGGTAGCCTCGAGCGCAAATAACGGTGTCACGGACGCAGCCTGGACCACATTTAATGCTCTTTATTCCTTCAACACCGACAACACAGGTCTCTTGTTGTATGTTGAAGCGACCACTCCGACGTCCTCTTATTACATAGACAGCTTTAGCATCACCCAATTGGCCCCGCCTGCAGGGCCACCACCAAATACAACCGGAGCATCTTCGACGTTTGAATCAGGAACACGCGAAGGTTGGGCTCCACGCATCGGCGACGAGGTGTTAACGGTTACCACTGCTGACCAACACAGCGGGAATTTCAGTTTGCTGACCAGTGGCAGAACCTCTGCTTTTCGTGGTCCGGCATTTAACGTTACCAACGTGATGTTCAATGGTTCTCGTTATCGTGTTTCACTTTGGGCGAAGCTTGCTCCCGGTGAACCCAGCTCGCAACTCCGCGTGAGCCTGCAAAGAAACATCGGATCATTTCCGGCTACGTTCCACACGGTCGTGCCGAACACGACGGTCACCTCCGGTGCGTGGGTGCAACTGGCAGCCACGTTCGATCTTGTGCTTGCGAACACTTCGTTGACTCTTTATGTCGAGTCGAACACTGGAACATCTTCCTTCTACATTGATGATTTCCAGATCTCCTTCGTCCCGCCTCCCGTGGCCGAGCGCGACATTCCCTCCGTTTACCAGGCGTTCGCTGCTTACTTCCCGATTGGCGCTGCGGTATGGCAGGGAGATCTCACGGGAGAACACGCTTTTCTGCTGAGCAAACATTTCAACAGCCTCACCTCAGAAAACGACATGAAGTGGAGCTCGTTGCAAAACACCGAAGGCAATTTCACCTTTGCCACTGCGGATGCTCAAGTCGCGTTTGCGAAGGCCAATAACATGTCTGTGAGAGGTCACACGTTGGTGTGGCACCAACAGAATCCGGCGTGGCTATTTAACGATCCAAGCGGAAATCCGATGACACCTACTCCGGAAAACAAGGCGCTGCTATTGCAACGAATGGAGAATCACATTCGCGCAGTACTGACGCACTTCGGCGACGACATTTTTGCGTGGGATGTCGTGAATGAGGTAATCGATCCCTCTCAGCCAGACGGTTTCCGGCGTAGCCCGTGGTTCAATATCACCGGTGTGGAGTACATAGAGCGAGCATTCCGCGTCGCACATGAGGTGCTGCCAAATGCGAAGCTTTACATCAACGACTTTGACACGACCAATCCAACCAAGCGGCAGTTTCTCTTCAGTCTAATCTCGGATCTGAAGAGCCGAGGTGTGCCCATCGACGGCATCGGACATCAGATGCACAACAACGTGGACTTTCCGTCGCGTCAGGCGATCGTCGACACCATTAACCTGTTTTCGAGTCTGGGAATCGATAATCAGATCACTGAGCTTGACGTCAGCATCTACAGTAATTCGCTGCCCGGTCCGATTGTTGACTATGCCGACATCCCGGTGGACCGTCTGATTAGTCAGGGGTATCGCTATCGAACGTTCTTTGACGCCTTCAAGGAGCTGCAGGGAAAGATCAGTTCGATAACCTTTTGGGGACAGGCGGACGATCACACCTGGCTGACTTCGCCCGCGCGAGTCAATGCACCACTGCTCTTCGATACGTCACTCAAGAAGAAGTTTGCTTACTGGGGCCTGATTGATCCTTTGCAATTGCCCGGCGCAGATTTGTCAGCCGAGATCAGCGCCACCCCAAATCCGGTTGTCAGTGGCCAGACTATTAGCTACACCATGACCATTCGAAACAATGCTGACAACGATTCAGCTCCGTTCCTGCCGCAAGACGATGATCTTCCGGCAGCAAACGTTTTATTAGTGACAGCCGTTCCGGCTGGAACATCGTTTCAGTCTCTGACAACACCTGATGGCTGGTCGTGCAACAAGCCCGCTGTTGGTCAATCAGGTGCGGTTCAGTGTTCGATTGGTTCACTGGCGGCCGGTGCATCTGCCGTGTTCACGTTGACCGTGGAAGTCGCTTGCCCGACGAGCAATGGGGCACAGGTAGCAAATTCGGTCGGTGTTAGTTCAACAACCGCGGATCCGAATCTCGCGCCAAACAATGGTGCTTCCATCACGGTGAATGTTTCAAATCCTGCTCCGGTGATTTCCGGGTTGGCGGTGGATAAGCCAGTCCTGGGATCTCCCAATCATGAAATGGTGGATGTAACGCTAACTTACACAATTGAGGATAACTGTGACGTAAACCTGGTACCCGAGATCACGATCACCAGCGATCAGCCACAAAACGGGACCGGCGATGGCGACACGGATATTGATTGGGAAATCATCGACGCCCATCACATCAGGTTACGCGCCGAACGCGCGCCAACGCGTGCCGCCGGGCGCACGTATACAATCATTGTGAAGGTCACTGACTCTGCCGGTACTAGTAGCAGCAGATCCGTGACGGTGGTCGTACCAAGGTAGTAGTGCGTAGCTTGTATATAAAGAAGATTTCTCCCGCAAAGGCGCAAAGGCGCAACGAAAATCCATAGAAGCGAGGCAGCGCGTTGCGCCTTTGCGCCTTTGCGGGAGAAATCTCCTCAACACAACGCACTTCTTGCGCAAAGCCGACTACTTCTCTAACACCCGACTAGCCACATTAACGTTGTGCATTATTTTGTAAACGGGAAATAACTTTCCTGTTTCAAGGTAGGGATCAAAGAAGTTCCAATCAACCAAACCGTCGTCGCTTTCGGCTTCAAGCAGATAACAAGCGAGCCGGCCGAGTGGTTGCGCGGTCCTTACAATGATCGATCCCGTGGGGAATGTCATACTCGACTTGTTGTAAGTGCCCGTGATTTTCATTTCGCGATGGTTTTGAAAGACGCGTTGTGAGGGCGTGACGTTTCCGATTGTGAACACATCAACTTCAGTCTGCAGCGGCGCAGTCAGCTCTTCGACGGTGATTCCGTGTTGGATCAGTTTCCCGATCACCACTTCCAAATTCTTTTCCGGTTTAAAGATGTAAGCCCGTGGTGCAACTACACTTCTTTTCGCAGCAAAGTTCCCGTAATCGTACATTCGCTGCGGCTTGAACTTTTCTTCAACCATCGCCGTCATTTCTTTGCCCGAGCGCGGGTTTTTCACCTTCACAACCTCGCCAATCAGAATGTCCACAGGCTTTGGCAAAGGCCGCATTTCAAACTCCACCCCTTGTTCAATTGTTTCGCTGCTTGAAAAGTTACGCACAGTTTCGTCGTCTGCACGTTTTGTAAGTTGAGAGATCTCTCGGGCGTTTGTAGCAGTGTACTTCAAGATCTCTTCCACAAACTTTTCCGTCACTTCAACACGTCTCTTGAATGTGAGGTAGCTATAAGCTTCAGAAAGAATTGTTAGTCGGTTCCGAAGACCGTGGTAGTTCTGTCCTATACGCGGCTGATGCGTGAACGCCTCCCAACGGGTCGGCTGACCCGGTACCGGCAAATTAGTAAAGCGCGGAAAATTGCCGTAGTAGTAAGTGCGCAACCGATGGTTCTTCAGCATCGTCCTGGTAATAGCAGGCAGCATCTTGTTGCGGTGATAACTCAGAATGGCGGCACTCGAATTTGGATTGAGCGGTTGCGAGTAAGTCAGATGATAACCGTGATACGAGCCGTTCGTGGTGTGTAGATCGACTGTGAGATGTGGATCCCAACGATTCAGTAAATTGACGAGCGCCCGCGCCTCAGATGAGTCGAGTTTCATGTAATCGCGATTGAGGTCGTAGCCCTTTGAGTTTTCGCGCACGCCAACACCGGCGATGGGACCATTCTGCGCCGTGCGGTTATTAGTACTGATCTTCTCATTTCCATCGGCGTTGTAGATCGGCGCTATCAGAATTATCACTTTGCTGAGCAGCGGTTTTAGATCTCCAAACAGGATGCGCCTCGAAAGGTGCAACATCGCCTCCTTGCCTTCCACTTCGCCGGCGTGAATATTTGCCATGATAAAGACAATCGGTTTGTTTGAGCCGCGCTCATCGCGTGGGTTCGAGATCGGCGAGTCTGAGAGAATCATGAGCGGCAGGCTTCGTCCCTCTTCTGACTTACCAAAGGACTCAAGACGAATGAGCGAACTTCGCTTTTGCAGCTCAGCGATGAAATTTAAGACTTCTTCATAACGAGTCGTCTCTTCATAGTTAGTCAGTTCGGCGCGTGATTTCAGTTTGTCGTCTGAAACCTGTTGTGCGGCTGTTTTGGTAGTGAGAGCGAGCAGAAAAAATATCGAGATGACAAACACGCGTTTGACGAGTTGCATTAAGCAGTCTCCTGAACTGGTTCTCGCGAAATTGGGCTCAGTGTTGATTCGAGTTTTCCAGCAGTTCCTTGAGATAGCCCTGCCAGATTGAAGCGATGGTATGGGTGCCATGCCCGCGAGTTTGATCTGTAATCGGCAACAGCACGTAGCGACCGTTCTTCACGCGCTTAATCTCCCGCTCCATTACTCCCAACTCAGGCGGATTGATTAGATCATCAGCGGAGTTAACTGCGATCAATGGCGCTTTGATCTTTTCGAGCATTGGCGATGGGTTGTATTCACGCGACGAGTCGAAATAGTAGAGCATGTCGTTAGCATCGCTTCGCGCGACTGCACTCTTCACACGGTCCTCGTAGAGTTTATCGGCCGCATCACGAGTCGGTGCTTGTTTGTGCCACTGCAACGGCGCGCTTCCCATCAGTAGCAGAATATTCTGAGCAGCGGTCATCCCCTGTACCGGCTGAGTTTTGTATTCACCATTATTCCAGGATGGATCGTTGCGAATGGCATCCATAATCATCTTCCTCATGATTCGATTGCGACCAGCGATCTCAATCGGCATACTCGCCAGCGGCATCAAGGCGTCCATGAAGTCTGGATAAGTTTCACCCCAAACCCATGTGTGCATTCCACCCATTGACGTGCCCATGACGAGACGCAGGTGATTGACGCCCAGTTTCTCGGTGATGAGTCGATACTGCGCGAGCACCATGTCATCGTACGTGTAATGGGGAAACTTCATGTGCAGTCCGTTACTCGGTTTGCTTGATCGACCATGTCCAATGGCGTCGGGAAGAATGATGAAGTACTTAGTGGCGTCGAGTAGTTGACCTGGACCAAAGAGGATGTCGGCAAATTGTGGCGAGAGAAACTGCGCACCTGTGCCTCCAGTGCCGTGCATAACCAGGACGGCGTTGCGCGTGACTCCACTGCTGTCTTTCACCGGTGTACCGATAGTGAGGTAATGAAGTTTCAGTTCGGGAAGAGTTTCACCTGAGCGAAACTTGAAGTCGTTGATTGTATAGTCGCCCTCGACTGGTGCTGGATAGTTCCTTTGTCGTTCCGGAGTTGTTTGCGAGAACGCGAGTGTGCAAATAGCGACGACAATTATCAGAGTTAGCAGAATGCGAGTACTCAAATTAGACATGCAAAGCTTTGCCTCAAAAGTAGGAATTGTACTTGGATCGGGTCAGTACAGGGAGCGGTAGCGACCTGGTCCAACCCTGAGGGTCAAAATCGTTAGGAATATCGCATGCTGATCACCGACCAGGTCGCTACCGCTCCCTGTACTGACCCGATCCAAGTACGATTTCTACTTTTCCTCTTCTATGGAAAACCAGATTGTGATTTACGAGAGCGCTTCGAGAAATCTCTTGTCTCGCTTTCGAGATGCCCGGATCCTTGCCGACACTCCCTCACTATCTTTGATGTCGGGAGAAGCCCCATGTCTAACCAACCACGTTAGCAGAGATGGATCAAAGTCCTTCAGCACTCCATGGTGCAGAGCGGTTATGCCTTTTGCGTCCTGGAAATTCACATCAGCGCCTTTGCGCGCCAGGAATTTGGCGGCTTTAAATTTTTTCCACTTCCAGCACCCAAGGAAGGGTGTCTCTCCAACAACCACATCGATAGGCGCCCCAGAGCGGATTAACAGATCGAGGATATCAAGGTCCTCCCACCAACCGGCAGCGAAGAGTCCGTTCGGCGTCCCGCCGCGTTTGATAAGCAGCTTGACCAACGTACGATTTCTACCACGAGCGACGGCAAACCACACCGCATTGACTGTGTCACAACCATCCGGTGTGACGAATGGAGATTCAACGTCTAACCCGCGATCTAAAAGGAACGTTACCATTCGGGCCGACACAGATTCAGGCACATTCAGTTGCTTGCATTGTGCCGAGCAGGCCAGATGCAACAGATTTCGACCCATTCGATCGGTAACACTAAGAAGCGCCGGATTGTCGTCCAACAGTTTCTTGATTGATTCGAGGTCGAGTTTTTTGACAGCTTCGATTATGCGTGTCTTGGACATGACTTTAATGAGTGCAATCAACCCGATTAGGCAGAAACGTTAGACGTCTGTGCCTAGTTACTGGCAAGGTTCATTCCTCGCAGGATGCCATCAAAGCGGGCATTGCCTTTTAGTTGTGCAAGACGCGGCTCGACTTTGAGCCACATCATTCGTTCTTCCCGCACCTCGATACATTTTTCCAGAGCCGCCAGCGCATCGTTGGTGCGTCCGAGTTCCGCGTAATTCTCCGCCAGCGCGTAGAGTGCTTTGGTGTCGGTCCGCGCTACTTCTTCCAGTTGTTTGAGTCTTTCGTCGCGCTTTCCAGTCTGACCGGAACGATGGTGAGAAGTTACGAGGAGCGAAAGCCAGACGAACTCCTGACTGTTCTTTGCCGTCAGCTCCTGTTCCGAGATTTCGATCACCCGCGGGTATTCGCCCAGATGAAAAAGAAAAGTAGCGACGCCGCGCATCCCTCGACGGTATTCTTTATTAAACTTCACATTCTCCTGTGCCTGCGCGAGCGCTTCCGCGTATTCCCCACGACCTTCCAGAATGGTTAGGTAACCCGATTTAACGTCTTGCGAGAGCGGGTCGATCTCCATCGCACGTTTTATTTCGACCAGTGCTTCATCGCTTCGGCCGAGGCACGAAAGAAGCAGCGCATAACCGAGATGAGCACGCGCGTAATTCGGGTTTAACTCAATGGCACGTCTGAATTCGCGCTCAGCCCCCAACCAATCCCAGTCGTAAATTCGTTTGACCGTACCGAGCGCAGCATAAGCTTCCGGCGTTTCCGCGTCTAAATCCAGGGCCTTTTGTGCCAGCGCTTTTGATCTGGCGTAGATCTCCTCCTGGCTCGCGCCCGACGTATTAAAGCCAAGCCGTGTAGAAGCGTCGGCGAGTCCGGCGTACGCCAGTGCGAACGTCGGATCCAGCGCGACGGCTTTCTGAAATTCGTCAATCGCTTTTTCAAAGTTGTCAGGGTTCTTCGCGTCGAGTATTGCGCGACCGCGGACGTAAGCGCGAAACGCTTCAGGGTTGTTGGTGTAGCGCCGGGTCAAAAGCTCGCGGTCTTTTTCCTGCAGCTCGGAGAGGAGCCATCTCGTTACTCCGGTGGCGACCGCGTCCTGGAGGTTGAAGAAATCAGCTTCCGTCGAATCGAACGATCGTTGCCAGAGTTGTGCGCCGTCGCGGAGATCCCACAGCCTTACGTTAGCCCGTAGTCGATTGTCCGCCTGTTGCAGAGTGCCTTCCAGAATCACGTCAACCTTCAAGGTCTCGCCAAACTTTAGCGGGTCCTGATCGACTTCGGCATAGCTTCTGACGGAACTCAACGGGCGCACCGAAAAACGGTTCAAACTGCCTAGACGTGAAATCAGTGAATCGGTCAGGCCCAGCGACAATGATTTGCTGCCATCGTCTTCCGCCAACGTCTTCAGAGGTAGGACTGCGACCGTTCGGATATTTCGGCTCGTAACGGCGGTGGTCGAAAGTTTTTTGCTCTCGTCCGACTTTCGCCAGATAACAAAACCAGTGACAAACAGCACGCCGAGTAAAACTATGCCGATAAAGTGCCAGCGAATCTTCGGTTTTGGTTCTTCCGTTGGAATCGCAACTTCGACATTCCGAACCGCTTTTTCGGCGTGTCCGTTGGCCGAGATCTCCAGTACATCGGCGACAAAGCGGTAGCCGCGTTTCGGCACGGTCTGAATGAAGCGTCCCTTGTCGTCTTTGTCCAGGATCTTTCTGAGAAGTGAAACCGTGTAGTTGATGTTCCCGTCTTCGACGAAAGTGTCGCGCCAGACAGTCTCCAACAACTCCTCGCGGCTAACAATGATCTCGCGCTGGCGCACCAGCAAGAGCAGCATTTCAAGGGCCTTTGGCGGCAACGGTACGAGACTCTCGTCGCGCCACAGACTGGGAGGTTCCGAGTAGAGACGGAAATCACCAAATTCATAACGATGGCCATTTTTGCTGGACATTACGCGCGCGTCCGGAGACCTCACAGATTCCTAATCTTTTCCAAAGGACTTCTGAGTTGTAGCCAAGATAAATGCCTCCCGACGCGGAAGCAATATTTTATATGAGCAAGACAAGGGAGAAGAAAATGAAACGCAGCATCGCATCGGCCATCACGCTCGCCGTGAGCGTGATTCTAATGTTACTCGTAAGTTCCGATTCAACTACGCATGCTCAACTACGTGGCAAGTTATTTCATTGGGACACTGGTGTCGTCGCCCTCGGACCGAACCAGGTGCTTCGCATCGTGGGCGATTGGAACGGTGATGGCGATACTACCGTTGGCTTTAGGGAGATCAAATATGGACAAGGCGCCTGCAACGGTGCGGTATGCAAGCTGGTCATCATAAGCACAACGACCAGCGGCCCACATAATGTGCCAGCCGGCGAAGCGATTTCGCTCGATCTAGTTGCCACCACCTACGGAAGGGGCATCGTCACGAGCAACCGCCGGGACGTGCAGGTGACTGCCTCAATCATTAACACAACGACCGGCGAAACCACTTCCCACATCATCATGGCGAATACTGAGGGTGACTTTCACTAAGCGGGAATACCACAGATGAAAAGAACAATCTTCGCGGCTTGCATCGTCATCGCAGCGACCTTCGCCGTCACAGCACAAGTTGCTACTAACAGAGCGGCGATTGAGTACGATTCGTTAATGAACATACGGTTCTACGAAGAGACCGGAGGTTTTCTGGTCGAAGGCCTCGAGGTCGTCTTCCCGCCCTCCGGCGCTTCGCCGGCGACATTTGTGATCACGAGGCCGAACGGCGAGGTCATCTCGAGTGTTCCGCTCCGTCTCGAACCGCTCGAAAAGTTTCCGGCCTTCGGTGTTTTTCGACCGGCGCCGGGCAATCCGGGAAATATACGAGTTGCTCAGTCAGGAGACTTTGTGATGGCTGTCAGGCTCGGCAACGAGACGATCACGACTCTACCGTTCAGCCTGAAGCTCGAAGTCAATAGCGACCCCTTCAACCCCTCAAAAAAATTTGTGCGCGATGGGCCATGGAGCGATCTTGCCTTTTTCTCGGTTATAACCGACGACGCGGGCGCAATGCTGCATTTCAACTACTGGTTGAGTACGCGGGAATTGCCGCCGGGTATGAATCGACCAAAGGTCACCCTTCATTTGATTGTTAATGGAAAGGAGATCGCGGCGAGTCGTGCGCCCGTGGTGCCGGATACACTTGATTGGTATTTTTACGGGCGGAAGGAGTTGATAGTAGAGGCGAGTCCAAAGCAGCGTTGGCTTGCTATTTCAGACCTGACGAAACAAGACGGTGAAGTTGTCATGATCGTCAAAGCGAACGGCCAACCAATCAAATCCTACAAGACGCGAGTCGTCGGAGGCCGGCTACAAACGCTTGAGCGAAATCGTTTGGACACAGAACCCCGCACCGCTTTTATTTCCCCCCGTTACATCGATTTAACCGACAGGTCACGCTCAGACTTTACGATGCGGGACATGTTTTGGATTAAGAAATCCCCTTAAGTCCTGTGACTGTTCAAGGTTTGATCGAAATGCGCGCGCTATTCGACGGCTGACCGTTAACTGTGACCGTTAACATTAAGTCTCCCGGACTGAGATTTCCCGGCAGCCGCACTATTATTTGACTAAAGGGAAGTGTTGTATAGAACGCGATTGCTTCCAGCGGAAGCTGAAACTGATTCTGTTGTATGTCCACAGCTTGCACACTGATGGGCGGCAATTGCACTCCCTGATTGAACTCCAGTCCTTCAACAAAAAGTGAAATCCTTGTCCGCGGATCGGTACTGAAGTTGGGCGAGGTCGTTAAACTGAATGGTCCAGTGACAAGCAACGGGTTACTAAGAACGATGGCACGGTCGCTATCATCTTCGGTGAGAACGCGTGTGTCATTGTCTACGATTGTCAAAGTTGCGGTGCTGAGAGTGCCAAGATCCACCTCCCCGGTCGGATTACTCAAGCTGATCGAAAACTGTTCCGTGCCTTCCCGGTTTTGATCGTCAACGATGGGGATCGTGATGGTCTGGGAAAATATTCCGTCCGCAAAATTCAGCGTGCCGGTCGTGCCGGAGTAATCCAAGCCCGCCGTAGCAGTGCCATCCGCGGTCGTATACTGGACGGTGATTGGTCCAACACCGGTCGCATTACCCCCACGCACGACCGTCACTATTAAGTTGGGTGTACCCTCGACGATCGCGAAAGTCGCTTTTGAAAATAGAAGTTGGTTGACAGACAGCGCTACAAAGTCAGCCGTCTTATTGCCATCGAGTCGATTAAAGTCGCGGGTTTGCGGGTCCATCAAATAATTGGCGCCCACGGGCCTGACGACATAATCGACGCCGGCCAGTACATTACTGAATGAGTAACGACCATTTTCATCTGTAATCCTCGTCGGCGGAGCGGATCCGGAACCATTTTCAAGGCGAACTTCGATTCCAGGCTTAGGCTGGCCCAACCTTGTTATTGTTCCGCTGATGGTGTAGGTCGCTCGCACCGCATTGAAGTTTGCGATTTGATTTTCCGAGAGGTTGTTGAAGGTGAAACCAGCGGGAGTAACATTCCAGATTGGATTATTGACGAAGACAGTGTAGTTCCCACCTGCCGGCAGAATGTCGAAAGAGTAACTTCCGTTAGATCCGGTTAACACCTGGCGATTTTCAGAACCCGAGAGAGTCACACGGATGTCTCCGTCGATACCATTAACCTGACCACTGATGGAGAATGCAACGAACGCAGTAAAGTTTGCGGTTTGATCCGTATTTAATTGGGAGAAGTTTACAGAAGCCGGAACGAAGCCAAAGCCGGACTTTACGATATCGATTCTGTAATTATCTACAGGCAGTCCGGGAAACGAGTAGGCGCCGGCGGCATCGGATTGTGTAATGCGAGGATTGAAGGGTTGGGTCAAAGTAAGAGTCGCGCCGCTGATCGGCGCTCCATTTCCGTCGCGCACAAACCCCGAGATTGTTGAAGTCGGTATCGGCGTGCTCGAAGTAGGCGCCCACGCGGGCGAAAACGAGCTGAAATTGTTGTTGGTTAATTTAACTTTATTCGTGCCGTCGACATTTAGGATGAAGAGAGCCGGCTTAAAAGAAATATTCGGATCTAAACCAGTAGTCACAAATTTCAAACCATCCGGTGACCATACTGGAGCGTCGCCATCGATCGTGACGTGCACCGGATTCGTTCCATCCCGGTTTATGATGTTGATGCCGTGGGTGAAGCTGCCGCCTCTGCGGAAAGCTATCCTCTGACTGTCAGGCGACCACGATGGAAAGCGATCCTCAACGATATTGTCGGTCAAGCGCGTCTGATTGCTGCCGTCGGCATTCATCACATAAAGCTCTCTGTTTGAGAGTCCGTGGCGCATGGAGTCAAACGCTATACGCGATCCGTCAGGTGACCACCTTGGATTTTGATCCCAGCCAAACACCGGCCCAAAACTGTCGGTGCCCACTTGAATGTTTGTGGTGAGTTTAGTCAATCCACTGCCATTGATGTTAATCACCCAGATCTCACACTTACGCGTCCCATCGCGATCGCTCATAAAAGCCAGTCTGGTTCCGTCAGGGGACCAGGTCGGATACTGATGAAAACTCGCATTGGGCAGTGGTCCATCTGAAGTGACTGCGACTGGGTTTGTTCCATCCGCGTTCATTATGTAGATATGAGTTTTCCCGAGGATGGTGCGATCAAAAGCTATCTTTGAACCGTCTGGTGAGTAGACCGGATTTCCGTCTCGTATGAACACACCCTCCGTTAAAGGAGTTTGCCCGGTGCCGTCTGCGTTTATTAACAAGAGACGGGAGAATTCATCGACAAAAATTATCTTGCCCGAGTTGGCTTGTGCGTTAACGTTCTGGCAGGAGAACAACAAGAGCGCGGCGAATATGATCGCTTTGCTCAGTTCACAACGCCCTGGACGGATCA
>DATEIS010000263.1:0-2704 GCA_035278765.1 Pyrinomonadaceae bacterium | reverse complement strand
TCCGGCGACTGTTGTTCAATTTGTCGTGAAAGAAGATCGAGATCCGCTTTCGCCTGGGCGAGTGTGACACCCGGCTTGAGGCGAGCGATCACGTCGAGAAGCCTGTTCGCGCGTTCTTCGCGCGTCTCTTTCGTCATGAAGGCGGCGGCGAAGATCGGTTCCCAATAGTCCTGAGTCTCATCAGAGATCGGGTATTCAAAACCCGGCGGCATGATACCGACTACAGTTGCTTTACCGCCGAGATCAATCTCCCGCCCGAGGATGTTTGGATCGCCGCCAAAACGTCGTTGCCATAAACCGTGGCTCAGAAGAAGCACCGGCGGCGCGCCGGGTTTATCTTCGTCGCGTGTGAAAACGCGACCGAGCTCCGGTTTCACACCCAACACTGCGAAGTAATCCGAACTGACGACGGCGCCAATCACACGTTCGGGATCACCGCCCTGGGTAACGATTGTGCCGGACTGCTGAACCGTGGCAACGTATTGAAGCGTCGTCGAGGATTTCTGCACATCGAAGAAGTCAGGCACTGAAAAGGTGCCGCGGCCATCAAGCGCTTGATTGCGTTGTTCGGTTGCGAGCATCAACAGTTGCTCCGGCTGCTCGTAAGGCAGCGGTTGCAACAGAACAGTATTGACGACCGAAAAGATTGCGGTGTTGACGCCGATACCCAGGCCGATTGCGATGATTGCCACAATCGTGACGCTCGGCTTCTTCAACAGCATTCGGACGGAATAAGTGATGTTCTTCCAGAGCGCGTCCATAGTTACTCCTTTGGCGAATTAGTCGAAGAGAGTCAAAGATTGTGCCGTTAAGATTTTTTAGGAATCGCGGGTATGAGTCGATGTTTGCATTTCGCAAATGAGACTGCACAATCCCATTTTCGATAATTTTTTCGGAGGCAAAAGTGAGTCCTGACACGCGGCGACACCGTGGGCCTCATCCGGCTGATGTGAAACTCTTCGGCGCTGATGAACTGCCAAAGCTCCGTCGAGCCGTCGCTGAACTGTGCTGGTTATTGTCTCGCGGTTACAAGATGACGTCGTCGCTCAAGCTTGTTGGCGACCGCCACGGTCTGCGTGAGCGACAGCGTTTGGCAGTATCGCGTTGTGCCTGTTCAGACGAGGATCGACAACAAAGACGCGATCACTGCGTCGCGGTTGAGCAGTTGAAGGATCAGCAACTGGTTGTGGACGGATTTAACTTGATCATCACGATCGAAGCGGCGCTCAGCGGTGGTCCGTTGCTGGTTGGTATTGACGACTCCATTCGCGATCTCTCGAGTGTTCACGGCTCGTATCGATCGGTCGACGAAACCGATCGCGCAATCACGATGATCGGTGAGGCATTGAACAAGCTTGGACCAGCATCGGTCCATTGGCTACTCGATCAACCGGTGTCCAATAGTGGACGGCTCTCAGCAAAGATCACCGATCTTGCAGCGCACGCGAATTGGCCCTGGTCGGTGGAAGTAGTCTTCAATCCCGATGCCGCCATCATTGCTTCCTCCGCGGTCGCCATCACCTCCGACGCATTAATTCTCGATCGCGTCGAACGATGGGCCAACCTCAAAACGTATCTGCTCGAACGCGAAGTGCCCGAGGCGTGGATAGTAGACCTGCGAAACTATTGACAACTGCACGAACCCCACCTTATCTTTCCCCGCGTCAAATCTCAGTTCCGGCCAGTTCCCCCGACAGACCGAATTGCGCCACTTCGGCGCGCGCGATATCCGCAGTTCTGGGAATCAAGTTTAGAGCTATCCAATTTACGCAGCCGGCAATGCCGTCTCGCGCCTAACCCGATCTTCAACGGAAGGACACTCAAATGAAATCACCCTCTTCGCATCGAACAACACTCTTACTTCTCTTCGTGCCACTTGTAGCCGCAGCATTGCTGTGGAGTGGCGCTGCCTCAGCGGCATGTAACTTTCTTTCTATATTGGCCCCGGCAGGATCCGGCGATGGACAAGTGATCACGCCTAGAGCTATCGCGATCGATCCATCGGACAATGTTTTCGTCGCCGATCAAAACAATCGCATTCAGAAATTCAATTCAAGCGGTGTCTTCCAGTTTAAGTTCGCGACCGGAGGAAGCAGCTTTGGATCGGTCGTCGCGCCATCCGGAGTCGCCGTCGATCGGACCACGGGCGATATTTATGTGACCGACGGATTTCCCGAACGAACAAGTGGGATAGTACAGAAATTTAATTCAAGCGGTGTTTTCCAAATCGGATGGGGCACGGCGGGCAGCGGCAACGGCCAGTTCTTAAATGGGGCTGGCGGTGTCGCGGTTGATTCTGCCGGTAATGTCTACGTTACTGACCTCGGCAATCATCGCATTGAAAAGTTTACTTCCAGCGGAAGTTTCATCATGAGCTGGGGCAACAGCGGTACTGGCAACGGGCAGTTTAGTGCGCCGGAAGGAATCGCGGTTGATGCTTCAGACAACATCTACGTCGCTGATACCGGCAATCATCGCATTCAGAAATTCAACACCAGTGGAACGTTCATAACTAAATGGGGAACGAACGGCACTGCGGACGGACAGTTTGACACGCCGTGGGGAGTGTCAATTGATGGTGTCGGTGACGTCTATGTTGCCGATACAAACAACAATCGCATTCAGAAATTTTCACCTACCGGCACGTTCCTTTCGAGTTGCGGTACGAGCGGTACTGGCAACGGAGAATTTTCTGGACCACAGG
>DATEIS010000262.1:0-5207 GCA_035278765.1 Pyrinomonadaceae bacterium | reverse complement strand
AAAAATTCGGCCCCCGCGTTCGTGTTGGGCAACGGCAGCGGGGGCCATCGAGCACACCGTCCGATGAAGAGGGTTTCACCTACGGTGCTTGTACGGACGCCAAAGGGAGTGACGTCCGAATCTTTTTTCAAAGAATGTGAGCGAACAATTCCAGCCGGTGAACAGGGCTCAGCTTGCAAATACTCGCGAGCATCTCCTGAATTTCAAACGGCTTTGCGAAAAAACCATCGGCGCCGGCGGCGAAACAGGCACGACGCGTTTCGGTCGTGGCGTTGGAGCTCATTATCAAAACTCTCGAGTTTTCCAGGTGACCCTTGATGTATTCCAGCAGTCGCAGACCACTGGCGGGCGAATCTTTTTCCGGAGGCATTTGCAAGTCCAATATGCATATATCGGGCTTGTAGAAAGTGGCCCGCCGAATCGCGGTCTGCAAATCGTTTGCTGTCACCACGTCATACTCATCACACAACGTCCAGTAAAGCTGTTGAGTGATCTGTGAATCGTCATCCACTATCAAAATCCTGGGCTTCATTCAGGAGCGTTCCTTCCTTGCTGACATACTGCTAGTGCAAGGGCCGTACCGTTTGGCTGATCGAAGTACGAACGCTGGAAACAAAGCAGATTTGTTGTTTAGCAGGGAATTTTGCGTGTAGACTGTTGTGAACACTGGGGCGCGAAGCGTCCACATTTGTAGACTTATTAAGCCACAGATTACACGGATCTACACGGATCAGAAAAACAATTTCTGTTCTTTCTAATCCGTGTTTATTCGTGAAAATCCGTGGCCTATTATTGTGGTGGCTTGATAAGCTTCGGCGGTGGTGGTGGCGCGTCGTCGTCTTCACCGACTTCATCGACGACCTTCAGCTCAGCGCCAAACTTCTGATAACTACGAAACCTGATATCGTTCCTGCTCTGAAGGACGAACTTCGAATTAACAGTCGTCAGCAGGATTTCAGAATGTGTAGGCAGGAGATATTTGCGCTCGTTAATCGCGACCCAGTCGTAGTCGATCAAACTGCTTGCAGCAGTGATCGGAAAATCAGGAGGAATCTCCGTCGCGATCTGTTCAAAGCGCACGACACGATCCAACTCGCGATCGATCCACAGACGACCACGCGAACCAACTACGGCGCGAGCGCCAGTATCCGCAAGACTCAGCGTCAGTTGTGAGTAATCTTTCTTAACCGTGTACTCGTAGACGATGGTTCGTTTGCCGAGAATGACATCAGTATCGACCATGCGGAACTCGGTTTTAGCTTCCGGCTTGAAGATGTCTGCTTGCGCGGAGATATATTCCACGCCACTCGACGACGCGCCTTTCGGCACATTCTTACTGTAGTCGCGGCTCGCTTCCGATGCCTCTGGACTCGCGGGCATTCCGTTCACGGTCAGGATCTTGTACTGCTCGCCGGCGTTCGCACGGTAACCGACCGCGATCGTCAGATTGTCCTGTGGAATCCAGTTGGCGGTGTGTCCGTAAGCGACTGAACGTTTGATGATCTGCTTCACGAGGAAGTCGGGCATCGCGTTGGCCGCGGCTAGAGTCACGTTACGCGTGCGTTCGAGAAGTTCTTGTCCTTCTGCTTCGGTTGGAAGTGTGGATGCCTTCGGGTTCACGCGGCGTCGTTCGGCTTCTTCGAGCGTGCGTCGCAGCACTGAGTCGTTACCGCTCTTCGTAGCGACGAGCGAGCGCATGCCGTCAGTTAAAGCAAAACCGATCCCACGCGTCCTGACCTGTTCGACAACATCGTCGCGCATGGAGGGATTGCGCTGGAGTTGATAAAGCAGGCCGACGAATTCCTGATTACTTAAAGGCTTTGAGTCCTGTGCCAAAAGCGGAACACACGACACCAAAAGAATAATTGCTAAAAAGAGTTTATTTATGCGGAGCATTGGACTTTCCGATGGAATTTCACTAGAAGCGGTTGCCTTGCATCCGCCAAAACTACGATGAACAAAGTTGCTGGATGGATTGTCTCAGAATGTCGGCGCAACGCTCAAGTTCGTCCACGGGCACGAACTCGCCGGTGCGGTGAGCTTCGCGGATGTCGCCGGGGCCGATTACGACCGCTTCGCTGCCTAAGTGCTTCATTTGCGCCGCTTCCGTGCCAAACGCCACCGTACCGGATTTGTTGCCGGACGCTTCTTCGAGCAGTTTGACTAACGGTGAATCGGGAGCAGTTTCGAAGCCTGTATCCTGGCGGTTCGCGTCGACTTCGCACTGAAAGTCGGGATCGGCTTTGGTTTCTTCTTCAATCGCTGCGCGGAAAAGATTGAGAAGGTGATCGGAAGGTTGTGTCGGAATCGGTCGCCATTCGAGTGTGAAACGGCATTCACCAGCGAGCACGTTCTTGGCTGAGCCGCCCTGGATCAGGCCGATGTTCAGGGTTGTGTAAGGTGGATCGAAGGCAGGATGCTGATCGTTTTTGAGTTCGTTTGCGATTGACTCCAGACGATTGATCAATCGCGCGGCGCGAAGGACGGCCGAGGCGCCGAGTGCTGGATAGGCGCTGTGTGCTTCGCGTCCTTTCACGATCACTTCGGCGAGCGAATATCCTTTGCCGGCGCGAATCGGTCTGAGTGAGGTTGGTTCACCGACGATGCTGTATCGAGGATGTAGTGCTTGATTCTCGGCCAACACTTTGGCGCCGAGGAGCCCGATTTCTTCGTCGGCTGTGAATACCAGTGCAATTGGTTTTTGTGGTTTGACAGTTTCGAGCGCCGTCAGTGCGGCGGCGATGAAACCTTTCGTATCGCACGAACCGCGGCCGTAAAGTTTGCCGTCGCGTTCAGTGAGAGTAGTAGCTTCGGACCAGTTTGGATCGTAGGGTACGGTATCGGTGTGGCCCACCAGGGCCAGCTCGACGTCGTAGGTGCGGTGCGAGAGCGCAATCAAGTTGATCTTCTGAACGAGGTTTTTGTCGATGTATGGCACATAGCCCGTACTCAAGTGCAACTTCTGACAACGCTTTTCGATGTACTCGACGATCTCCACATTCGATCGCGACGAAACCGAATCAATCCTTACCAAATCTGCGAGAGTCTCTTTAATCATCTGTGTATTATCTGTTTTCCAGCGACCACCACATCGCGAATTGCAGTTCGCGAAAGTGAAAAGACAATGTTTGCGAGTAGATCTTCAACAGCGCATCCGGCGATCGAGAGATCGTCGAGATCGACTGTGAAGAAATCTGCCGGAGCGCCGGTTTTTAGTTCCCCGCCATCAAAGCCGATACTCGCTGCGCCGTTGATGGTTGCGCAATCGAATAATCTTCGCGCCAGTGCCGCGCTCGTTGTGTCGTCTGTTGGAGCGAGAACATTACGCGCAGTTTTCTGTAATCGCAGGTGATACTCGAGCTCACGTGCATCTTCAAGTAGATCGATCTGAATTTGACTGTCCGTGCCAAGTGAGATTTGCACGCCCGCGTCAAAATACGAATCGACAGGAACAACACCGTCGCCGAGGTTTCGTTCGGTGGTTGGACACGCACACACCATCGCACCACTGCGTGCCATTGCGGCGATGGCTTTTGGTGTGACGTGAATTGCGTGAACGGCTGTGAAACGTTTGCTGAGCAGTCCTTCGGTATCGAGCAGTGCCACAGGTGAACGGCCGTACTCTTTAATGCATGCACTAACCTCTGCGGGCTGCTCGGCGACGTGCATGTGCGTTGGAAGATCGTGATCTTTTGCGAAGGAGATGATTGTTTTTAAGTAATCGAGCGGCACGGCGCGAACGCTGTGCGGCGCCACACCTGCCCATGCAAAATCGCCTTTTAATTCCGGCGCGCTGAGGAGTTGTTCCAGATGCTTTAAGTATGTGTCAGGTGACGCTTCAATAAAGCGAATCTGCTGCGGGTTGCGTTCAGTTTCAAAACCGGCGCGCGCATATGCGACGCGCAAGAGTGCGATACGAATGCCGGCGTCACGCGCGGCGCGAATTACTTCCCGTGCGAGTAAATTCGGATCATCGTACGTCGAGCCATCCCGGTCGTGATGGATGTAGTGAAACTCACCGACCGCCGTGATTCCCGTCAGCGCCATCTCGAGAAACGCGAGGCGTGAAGCGTCGTAAATCTCTTCTGGACCAAGGCGGTTCGCAGCGGCATACATCTGCTCGCGCCACGTCCAGAAACTGTCTGTTGTGTGTTGCGAACGATGCTCTGTGCGTCCCCGAATGACGCGCTGAAACGCGTGTGAATGAGCGTTGACCATTCCCGGCAGCAACGCGCGACGCTTCAGTCGAATCGCATCAGGCGCCTGAGTGCCTTCAACTATCTCAACGATCTTCCCGCCGTCGCACACAAGTGCCCGATCAGACTGAAAGCGTCCGTCCGTGTAGATAAGATCTGGTAACCACGATTGAGCGGTCATGATCTACTTCTTGACTGCAAGCACCTCACGAGCGGCCGTGCGATCGCCCGTACAACTGATCCTTCGCGGTGCATCAAGATAGCTCAACTCAAATCCGTTTTCTTCATACAACTTGATAATCCGCGGCGTCGCCTGATTCGAAATCACTACTGGTCCAGGATGCGCCGCCAGTCGCTTCGCTGTGCGTATCTGATCGTTCCACGAAAAGCCACCGGCGCTGTACGTCGTGAACTCTACATCATACGGCGGATCGGCATACACAAAATCATCATCCTTCAATTCGAGCGCCTCGATATCTTTATTACTAAATTCCCACTGCCCGAACACGCTCGCGTAACTCGAAAAATCCTTCGCGTAGTTGATCGCCTTGTACGTTCCGAACGGCACATTGAAATCGCCGCTCTTATTGAAACGGCAGAGACCATTGAAACACGTGCGGTTCAGGTAATAGAACAACTGCGCGCCTTCTTCTGTGAGTGCCTTGCCTTTTCGAACAAGTCGATTGAACCGATCGCGGTGTTGATAGAAAAGCTCTTCGTCGTTCTTCATCTGCACGCGCACGCGCAAACCATTTTGCACCTGGCGATAGAAATTTATCAGATGCGGATTGATGTCGTTCAGCAGCGCCTGCTTTGGCTGCAGCCCGAGCACAACCGCGAGGCCGCCGCAAAACGGTTCCACATACCTTCGCTCTGCGTTCGCTTCCCACAATGTGTTTAGGTGCGACACGAGCCAGCGCTTGCCCCCGGCCCACTTCAATGGTGGTTTTAAAGACTGCATGGACACTTTACTGAACTCGGGACGTACTGTAGGGGCGGCCCTCCGTGGCC
>DATEIS010000261.1:0-2277 GCA_035278765.1 Pyrinomonadaceae bacterium | reverse complement strand
ACCGTCTTTGACAATTCAACAACGGCATAATGCGCGGCTCAACCTCCCACACTAAAGAGTGATGAGCATCGCCGTTGAGCATGAAAGGTTCATACTCACGGCGAAAGATAAAAGCGAACGCAGCTCACTCCCAACTGCGAGTACGCATCCGCCGGACCCATCAGGAGGTAACTTCTGATGGGCAATCCGCGTCCGCGGCCGGTGCGGCTGGCCGAAAAACTGCTCCAAATCCGAACTGGTCTTGGTTTATCGCAAACGCAGATGCTGGAGCGTCTTGGCTTCAGCGACTCCATGCACTACGGCCGAATTTCGGAGTACGAGCAGGACAAACGTGAGCCTACCCTGATTACGCTGCTTGCCTACGCCCGCGCCGCCAGCGTCCACCTCGAAGACATTGTCGACGACAATCTCGAGCTGCCACGCAAACTTCCCGGCAACGTTAACTACCGCGGGATAAGTCGAAAATCTCGAAAATAAGAGCAGGACAAGTCGGAATGACCAATAGGACCTGTAGGCCCTATACTGTCCACGCATGCACGTCTTTTACACGCCTCGTTACTACGCAGAAATAGGCGCAGGTCACGTTTTTCCCATCCGTAAATTCGAACTCGTACGCGATAAGCTGCTGGCGGAAGGAACACTGCAGCCGCATGAGCTTACCGAACCAGAGCCAGCGAGCGTCGAAGACGTCCTCCTTGTCCATACTCACGATTACGTCTCCCGTTTGTGCAATGGCAGTTTGACTCCGAAAGAGATAAGACGGCTCGGCTTGCCGTGGTCCGAGTCACTCGTCCGTCGATCCTTCTATGCGGTTGGAGGAACCCTGGCGGCAACTCAGGTGTCACTTGCCCAGGGCTACAGTTCCAACCTCGCGGGCGGCACGCATCACTCCTTCCCCGATCGCGGCGAGGGATTTTGTGTTCTGAACGATGTCGCAGTTGCCATCCGCACAATGCGCGCGAGGAAACAGATCCGTCGCGCGGCGATAGTCGATTGCGACGTACACCAGGGCAACGGTACTGCAACGATCTTTTCCGGCGATCCGGATACGTTTACTTTCTCGATGCACGGCGCAAACAACTACCCGCTCTTCAAAGCACAATCTTCTTTAGACGTCGAACTGCCTGACGGCACTTCGGATGACGGGTATCTCGAGTCTCTCGCTCATTACTTGCCAACTGTCTTGGCCCACGATCCGGACATCGTTTTCTATCTTGCGGGCGCAGATCCGTACAGGGGAGACAAACTCGGTCGCCTTGCACTTTCGATTGAAGGATTGCGCGCACGTGATGAGCTTGTGCTGCGCGAATGTTATGAACGTGAGGCGCCGGTTGTGACTGTGATGTCGGGCGGCTACGGCAAAGACTTAAACGACACGATCGAAATTCACTGCAACACCATTCGCATGGTTAAAGAGGTTTTTGAAACTCTGGTTGCAACTCGCCGGCGCGCCTGAACGTTACGATACGAGAGACATGCGTAGAATCTTCCGAATTCTGTTTCTGATGGTGCTGGGCGTCGTCGTAGGGTTGATCGGTTACGAAGGTATCATGTTTGTCCGCGTGCTTCTGCTACGCAATGGCAATCCTTCGTCGACGTCGCTGATCGACACGCGCATCAAGGAAGCAAAAGCAAAAGGCCAGCAACCCAAACGTGAACAGACCTGGGTGCCACTCGACAAGATCTCACCTAACCTGCAACGCGCAGTGTTGGCCGGTGAGGACACAAACTTCCTCACGCATCGCGGCTTCGATTACGAAGCGATTCAGAAGGCATATGAGCAAGCTCAACGAGAAGCCGCGCGCGAAGCTAAAGCTGAAGGTGAGAATGACGACTGGCTTCCGAATCTTCCCGAGTTCAAGCGCGGTGGTTCGACCATCAGCCAGCAACTGGCGAAGAACCTTTATCTTTCATCGCAACGATCGTTCTTGAGGAAGGGTCAGGAGGCGGTACTGACGATCATGCTCGAACGCACGCTGACGAAGCGTCGCATACTTGAGATCTATTTGAATGTGATTGAATGGGGAGACGGAATTTACGGCGCCGAAGCGGCGTCGCAACGCTACTTTCGCAAGTCCGCTTCAGCGTTAAGCGCCAACGAGGCAGCGTATCTATCGGCGATGATTCCGAATCCACGCACAGTCTTCAATCCACAGGTAAATCCACGTCGCGTCGCTCGTCGCCAACGCATCATCCTCCGCGGCATGCCCTACATCAAACTACCCTGAAATTTATAAGGCGCGAAGGAACGTACTGTAGGGGCGGCCCTCCGTGGCC
>DATEIS010000260.1:0-12296 GCA_035278765.1 Pyrinomonadaceae bacterium | reverse complement strand
AGCGACTCCCACTTCGATCTTGATTCTGCCGTTTTTTAAATAGAGCTGAGTGGGAACGAGAGTCATTCCCTGTTTGGCTGTGGCTTCGTCGAGTCGGGATATCTCACGTTTGTGAAGCAGCAGCTTGCGAGTCCTAAGTGGTTCGTGGTTCTCGCGGTTGCCATGAGAATACGGCGAAATGTGTGCATTGAACAACCACGCCTCGCCCTCCCGCACTGAAACGTAAGCCTCTTTCAGTTGAACGCGACCTTCCATGGCACTCTTTACTTCGGTGCCTGTCAATACGAGACCCGCTTCGTATTTATCCGAAATATGATAATTGTGGAAGGCCGCACGATTGGCCGCCAGTACTTTTTCTTCTTTCACTGCACCACATTCTTCAGGTCGAGCACATCGTGCCGCGTGATAATGCCGACGATTCGGCCGTACTCTTCCACGAGCACCGCCTGACTTGTTTGCAGCCGGCGCGCGACCTCCGAAGAACTGGCATCGACATCAAGGGTTGGAAAACTCGCTTCCATTACTTCGCTCACAGGCGAGTTCAGGAGTTCTCTGTTGCGCACTACTTTCGCGAGCACCCGATTCTCACGCACAGAACCAACCGCTCGTCCTTCTTCCAAAACCGGCATTTGCGTGAGACCGAGCTCATCCATCTTTTCAAGCGCTGCGGAAACCATGTCGGACGGCGCTACCGAAACTATGGTTTTGGGAGCATGGGGTTTCTTGGTTCCACTGATTAGACCCGCAGTGATCTTCTGCGGCTCCAACAAACGTTTTTCTTTTAGCCACTCGTCCGAATGATGCTTGGTCAGATAGTGCTCACCGGTATCGCAAACAATAAAGACAACGATCGCGTTCTCATCAAGACTGCTCGCGACGCGCAGTGCGGCTGCTAGATTCGTGCCAGTGGATCCGCCACAGAAGATTCCCTCCATGCGTCCCAACAAGCGCGACATCTCGAACGACTCTCGATCGGTTACGTTGATCACTTCGTCGACGTACTTGATGTGTACGTTAGGCGGCACGATCTCCTGACCAATTCCCTCAACGAGGTAAGGAGTCGCCTCAACAATCTTTCCGGTTTCTTTATAAGTCTTAAAAATCGAACCATACGGATCGGCGCCGATGATTCTAATTTTCGGATCTTTCTCTTTTAAGAAACGACCGGTTCCCGAGATCGTCCCGCCGGTCCCGAGTCCGGCGACGAAGTGTGTGATCTTGCCTTCAGTCTGTCGCCAAAGCTCTGGTCCAGTGGTGCGGTAATGCGCTTCTGGATTTGCAGCGTTGGAATACTGATCGGGATAAAACGAGTTGGGAGTTTCTGACGCGATTCGTTTAGCTGTCGAGACGTAGTGATCGGGAGTGCCAGGTTTGGCAGAAACAGGAGTGATGACAACATCGGCGCCGAGTGCTTTCAAGTAGCGCGACTTCTCCACCGAGGCTTTATCGGTCATCACAAAAATGCACTTGTAACCTTTGACTGCTGCGGCGATGGCCAAACCGATGCCGGTATTACCTGAGGTCGCCTCGATTACGGTTCCGCCCGGTTTCAGGCTCCCTTCACGTTCGGCCGCCTCGATCATCGACACGCCGATCCGGTCTTTCACCGAATACCCGGGGTTGAGGTTCTCCATCTTTGCGAATATTTGTGCCTTCGTGTTCCGCGCGAGGCGATTGAGCTTGACGAGGGGCGTATTTCCGATCAAGCCGAGAATGTTTTCCTGAAATTCCATAGAGTCTATATAGCAGACCCCCACAAAAAAGCACAAAAGGGTTAGCCACAAAAAGAGCCACAAAAGGTACATAAAACACAAAAGGCACAAAGTGAATCCTTAACTCCTTTGCCACCAGGTTAAGTTTCTTTTGTGCCTTATGTACCTTTTGTGATTTTTGTGGCTTTAAAATGTTTGGACCCGGACGCGCTCTCCCCTTCGCATCCGGGTCCTTACAAGGCCACTCATCTTGCAATGTGTGACCGAACCGTTAATTTCTCAAACTTAGTAACGCCGGCGCCTGTTGTCTCTCAGTTTGTACGTGTAGAGCGCTGCTCCACCTCCGCCTAAGAGTGCGCCAATGATTGCGCCTTTCTTTCCACCGGCTACTCCGCCGATTACTGCACCTGCACCAGCTCCGATGCCGGTGGTCAGTTTGTCACGGTGCCTATCCCAGAACGAGCGGTCGCGATCCCATTGATAGCGTCGTCCGCTATAGACTCGATTTTGATAACGGTAGTTGTCGTACCGCTGTTCGTACCGTCGTGAACTGTCGTAACGTCGGTACCTTGTTTGCGCTCCAACCGGGAGCGAAGTTAACGTCAACACCAACAAGCAGAAAATACTTACTAACCCCTTTTTCATCTCTACCGCCTCCGTGCATCTCTTTTGGCAAGGTGTGTGCCAACATCTGCTTCTTCAGATAACCGCCCTTTTTTGCAGTTTTCTCAACACTCAGGCTAAATATGCTCGCTGATACGTTAACCATTCCGTGCGCATTCTGTTTGATGAGTAACTATTTGGGGTAATCTCCTCAAGAAGATACGAGTGGATCAACAATGAAAATACTTGTTCTCGATAATGAGCAGATTCGAGAGCTGCTGCCGATGCGTGATTGCATCGAGCTGATGGCCGATGCTCTCGCGGCTTTGGCCCGTGGTGAGATTTTTCAGCCGCTCCGTACGATAATTCGTCCGCCCGAAGCACGCGGCTTACTCGGGTTGATGCCTGCTTATCGCGCGGGTGAACACGGCGCGTTTGGAATGAAAGCGATCTGTGTCTTTCCTTCAAACCCGGCAATCGGTAAAGACGCTCATCAGGGCGCGGTGATGTTGTTCAGTCGTGAGACTGGTGAGTTGATGGCGTTGCTGAACGCTTCGCAGATCACTGCGACTCGTACGGCGGCGGTGTCGGCAGTGGCAACTCGCTTACTTGCTCGAGAGGAAGCGCACGAGTTGGCGATTATCGGCGCCGGTGTGCAGGCTCGCACACATCTCGTTGCGCTCGATGCTGTACGTGCGATCAAGCGCGCTCGGGTGGCTTGCAGAAACATTGAACATGCACACGAACTCGTGCGCGAGATGCAACCACATTTTTCGTTTCCGATTGAGGTGGTTCGTAGTAACGAGGAAGCCGTGCGTGATGCAGACTTGATTGTTACTGCCACCTCATCGCAGGAGCCTGTTATTAATAAGGACTGGATCTCACTGGGGGCTCACGTCAATGCGATTGGCACACACTCGCCTGGCTCGCGTGAGATTGATAGCGCCACGATGGCGGCGGCGCGAATCTTCGTCGATCGTCGCGAGTCGGCATTAAATGAGTCCGGCGACTATTTGCTGGCGGCGAAGGAAGGGCTAATCAATGCCGATAGTATTCTCGGTGAGATCGGAGAACTATTGATTGGAACCAAGCCGGGTCGCACTTCCGTAGATGAGATTACGCTTTTCAAATCTCTCGGCCTCGCGATTGAGGATGTTGCTTGCGCCGAGTATCTATACCAGAAGGCCCTGTCCCGGAATTCCGCCACGTGGGTCAATTTATAAAAGGACGAGGATACTTATGAGTCAGGAATTTATTGATGCTGCGGCGCAGGGCGACGTCGCTAAAGTGAAGGAAATGCTCCAGGCTGATCCTTCGTTGGCACAGTCGAAAGATGAGAATGGTTTGTCTGTAATATTAAAGGCGACTTACTACGGCAAGCGAGACGTTGTTGAGGCGCTGCTTGCTTCGGGTGTTGAGCTAAACTTATTCGAAGCCACAGCCACTGGACAAACCGATCGCGTCCGCACGTTAATCGAGGACGATCCGGCCCTCGTAAACTCCTACTCTCCCGACGGTTTTACACCGCTCAGTCTCAGCGTATTCTTCGGTCACCCCGAAACAGTAGACGCGCTTTTAGCCGCCGGCGCCGAAGTCAACGCAGCTTCGCGAGAAACCATGAAGCTGACACCACTCGCCTCAGCGATGGCAACAGCACAGAACGAAATCGCCCGCACTCTGATTGCACACGGAGCAAACGTTAACGCAAAAGCGGAAAGCGATCTGACTCCACTTCACACCGCCGCGGCCAGAGGCAATATCGAAGCAGTAACATTATTGCTGGAACATGGCGCAGACATTAACGCTACGACTTCAGATGGAAAGAAACCAATCTCTTACGCCGAGGAGCGCAACCACCCCGAGATGGTGGAATTTCTCAAGAACCGTTCTGCCTAGATCAACCGATCGCCCGTGATCGTTACCGAATCCTGACGATAATGACAGCCGCGGCTCTGCCGGTTGTGCTGTGCCGCCTGCGCAACGATCAGCGCAACTTCAACTGCATTACGAAGTCCGATCAAACCATCAGACAATTTCGTCGACCGGTAAAACGTCTCAATCTCATTCCACAAATGTCGCAACTCACGTATCGCACGCGACAGACGATCGGCGCTACGCACGAGTCCAACGTAGTGCCACATAATGTTTTGAATAGTCTGCATATCGCCCTGGATCAACGCTGGATCCGGTTCATCTCTCAAACCACTCTCATCCCACCGAGGAATATCGTCAAATTTCGCTGTTTGACCATTCCCGTTGTTGAGCGCTCGATCGATCTCCAGGGCGGCTCGATTTCCCCAAACGAGTCCTTCCAAAAGCGACGTTGAAGCGAGACGATTCGCGCCGTGAACACCTGTGCAACTGATCTCACCGACCGCGTACAAGTTGCGAATCGTCGACTGTGCCCACTCGTCGACCAACACGCCGCCGCAGAAATAGTGCGCCGCCGGAACGACCGGCACGGGCTCACGAGAAATATCGAGACCCACTTTCAAACACTCGTCGTAAATAAACGGAAACCGCTCGCGAATCTTCTCCGCCGGCATGTGTGAAGCGATGTCGAGCAAAACGTACGAGTAACCCTTCGCTTCCATCTCGTGATGGATCGCACGAGCCACGACGTCGCGCGGCGCCAGATCTTTCCATTCCGGCGCGTAACTCTCCATGAAAGGACGCAAATCCGGCGTTAACAAAACGCCGCCTTCACCCCGAACAGCTTCACTGATCAGCAAACCTTCAGCACCCGGTGCGGCCAATGCGGTCGGGTGAAACTGAACGTATTCGGCGTTTGCGATCCGCGCTCCTGCTCGATGGGCCATCGCCAGACCATCACCTCGCGCACCGACCGGATTTGTAGTGTTTCGATAGATCCGGCCGAGTCCACCAGTCGCGAGGATGGTTGCATTCGCAAGATAGCGATGCACTGTCTTTCCTGTCCGATCGAAGACATAACACCCGTGACATGAAATTTCGCGGTAGTTATCCAGCGGGTCGCGCGAATGGTGCGGAAACGTGATCAGGTCAACTGCGGTCGCGTCTGACTCAATCCTGATGTTTGGATAATCACGCAGCGCTGCGACGAGGCCGTTGATGATTGCGCGTCCAGTCGAGTCGCCTACATGAAGAATTCGGCGTCGCGAGTGAGCTGCTTCCTGTCCCCAAATAGGCTTGCCTTCTTCATTGTGATCGAAGACGACTCCGGCGGTACGCTCGAGCACCTCATTCAACAGTACGGGACCTTCGTCGGCAAGGATACGCGCGGCTTTCGGCGAAGTTACGCCTGCTCCGGCGGCGATGATGTCTTCGTAAAGTAATTCTGAGGTGTCGTCGGGACCGCGGCCGATGATGCCACCCTGCGCATAGCGCGTGTTTGATTCGTGAACGTCGCTCGCACGCGTGATGATGGTGATTTGTCGCTCAGGATTTCGAGCAAGCCGGAGAGCGGCAGTTGCACCGGCAATTCCACAACCGATGATCAGGACTTCAGCGTTTGCCATCAGCGTTGATCCGTGGCTTAGTCTTCCCGCCCAATCTCCAGCATTCGCTCAACGGAACGAAGCGCACGCTTGCGAATGTCTTCGTCGATGAAGATCTCAAACTGTTCTTTCTGTAGCGATTCGAGCGTGTCTTCAAGTGTAATCTGATTCATGTGCGGGCAACGCACGCTGCAGAGTCGCAACATTTCTTTATCCGGATTCGCAGCGGCTATGTTGTCCCCCATCGAACACTCAGTGAGCAGCAGATAGCGTGGCGCCTTCGTCTTCTCGACGTAACGAATCATCGCCGTCGTGCTACCGGAGTAATCCGAGGCTTCCACGACTTCAGGACTGCACTCCGGATGGGCCAGGATCACAACATCGGGAAACTGCTTGCGCACGTTTTGAATATCTTCAACACTGAACTTCTCATGTACCTCGCAGCGTCCGGGCCAACCGATCATTTGATACTCGAGCTCGTTCGGAAAACGCATCCTCGGCTCTCGTGTCGGGAAGATGATCTGTTTGCCTGTTTCGCGCGCGACGTTGCCGGCAAGGTATTCATCGGGTATGAAGATCACCTTATCGGTGTTCAGTGAGTTAACCACGGCAACTGCATTCGATGAAGTGCAACAGATGTCGGTCTCGGCTTTCACGTCCGCGTACGTATTGATGTAAGTGACGACGGGAACGCCCGGAAACCTTCTCTTCAACTCACGTACGTCTTCAGCCGTGATACTCGCAGCCAGCGAACATCCCGCTTTCTCGGAGGGAATCAACACCTTCTTGGTCGGGTTCAGGATCTTCGCCGTCTCCGCCATGAACTTCACACCACAAAAAACGATGATGTCTTTGTCAGTTTCTGCTGCTTTGCGACTGAGTTCGAGCGAATCGCCGACGAAGTCAGGAATCGAGTGAAAGAGCGCCGGCTCCATGTAGTTGTGACCGAGGATCACGGCGTTCTTTTCGATCTTAAGCCGATTGATCTCCGCGGCCAGCTCGGCCTTTAGACGGAGTTCGAAATCCGGAACCGTATTAGCCAGGAGCCGGCTCAGTTTTTCGTAGATCTCCTCAGTTGTAGTTGCGGTAATCATTTATTCAACAAACTCCAGACTCACGTCAAACACCTTCGGCGAATGTGTCAAAGCGCCAACGGAAATATAGTCAACGCCAGTGCCGGCAACTTCGAGCACATTATCGAGTGTAACGTTGCCAGACGCCTCAAGTCTTGCCTTTCCCTCGCAGATCGCGACGGCCTCGCGCATCGTGTCAATCGTCATGTTGTCGAGCAGAATTCGTTCTACTCCGAGTGTCAATGCTTCGCGGACATTGTCGAGGGTGCGTGTTTCAACTTCGATTTCGAGCTTCGTACCGGAGGCGCGAACCCGATCGACAGCGGCGGTGATCGAGCCGGCAAAGTCGATGTGATTGTCCTTTATTAATACCATGTCAAAAAGGCCGGTGCGGTGGTTCTGTCCTCCGCCGAGACGAACCGCGAGTTTATCGGTCAGACGCAGGCCGGGCGCCGTCTTGCGAGTGTCTAGAATCACGGCCCTTGTGCCTGAGACTGCGTCGACGAACTTGCGGGTCAAGGTAGCGATGCCTGACATGCGGCCGAGGAAGTTGAGTGCAATGCGTTCGCCTGTCAGCAGTGCTCGCGCTGGACCTTGGAGATCAGCCAGCACAGTGCCACGTTCGACCTTCTCTCCGTCTTCTACTTGTGCACTAAAACTGACGCTTTGGTCCAGACTCAACATAACTTGCCGGGCAATTTCGAGGCCCGCCACGACGCCATTCTCTTTTGCGACGATGCGACCGCGTAACGAGGCATTTGCAGGCACAATCGTGTTGGTAGTGACATCGCCTGATCCGATGTCCTCTTCGAGCGCACGACTAATGTATTGGGAAATCTCGGCGGGTAGTTCGGGACTCATTCTTTCGTTGTAGGCCAAGGCATATCTTGCCACAGATTTTCACGGATTAATAACGGATATAGGCACATCGCGTCCCTGCTGCGCCTCATTGCCCGAGTAGTCCGCGGCGATGATCCGCAAGATGTAGTCGCCGTTAGGCAATTGTGACGTGTCCCAAACACCGGTTGCTGCGCGTCCGTCACGCACCGTGTTTGTCACCTCGTACAGAAATCTAGTGGTCTTACTGCCGTAGACGGTGATTCCACTCTCTTCGGCATACGCCACTTTCGTCGCCGCTCTGTCAGCCGGTAGTCGATTGAACAGAATATTGATACGCGGCTCGTTGAATCCCGGCGCCGGAGTTCCATCGGGTTTTAGAACCTGGTAACCCAGTTTGTACAGACCGAGCCTCCGACGCTCGGCGTTCATGTTTGTGCGATCAAACGCGTCGACCACAATGCGAACCGGACCTTTTATAAGCAGACGATCACCTTGCTTTTCTTTCAAGAGTGATCCACTTGCATCAAAGAGCTGAATGCCATCCTTTTCGATCGTTGGGGCAATCGTGTCGGTAAATCCAATTGGCGAGAGTGACAGCGGATTGATCTCTCCGCCGGGTGGGCCAACATTCATGTGCACGTGATACATCTTGTTTACAGTCCCGACTGTATCGCCCGGATTAAAGCGTGTACCGCGCTTCACACGCACGCGCGACAGTTTTCCTGCTCCATCGTTCACGGCAATGAAGCGCGGATCGTCAAACATCTTCCCATCCTTGTCGCGACCGACGTGCATGTGAATGTAGGAGATTGCTCCGACACGAAAGCCTTCGTTGATCGAGTTGAAACCCCAGTTTGGAATTGGACCAGTCACTTTCTCCGAGCGGACAGCGTGCACAGACTCACCGTAACCACCGAACACGTCGAGGCCACTGTGAAGATGATGACGACTATCATCGGAGTCGAAACTTCCCCGCACTTCACCGATCGTGGCGACAACTTCATGCGGATTCTTCTGTGGATCAATCGGCCACATCAGTGATTGCTCGCCGAGCGTCTCATTCGTGAGTATGGGATATGAATCGACGGGGGTTGCGACACTTGCGATAGTTGTCTGGTCCAACTTTCGAATCAGATAGTTGCCGCTATCGGCGAGGTACAGTTCTGCTGGTTTGTTATTGAGTGGCCCGATCGCAATTCCGGTTGGTTGATTGAACGAAGCGGCGATCACGCGCGCGATGCCATCCGGCGCAACCTGGACCACACGCGATCGATCTAATTCAGTAACATAAAGATAGCTGTCGTGGGATACTGCCAGTCCGATCGGCCCTGAGAGATCCTGATTAGGCAACGTCGTGACCTTGCCTTCTGCGCTAACGCGCCGAAGTAAATCATTGCCGGTGTCCGCAACGATTAACGTGTTGTTTACAATTACGATCCCGCACGGAGTATCGAAAAGGGCCGCCTTCTGATCACCGTCCGCATAACCAGGAGTGCTGGCGCCCGCGATAGTCGTCACCTCGCCCTGGGCGGTTATCATGCGAATCACGTCGTTGTAAGTGTCGGCTACATAGATATCGCCGCCTTCGCTCACTGCCAGGCCGATTGGACCATTGAACTGAGCTTTAGCTGCTGGGCCATCGACGTAACCTGCCGTTCCGTCGCCGGCAACTGTCGACACCTGACCTTCAGGCGTGATCTTTCGAATGCGATTGTTTCCGGTGTCAGCGACATAGAGATTGCCACCTGGTCCGAGCGCGAGCGCAGACGGTGTATTGAAAGCCGCTGCTGGTCCAACTCCGTCAGCGAATCCTTCGCTACCACCGGCTAACGTCGTGACGTTTCCATCGGGTGAGATCTTGCGAATGCGATTACTCTCACCCGCATCGGCAACGTAAATCGTTCCATCTTTTGCGACAGCAACACCAAAAGGATCTGAAAATCCCGACTGCTTGCCGTCGCGGATAACGGGCGAGCCGTCACCCGCGATCGTGGTGACGTGCGCTTTCCAACCGACGGGAGTTGGCAGTGGTCTGGTGCTGCGATAATACAGGTAACCGAATATGGCCCCGGCAATCGCAAGCAGGAGAATGACGACGAGGAGCAGTTTGCGCATTTAGTCGAGGACGGTTTCGGGCTGGTCCAACATTTCTTCGATGCGTGCAATGTAACGTCCGACGTGCAGACCGTCCATGAGTGAGTGGTGTACTTCAACGGAGAATGGCATTAGTATCCGATCTTTTTCCTTGATGAACTTGCCGAAAGAGATCTTTGGAACTGAGTCTTCGCGTCCCCATCTGCGTGCATGAGAGAAACTCGTAAACGCGATCCACGGCAGCGTCGTGCAGTGAATGCGCGCGTCGTCTTCGTGTTTGGGTTTGAAGGCCCAGTCGCCTTTTAGTATTTCATCGACGGCCTGGTTCGCGCCATCCATGAATTTAGTGTAGGTTTCGGCGTAATCGAAGTAAATGAGGGTGAAAGTCTCGTTTGGAAGCATGAAGGTGGTGCCGCCGTTGATCACGTCATGGACCAATACCTTGCCCTGTCGCAGGCGATAACGAAACGGCTCGATCTCGTTGGCTGCTTTGAGTGCGAGATAGTGATAAGTTAGCCAGACGCTGGTTTTTTCGCGCTTCTTTAATTCTGTGATCAGCTTAGTGACGTCGAGCTGTGTACAGACGTTGAAGTATGGCTTATCGAAGGGGAGATAAAATTCGAAGACTGCGCGTCGCGGCCAGGTGGCCAGATCAATATAATGGGGCATCGCGGCGAGGATTGTACCTAATTGTTTATTTAAAGGAGAACTGAATGAAAATTGCGATCGGATCCGATCACGCGGGATTTAGGTACAAGGAAAAAATCAAAGAGTTTCTACAGGCACAAGGGCACGTCGTAAACGACTTCGGCACGTTTTCCGAGGAGCCGGTCGACTATCCATTGTTCATTCGACCGGTCGCCGAGGCCGTCGCGCGTGGGGATTACGAGCGCGGGATCGTCCTCGGTGGTTCGGGCAATGGTGAAGCCATGGCGGCAAACAGGATCAAGAAAGTGCGTTGCGCGTTATGTTGGAACGAAGAGCTCGCCCGTCTCGCACGCCAGCACAACGACTCGAACGTCCTCTCGCTGGGCCAACGAGTCATCCCTGAAGATACGGCGCTCGATATTGTCCGCGTGTGGTTGGAGACGGCGTTTGAAGGCGGTCGCCACGTGCGGCGGATCGAGTTGCTTGATGTTGATTGAAGGCTGCGAGCAATGGAATAGAGCTAAATTATCTATTTTGCTATACTCCGACGACCATGGCGGGGTAGCTCAGATGGTTAGAGCGTGGGATTCATAATCACCGGCTTGGCAAAAAGCTAAGTTTTTGCCTTTTCGAAAGTTGCAGCCACCACGAGTTTACTAGGGTTTTGCGGTTCTTTCACATTCGTTACCAGCCACTATCGTCGCTGTGCTGCGAATTCTGTCCACAAATTGGCCACACGTTTTTGGAGTGACCCCCTCCATTGAGACAGTTCATTTTTGGCTTTTTGCTAACATTATCTCAGCTATAAGCTGTCGAGCCTGGCTCTCATAATTTTTCCCCTTCTCGTTCAACTGTTGGGGACTGAGCAGCGCCTCCCGGTTTCTGAGCCCTGGTTTTAGAACCTTACTGTTGATGTGGGCCAGTATCCTGCCACCGTAATCCTTCATCAAAAACTCGGTGGGTTCACTTTCAAAAGCGTAGCGAACGGCGGCAATGAGCACGCGAGTGTTGTCGCCCAGCGCAGCGAAGTCTTGTTTGAGTAGAGAAAGCACTTCTTTCGCTCTTTCGTAATTTCCTTCGGGAAAGTTCAGCACTTCCGCAATCGATTTGTTTGGCACTTCTGAGTCGTAACTCTTTATGCATTTCCCGTTGAGGAGTTTATCTACGATCCAAGGAATGTCCTGCTCATATCCCTTATCCATCTTGGAAGTGAATCGCTTCCAAAGCTCTTCATATTTTTCGATAGCTTTGCTGTATCCCATCCTCCGCAAAGTCTCTAACAGGAGTTTGCCGCGAAGAAAAACAGTCGGATAATCTCCCCAGTCCTTTCGGGTCTTTTTTTCCAGCGATATGTCGTCTGGAGCACGCGCCAGAAAATCGATCAGGCCGCCAGCGAAGCTTGGACCAGTCGCCAGGCAGCCGTAAATATCGGCGAAGATCTCGCCGAGCCATTTATTCCACGCTGCTTTACGAGCCTCCGCCCCAGGGGCAGCGGTGATAGCTTCCTGGAGTAGCTCTTCGAGGCGCTTCGTCAGACCAAAATCATCTTCGACGATATGGCCCACTTCGTGTCCAATGACCACTGCATCAGGGAGGTGAGTGATCTGATTCCAGGGAATACCGACAACCGGTATCGGTAGTCTGCTGAGCTCGATTGCCTTTTGGGCTAACGGCTCATCAGTGACGGCTTCGGGCTCGAACTCCTTGTCGCGTGAAAGAGAGAAGGGACTAGTACCGCCGTTAAAGAATACCAGCGGCGGCTCTCGGCGATTCATATCCTGTATTCCGTAGACCACCTCCTGAACAGGCCGGTAACAACTCCACGCAAACTCATCCGCAACTGCCAGATA
>DATEIS010000259.1:0-5265 GCA_035278765.1 Pyrinomonadaceae bacterium | reverse complement strand
CGTTTCGTACTGGAAGATGTTGGTTCGACTAATGGGGTGATAAGAAACTGGTCTATGTCGAACGTACTGTAGGGGCGGCCCTCTGTGGCCGCCCGTGGTTTTGATCAGACGTTTTGCCAAAGATCTCTTCCAAACCACGGGCGGCCACAGAGGGCCGCCCCTACAGTACGTTCGACATAGACCAGTTTCTTATTCACCCCATTAGTCGAACCAACATCTTCCAGTACGAAACAGGCAGGCAACGTGCGATTAGGGAAATCGTCTTTGCGTCCGAACCGACCAGCACGCGTGACTTTCGTCGTTCGATACCTTGCACGATCGTTTCGCCTGCGATTTCGGGAGGGAGTCGCAATAGCCTCCGGTACTTCGCGCGGCGTTTGGCAATCTCTTCGTCAGTAGTTCCCGCCGGAACGCGTGCATTCTCCGCAATGGAAGTTGCGACTCCACCCGGATGGACCACCGTCACGCCTACGCGCGAACCTTCGAGCTCGTGACGTAGCGCCTCAGAGAATCCACGCACCGCAAACTTGCTCGCCGAATACGCCGTTTGCTCGGGAGGCGCGATCACGCCATAAATACTCGAGAGATTCACCACGCGTGCATCATCACTCGCATGCAACAGCGGCAAGAACGCACGCGTCATCCGCACCACGCCCCAGAAATTGATTTCGAAGAGCCACTCGAAATCTTCATCCGAGACTTGCTCGAACGACCCACCCACTGCGACGCCGGCATTGTTAACGAGCACATCTGCACCGCCATATTCCGCCGCGACGACGCCTGGGAACTGAGCGACTGCGACACGATCCGCGACGTCGAGCCTGTGACGCGAAACGCGCACACCCGATCCTCGCGTCAACTCTGCTGTGCCTGCCAATCCATCTTCGTCGATATCGGCAAGCGCGAGATGACAACCGCGACGGGCCAGCGACACGGCAATCGCACGCCCGATGCCGTTTGCCGCGCCAGTGATCACCGCAGTTCGTCCTGAAAGATGCATGCGCTCAGCCACTGACGAACTCCATCGTGCCGTCTTCCACGCGCCCATATCGCATCATCGAAAGATCCTTCACGTAATTCTGATGCAGACGCCACGGTGTCTTCGATCCCTGGCGCGGGAGTGCGTCGAGCGCGCGCAGAACATATCCGGAGTTGAAATCGATCACTGGTATTTCTTCGATGTCAGGATCGTTCACTCGTGGCGTGCAGACGTTGTACCCGTGATGGTCCATGTGGTTCAGGAGTCTGCAAACGTACTCGGCGATGAGGTCACATTTCAACGTCCACGATGCATTTGTGTATCCGACGGCGAAGGCGAGATTGGGCACGTCGCTGAACATCATGCCTTTGTACACAAACGTCTTTGGCATCACGACGGGTGCGCCATCAACTACGAGTTGCATCCCGCTGAACAGTTTCAACACGAGTCCCGTGGCTGTCACGATGATGTCGGCATCCAGGTGTTTACCGGATTTGAGTAGAAGACCATCTTCAGTGAACGTTTCAATCTGATCGGTAACTAGAGATACGTGCCCTTCGCGTATCGAGCGGAACAGATCCGCGTCCGGCACGAGACACAATCGCTGGTCCCACGGATTGTACGGCGGCGTGAAATCTTTTGAATCGTATTTGTCGCCGAGGTTATTGCGCACGCCCCGCGCGATCATCCATTTGAAAACATTCGGTCGATTTCGCGCGAGGTTGTAGAAGAATGTCCCCGCTAGCACATTCTTCCAACGTGCCAACATGTATGCAGCGCGGTCGGGAAGCAAGCGACGAAGTGCGTTCGCGATCTTGTCTTCGGCGGGACGCGAGACGATGTAGCTCGGAGAGCGCTGAAGCATCGTGACGTGCGCCGCACGCTCGGCCATCGCAGGAACGAGCGTAACGGCCGTCGCACCGCTACCGATTACAACGACGCGCTTGCCGGCGTAATCGAGATCTTCTGGCCACTTCTGCGGATGCACTATCTTCCCGCGGAAGCGTGCGACGCCTTGCCAGTCTGGTGTGTAACCGTTGTCGTAATCATAATATCCGGTGCAGAGATAGATGAAGTTGCAGGTGAGTTGGACCAACGTATTGTCTGGTCCAGTCTCAGCCTCCACCGTCCATTGCGCATCCTTTGAGGACCACGAGACACGTCGCACACGATGGTTATAGCGGATTAACTTATCGACTTCGTAATCGACGGCAGTCTCGCGGATGTAGCTGAGAATCGCTGGACCGTCAGCCATCGCCTTGCTGTCACGCCAGGGACGAAAGCGATAGCCGAGCGTGTACATGTCGGAGTCGGAGCGAACGCCCGGATACCGAAACAAATCCCACGTCCCACCCATCCTCTCGCGCCCTTCGAGTATGACGAGACTCTTCGTCGGACACTCGCGCCTGAGATGACAGGCCCCACCGACACCCGACAACCCCGCACCCACGATTATGACATCCACGTGCTCCACAGTTCGCGACGATACTAACTTAGATCACCCTATTACTAGGCAGACAGAGGACGTACATTATTGGAAAATCAGTTGTAAGGCATGTGTACTTACCTGTAGACTACTAGTGACCCCGTGTACTAATATGGCAAACATGCAACCAGAGAATTTGGCCTTCCTCCGAAAATGGAGGGAAGACTTAGTGTCTCAACAGCTGGAGATCGAAAAGAGAATTTCATATTTGGACGAACTAATCAATGACCATGAAGGGGATTCAACCAAAGGTGAATTGATAGGGTTGCCCTCACCGGTCAGAACGAAAAGAGTACGTGGAGTCTTTGCGGCAGCCCGACGCGTTATCGATCAATTTTCCGGTCCTTTCGACAAGAACCAGCTATGGGACAAGTTGAAAGAAGACGAGGAATTCGCCGGCAAGGAAATCACCGAGTCGAATATTCGCAATGCCCTGAGGTTATTAAAGGAGAATGGAGTAATAAAAATCGAGAGTGAGGCTACGGCGACCAAGCGAGCCACCTACGTCAAAGCTGCATAGGCGGTAGAGACTATCCCGCGAACAGTCGCCACCGAGCCACGATGGGGAACTAAGCAGGCCATTTCTACACACACTGCCCCCGATTCGTTTGGACCTTTCAATATAGCCGTCCTCTCAGCTTTTGGCCGGTATGAAGATCGACTCGCCGCGATGTCAGATCCCGGCCACCTCAAGTTCCATAGAGTTCTAGACGCGCATCTGAAACCCGCGAAGTCCTGAAGTGTAATGTGATTGGAAGATGGTCTGGGCGACAGATCTTCATCACCACATCGCTTCCTTGAGCGAGGAGATCGGTCCATGATTCTCGACACTTGGAACTTGGGTCCTCTCGGCAGTTATCTCGGTGGTTCCGGCACGACGATAATCCTCGGGACCACAGTCTGGGTCATTCGCAGGCTTATCCAGGAGCGGCGCGGCACTAAGAAGCCCAAGGCGACCGTTAAAGCAGAGGCCCCAATCGAAACAGAGACTCCCATTGAAGTGGAGTCGAGAGTGGAGTATTTCCGTCTTCTCACTGTGCTTCTTATTGTCCTTGTAGCGGTCCTCGGTGTGCTCTTACTGGCAGTTGCAAGTCTGGTGCAACCGTCACTATCTGGTCTAGCTCTGTCCATCGCGGCCGGTGTAATTACGGCATTGCTTGTGATGACGGCCCTGATGCTTGGAATTGGTGCACCAGCATTAAGATCCTTCTGGAAGTTAAAAGCGGAAGTGCAGGTGCTCAGGAAAGAAATTGAGTCACTAGCACAAAACCAGCAGCTCGAGGGAAACGTGTTTCCGGAGCAACAGTTACTCCCTCCGAGAAAAGACAATGTGCCGAAAACCAAATCGCGACGCCGGCAACTAAAGCCGGCCAAAGCGGATGTGGGAGATTAGTGAAGACGTTTGTTATCGACTAACGGAAATGCTTCTTGGTGGATTCTTTCGTCAACTTGGCCCAGGAAATTAAGGCAAGACAACTTGTGATCACGACGTTCAAGACCTGCCCAGTAAGGTCCTGCCCGCGTACGTACCATAAAAAGAGAATCACGCAGTGTTGTAACACCAACACTGTGACCGTCACCAGCCAGGCAATTCTGGCCCAGTTTTTTGGCAAGCAATAAGCCGATACCGATGATGGTTGTAATGGTTCCGATGCAGAGATTGAGTTCGATGACGTGCACGTGCACATGCAGCGATGAAGCAGACGCAGTAAGTATTGAGCCGAGGATTTGCAGGAGTGCATGGAACAAATAAATCAGGCCATACAAGATCACGACCGCACCAAGAAGTCTGATTAATCTCCTGTCAGTATGAATGTGGTCTCGATTTCCGCAGGGCGGAGCTGCGGACGTGATCTTTGCAGAACTATGGTTGGATCAGCAAGCTCAAGAATTCCTGACAGTTTCTCAACGAGACGCTTGGCTTTCACGGCACGATTTGAACGGTCCCAAATTGATGGAAGTGGTGATCGAAGGAAAAAGCTACTTTGATACGGAGTTGTTCCATGACAACCTTACTTGTACAGTCGGTAAAGCTCCAATCCTTGTCGTCAAACTTTCCGAATATGCTCCACGCAAGCAACAAATCAGAGGAACTGATCTTGTATATGTTTGCTAAACGAGTCTGAAAGAACTCTTCACCCAACAATAGCGCACGTGTTCTCTCACCGCGAACTCTCAGCAGCGTGAGTGTTTCGTCAATGATGTAGTCAGTAGTGATCAATGGAGAATGATTTGCAGCAAGCCATTGCACAGCTCTGGCGTGATTGGAATCAACTGGTACTAGTGAGGACGCGCCGGTATCGACGAAGATCATTTAACGCTATTGTTTCAAATATAAAATCGAATCATGCTCGCGGCTGGTAAGTTCGTCAGTTGCGCCCTCTAGAGGGAGAGCTGCAATTTCGGCGAGGATTTCGGCCGCATTTCCATTGGCTTTAGGTTGTTCGTGAGTGATAACAATTAGATCGAGCCGCGTCCCCTCCGGCAATTCTAGCGGCTGCAGCGGGCGAATAATGCCCTGTTCGTAAACTGCTTCAATCTCTTTGGTCATCGTCGCTCGAGTCGTCATTATACACTGTCCGGATAAGCCAACATCATCGAAAAATATAACCTTCCTCATATATTCTTGGTTCGAAAGGCGACCTCACGTTACGCCGAATTCTCAACGCTTCATTTAATAACTTTTTGAGAACTTTATAAGGACTTTTTTGAGGTCAGTGGCGTACCTTGCGCTGCGGTGGCCCAGAAAGTCGTAAATATGACTCAGGTGTATCGACGTAAGCTCAACAGCGGCACGTGG
>DATEIS010000258.1:0-3766 GCA_035278765.1 Pyrinomonadaceae bacterium | reverse complement strand
CTCAAACGAGCCCACGAGCAGCATTACTGGAATATGTTTCAGCTTTTCGTGTGTTTTGACGTATCTGCACACTTCATAGCCATCGGGAGAGGGCATGAAAACGTCTGCTAGAACTATGTCGGGTTCAAGCTCCAGGAGCTGATCAATCGCGTCCTGGCCATTGCCAACAGCAACGACTTGCACACCTTCGTCAGCGAACGTAAGGTCGATAACTTTCTGAATGGTGGCCGAATCGTCGGCGAGTAGGAGTTTGCGTCCAGCTAGCAAAGCGAATCCTTTAGCTGAATTTGCACCATCGGCGGGGCCCAGTGCGTATGCACGAATGGCGCGGGCAAGTTCACGAAGCGAGCCTCGGGAATGAGACCCGAAAGAAAACCTAACACCCACGGCAAGTGGCAGTCAAGAGTTTGTTTTAGGCGGTTCAACATTTACGGTCCAGCCACGACCACGTCATCGGGCGTGTTGGGTTTGCCATCGGGGCCGAGTGAGCGAAGGGAGTAGCGATCTTGCTGGCCGTCGTATTGATAGGGACGGTACCAGGGGTCAACTCGAATCACACGAGTAAGATAGCGCGGACTCAGGTGGTCGATCAGGACCGATTCTTTGTCCGCAACCACGAAATAGCCGCGGTCGCGACGATAATCGCCCAGAGCTTTCGCGAGCGTTGAAAGATCTTCAGACGCGGCAGAGCGCTTGACCTCGTCAATCGCCGCCGGAAGGCCGCTAATATTCACCCAGTTGCGTGTACCACTCTTGAATTCGGACACACGCCAGCCGCTCTTTTCACGCGCCAGTCGAAAATCAACTCGCACCAGCGCCGTGACAAGCGCTGCCGACTCCGATCCGATCGAGAGACCAAACGGACTGATCTCTTTGATCCGCACGTCGTCTGAAGGAAGGGCAACACCAAGTAGACTCGCAACTAGACAACGTGCTCGCTTCGTAGTGAGTTGTGTCGCCAACCGGCTGCGCGCAAACAGGGGCGGCGCGTCGCATTCTCCGTCAGATAATTCAACCTTCGCGGCACGCGCGATTATCTCCAACTGTTCCCAGCGATCCGGCGCAGTTCTAATGTCTCGCAACTGCCAGTGACCTTCGAACAGTCGCAACCGAAACACCGCTTGAATCTCGGCGCTAACTTCCGCACTCTCCGCACTGTTCGATCGGATCTGAAGACGAACAGCACTACCCGGCAGCGACCAGCCTCCCATGGTCTGGATCGCTTTGCGCGCCTGACTCTGACTGATATCGGCGCGCGCAGCAGCGGGACCAACTATCGCGAGCAGGATGACAGTGAAAAGCCACAGATGAACACGGATATGCATCGGCAACTATTCAGTAGTTTTCTTGCCAATCAACATCTGCAACATGATCTGCAGTTGTGCAGTCGTGAACGGCTTCGGCAGAAACACGATCGCGCCGGCGGAAAAACTGTCAGACGACAGCTTGGGATCCTGTTCGGCCGTCATCATCATCACCGGAATCTTTTTCAACCGCTCTTCGGACTTCATGTAGCGGACTAACTCGGGACCGGAAATGTGCGGCATGACGACGTCGAGAATTGCGGCAGTAAAATTCGGATCCGCCTGCAGGATCTTGTATGCCTCGCGACCGTCGCGCGCTGTCACCACGCTGAAATTTTCTTTCTCGAGGATCGTTGCGATCAATCGAAGGATAGCCGGATCGTCATCCGCCACCAGCATGCGCTTGTTTTCAGTTTCGTTCGTAAGGTCGTTGTTATCCATGTGAGTGTTCTTCTCGAAAAGCTCTAAAGTTTCAAACCTCAACTGCCCGGCAGCTCTCACCCGCCTGCGTGGAAAGTTCTGCGGCAAGTTTGATCGCTGCCACCATGCTCGAATGTTCGGCCACTCCCTTGCCGGCGATGTCGAAAGCCGTACCGTGATCGACTGAAGTCCTGATGAAAGGCAACCCCAGCGTCACGTTGACGGCTTCGCCAAACGACAAACATTTTACAGGAATCATCGCCTGATCGTGATAACAGGCAACGACTGCATCAAACTCGCCACGCGAAGCGCGCAAGAACACTGTATCAGCCGAGAATGGGCCATGCACGTTTATTTCATCGAGTCGTCGCGCGGATTCGATTGCGGGCATGATCTCCGAAGCCTCTTCCACTCCGAACAATCCACCTTCAGCTCCGTGCGGATTCAGGGCAGCCACCGCGAGCCGCGGACGCTCGATCCCCCAACGCTGAAGTTCACGATGCGTCAGGTTGATCACCTTCATTATCCGATCGCGCTCAACGAGGCGGATCGCTTCAGAGAGTGGGACGTGCGTTGATAACAACACGATGCGAAGATTTGCAGCGACAAATGCCATCGCATACTCCTCCGCACCGGTCAGATGGGCGAGAAACTCCGTATGACCAGGAAAACTATAACCACCAAGAAACAATGCGCGTTTATTGATCGGCGCGGTCGCGATCGCATCGATGCTGCCTGCCGCACATAACTCAACCGCGGCTTCGATGTAATTAGCCGCTGCTTTACCAGCCGCGCCCGACTCGACGCCGGGTTCGATAAGTCCACTGATATTGTCGAGATGATAAATGACCGGTTCGGAAAGTTGATCGGGAAACGACTCTCCAGTGCGAATGATGTCGTAGCCTGATTGAAGATCCAGAGTGCGTGCCGTGTGAGCGAGCAGCTGAGCATCGCCGATGATTACCGGCACGCAAACTTTTTTGATTTCGTCCTCGGCAACTGCTTTGAGCACCACTTCCGGTCCGATACCGGCAGGGTCTCCCATCGTAATGCCGATGCGCGGCAAAACTCTCCTGGGTCGAGGACCAGGGTTAGTTGAGCTTTGTTCGGAGTGTCGCATTGCTTGAGGCCGCACTGTTTCAGCGAGAACTCAGGGCGAGGCTGTACTTAAGTTTCGCTATCCCCTCAGGAGCCTTAGGCGCTGGCGCCTTCTACTCGTTCGTCGGCCTTGTAGATGTACTTAATGTTCCGTTTGAGCACGAGTAAATTCGGCGCACCCTTTCGGTTTACCTTCAACGCACCACGATCGTACCACTCGATAGTGCCTTCGATCTCCTCGCCGTCAAGAAGAACAATCACCATCAATGTATGAGCGTCAATCTGTTTCTTGTAATAAAAGATTTCCGCATTAGTTTCGTTGGGAGGCGGAACTCTTTTCTTGACTTGAACAGGTGCGTGTTGTTGCGCAGCGCGTTCGCGCTGGCCACCATCGTTTGAGGCGCGGGAGCTACCATTCGAACGCTCTCTGGGCTGCGGAACTTCTCGGGCTTTGCCTTTCACTTCCGCAAGTGTGGTTCTGATGAGTTTACGATTCACTTGAATATTACCTCCAAATATCTATGACGGGCTTCTGTCAACCCGGTCGAGAATAGCGATGTATAGGACACAGGGCTTAGATGTCAGATCAGTGTCAATGCTCTCGCAGGCTGCGGCCCATCCGAGGAGAGGAACGTACAATACCCGTAATGGAATTTCCTGCAAGGAATGGCGACATGCTACACAACCAGAGACGAAAATGCAAAGGGGAAAAGCGTGTTTGATTTCAAAGATTTACATGCAAGAAATGATGCAAGAAGAATGAACTCAACGGACTTTGTTTGCTATCACAATTTAGACCGCTTTTGCAGGATTTTGCTTTCATAAGGCGACTCGCGAATGTAGGAACTTACTGTAGGGGCGGCCCTCCGTGGCCGCCCGTGGTTTTGGTAGGTGTTCGCCAAATTGGAGGCCGCTGCTACGTGAACCATTTACCAAAGCCACGG
>DATEIS010000257.1:0-21406 GCA_035278765.1 Pyrinomonadaceae bacterium | reverse complement strand
ACTGGCAAGCGTGCGGGCGACGAGATCGTGCAGCTTTACATTCGCGACCTCGTGAGTTCGGTAACGCGACCCATAATGGAGCTCAAAGACTTCAAACGAATCTCGCTGGCGGCGGGCGAGAGCAAGACCGTTGAGTTTGTGATCACGCCTGACAAACTCTCATTTCTAGATCTGAATATGAAAAGTGTCGTCGAGCCGGGATGGTTCGACATCATGGTGGGAACCAGTTCAGCAAAATATGAAACAGCTAAACTCGAAGTGGTTGCAAAATAGCCACAAAAAGGCACAAAAAGCACATAAAAGAATCGCTCTTAGTTTTTTGGTGCTTTGCGCCTTGGCGATATGTGTTCCGGTGGCGGCGCAGGAGAAGGCGCTGAAGGATGTTTTTAAGAATGACTTTCGTGTTGGCGCGGCGCTGAACCGGAGACAGATCTTTGAGCAAGACGCCCGTGGTGCACAGATCGTCAGCACACACTTCAACAGCATTACGCCCGAGAACATTCTCAAGTGGGCTCTGGTCCATCCCGAGCCTGATAAATACGACTTTGCTGCTTCCGATCGTTTTGTCGAGTTTGGCGAGAAGCGCGGGATGTTTATAGTCGGGCACACACTAGTCTGGCACAACCAAACACCTCGTTGGGTCTTCGAAGACGGAAAAGGAAATCCTGCCGATCGTGAGACGCTGTTGAAGCGCATGCGCGATCACATCTTCACGGTCGTCGGTCGTTACAAGGGCAAAATCAACGGTTGGGACGTAGTTAATGAGGCTCTGAATCAGGACGGCACGATGCGACAGTCGCCGTGGTACAAGATCATCGGCGAAGATTATCTGGTCCAGGCATTCAAGTTTGCGCACGAAGCTGATCCGAGCGCCGAGCTTTATTACAACGATTACGATCTGCAACTACCGGCGAAGCGCGCGGCCGGGGTTGAATTGATCAAGAAATTAAAAGCCGCGGGTGTTCCGATCCACGGTGTCGGATTGCAAGATCACAATCAACTGGAATGGCCTTCAATCGCCGACGAAGATGCGACTCTAGCCGCATTCTCAGCGCTCGGGCTCAAAATCCACATTACCGAACTCGATGTCGACGTGCTGCCGCGAACAACGAAGATCGGCGCCGACTATGCCGTCGATGATCCGGTCACGCCGCAGTTGAATCCTTATGTCGATCGCTTACCCGATGCGAAGCAGCTTGCGCTGGCAAAGCGTTACGCGGAGTTGTTTCAGGTCTATCTCAAACATCGCGACGCGATTGAGCGCGTAACCTTTTGGGGCGTTGCCGACGGAGATTCGTGGCTCAACAATTGGCCCATGAAGGGCCGCACAAATTATCCGCTCCTCTTCGATCGATTCGGCAGAGGCAAGCCGGCGTTAGCTGCTGTCATCGAAACGAAGAGTCTAAAAGACTAAAAACACAAAAGAGGGATACATGGTAAGCAATAATTTTCAACCGAAACCGGAACACAAGTTCACCTTTGGTTTATGGACCGTCGGCAACCGTGGTCGCGATCCGTTTGGCGATGCGACGCGTGCGACTCTGAGTCCGGTAACGATCGTGAAACGTCTGAGTGAGCTCGGCGCGTACGGTGTGAATCTGCACGACAACGATCTGGTGCCGATCGATGCGTCGCCGGCTGAACGTGATCGCATCGTGAGTGAGTTCAAACAGGCGCTCGACGAAACAGGCATGAAAGTGCCGATGGCGACGACGAATCTGTTTTACGATCCGGTTTTTAAGGATGGGGCTTTTACCTCGAGCGATCCGCGCGTGCGAATGTATGCGTTGCAGAAGACGATGCGCTCGATGGACCTCGGCGCGGAGCTCGGAGCAAAGATTTATGTCTTCTGGGGTGGACGTGAAGGCGCGGAAGTCGATGCTGCCAAGGATCCACGCGAAGCGCTCAAGTGGAATCGCGAAGCGCTCAACTTCCTTTGCGAGTACTCGATCGATCAAGGTTATGACTATCGTTTCGCGCTTGAAGCAAAACCGAACGAGCCGCGTGGGGATATCTATTTGCCGACAACGGGTGCGATGCTCGGTTTCATTGCGACGCTCGATCATGCGGAGATGGTTGGAGTTAATCCTGAGGTTGGTCACGAGCAGATGTCGGGGCTCAACTTCTATCACGTCGTGGCGCAGGCGATTGAGGCAGGCAAGCTCTTTCACATCGACCTCAACGATCAAAAAGGCCCGCGTTTCGATCAGGATCTGAGATTTGGATCGGAGTCGATCAAGAATCTGTTCTTTTTAGTGAGGTTGCTGGAGGCCGCTTACGATGGACCACGGCATTTCGATGCGCATTCATATCGCAGTGAAGATGAAGAGGGTGTGTGGGCTTTTGCGGCTGGATGCATGAGGAATTATTTGATTCTGAAGGAGAAGGCGCGACAGTTTGATGAGGACAAGGAGATCAAGTCGTTGCTTGCTGAGATCAGTAATGGTTCCAGTGAGTCGATTGGGAAATATAGTACTGAGAATGCGAAGCGAGTGAAGGAGCTTCCACTCGATCGCGCGGAGTTGGCGCGCAGGTCTCTGCCGTACGAGCGCTTGGACCAGTTGACGGTTGATATCCTATTCGGCGTTCGCTAATCGACATGGAAAAGAGATCTCGCGCAAAGGCGCAACGGCGCAACGGAGAACGCAAAGGCTTTCTTAGCGTCTTCCTCTGCGCCGTTGCGTCGCTGCGCGAGAAATATTTTTACGTGGCGGTCGTTCTAGTGGGGTTAATCATCGCTGGACTACCACTCTCTTACGCACAGTCTCAACCACCATATAAAAACCCAAACCTTCCCATTGACGTACGCGTCAACGATCTCGTCTCGCGGATGACGCTCGAAGAAAAAGTTTTGCAGATGCAGAACGGCGCGCCGGCCATCGAGCGTCTCGGTGTTCCCGCGTACGACTGGTGGAACGAAGCGCTGCACGGTGTCGCGCGCGCTGGTTACGCCACCGTCTTCCCGCAAGCGATCGGTCTCGCCGCGACGTGGGACACGAAGTTGATGCACGACGTCGCTGACGTCATCTCAACAGAAGCGCGCGCGAAGCATCACGAGTTCGTCCGCAACAACCAACACGGCCGTTACCAGGGACTCACATTCTGGAGTCCGAACATCAACATCTTTCGCGATCCGCGCTGGGGGCGCGGCCAGGAGACGTACGGCGAGGATCCGTACCTGACCGCAAGACTTGGTGTTGAGTTCGTCAAGGGCCTACAAGGTAATGACCCTCGCTACTTCAAAGTGATTGCAACACCGAAGCACTACGCCGTCCATAGTGGTCCGGAACCTGAGCGTCACAGCTTCGACGCCAAAGCTTACGAACGAGATCTGCGCGAGACGTACCTGCCCGCGTTTCGCGACACGATCGTCGAAGCTAAAGCGTATTCGGTCATGTGTGCTTACAACCGCACCAATGGCGAACCGTGCTGCACAAATAAGAAGTTGATGGTGGATATCCTGCGTGGTGAATGGGGCTTCGATGGCTTTGTCGTTTCTGATTGCGGCGCGGTCAGAGATATCTGGGAGTATCACAAATACGTAAAGACTGAGGCCGAAGCCTCGGCACTCTCGGTTCGAGCGGGAACTGATCTGACGTGCGGTAATGAATACGTCAAGCTGCTTGAAGCGCTACAAAAAGGATTGATCACGGAAGCTGAGATCGATAAATCGCTGAAGCGTTTGATGACTGCGCGATTCCGTCTCGGCATGTTCGACCCGCCGGAGATGGTTCCGTACGCGCGTATTCCGTTTTCGCAAAACGACACTCCCGAGCATCGTCAACTGGCGTTGAAAACGGCGCGCGAGTCGCTCGTGTTGTTAAAGAACGCCAATCGCACGCTCCCGTTGAAGAAAGATCTGAAGAGTATTGCGGTGATTGGTCCAAACGCGGATGCGCCCGAAGTGTTGTGGGGGAACTATTATGGCTATCCGTCACGCTTGATCACGCCGCTCGCCGGAATTAAAAGCGCTGTCTCACCGAATACGAAAGTCAGTTACGCGCTCGGGTCAACGCTTGCGGGTGAATCGGTAGTAACTGTCCCGTCGTCTGTTTTGTCGGTTGATGGAAAACCCGGACTCAAAGCGGAGTATTTCAACAATCAGGAGTTGCGTGGTGAACCGGCGACTGTGCGAACAGACGAGCGCATCGATTTCAACTGGGGACGTTTTAAGCCGACACCGCAGTTGAACGAGAACGCTTTCTCGGTTCGCTGGACGGGCAAGATCACGCCCGTTGAGTCAGGAACTTACACGCTCGGGTTCACGGCAGACGACGGCGCTCGAATTTATCTCGACGGCAAGCTCCTTGTTGATGCATGGGCGGGCAATCCAACGAGAACTGTCACGAAGGAAGTCACACTTGAGGCTGGACGCAATTACGATCTGCGTATGGAATATTTCCAAACCAATCGTGAAGCGGTGGCGAAACTCGTCTGGTCGTACCCACGGCTTGAAGAACGACTGATTGACGAAGCAGTGACGGCAGTGAAAGCAGCGGATGCGAGTGTGCTTGTGCTTGGGATCTCGGCTGGACTTGAAGGCGAAGAGATGACGGTGAAGGTCGAAGGGTTTCGTGGTGGTGATCGCACCGATCTTAATTTGCCGAAGCCGCAGGAGGCTTTATTGAAAGCTGTGGCCGCGACAGGCAAGCCGGTTGTTGTGGTGTTGCTCAGCGGCAGTGCGCTAGCTGTGAACTGGGCCAACGATAACGTGCCTGCGATCTTGCACGCGTGGTATCCGGGTGGTGAGGGTGGAACTGCGGTGGCAGATGTCTTGTTTGGTGATTACAACCCGGCGGGGCGATTGCCGGTGACGTTTTACAAGTCAGTGGACCAGTTGCCGCCGTTCACGAATTACAGCATGCAGGGGCGTACGTATCGTTACTTCAAAGGCGAGCCGCTTTATCCGTTTGGTTTTGGGTTGAGTTATACGAGTTTTGCTTATAGCAATTTGCGGTTTGATCGTAGGTCTGTTAGTGCAGGTCAACCGATCAAAGCATCAGTCGATGTGAAGAATGCCGGTTCTATGGCCGGCGAAGAGGTGGTCCAGTTATATATCACCGATGTCGCGGCATCTGTGCCTGTTTCGATTCGCTCGTTGATTGGGTTCGATCGTATCTCGTTACGACCGGGTGAGAAGCGCACCGTGACTTTCACCATCGCACCGCGTCAGATGTCTTTGATCGACGACACCGGCAAACGCATCATCGAGCCCGGCGAATTCCTCGTCACCGCCGGCGGCGGCCAACCCGGCTACGCACCTGTTGCCACCGGCAAATTCTCAGTCTCCGGCACAAAGTTCGAACTCACCGAACGTTAATCCAGATTAACAAGATGGACTTTGTTTGAACCCTGCGCTAAAGTCCATCCCGCCTGGAATTCCAATCCACAATTGAAGAGGCCGCCCATGCAACCACGGATTCTCCTGTTGATGATACTCCTCCTGTTTCCTGCGCTCGCGCACGCCCAGGTGCTCGGCGATCCGGCAGATGTCAGCCAGGACTTTCAACGAATGGAGAACGTTTACTTCGTCGGCAGCCGCGTCACATCATTCGACACGAACACCGGCCAGGGCACACTGCAATGGGACCGTTACCTTCGAAACACAACGCTCTCTTTCAACAAAATCGACGTCGGCTTCACGCGCGGCAAGGCCACTGAATTTCCCAGCACTGAATACGATCAAGATCCAGCACTACCGTTCTCAATCACATTCGTGAGCCCGCGTACGGTACGCCTCCGCATGTCAACGCGAGCCGTGCCAATGAGCGACGGCCAATCGTTGATGCTCGCCGGCCCCGTGCCGAAAGACGCTTCATGGAAAGTCGAACAGAACGATCGCGAAATCACTTACACGAGCGCGTACGGCCGCGTCCGCATCATCAAACAACCGTGGCATATCGAGATCTACGATAAAAACGGACGCCTCCTCACCCGGACACAGAACATCGGCGATCCAAACACCTTCATCACTCCAATTCCGTTTTCATTCGTTCGTCGCTCGAGCGATCTCTCACGTCGCATCGCAGCGACATTTGAGTTACAACACGACGAAAAGATCTTCGGCTGTGGCGAATCCTTTACGCGTTTCAACAAACGCGGACAACGCGTCTTCGTCTGGACGCGCGACGGCATGGGCAAGCAGAACGAATTCATGTACAAGCCCATACCGTTCTTTCTGAGCAACAACGGCTACGGAATGTTTGTGCATACCAGCGCGCCTCTCACGTTCGACTTCGGCAAGTACTTCGACGCGCACAACACCATCTATTCAGGTGACGAAAACCTCGACATCTTTCTGTTTCTCGGCGAGCCCAAAGACATTCTCTCGGAGTACACGGCTCTGACTGGTCGCAGCCCTGTGCCGCCGCTGTGGTCGTTTGGTTTCTGGATGAGTCGTATTACGTACAACTCAGAGGACCAGGTGCGCCAGGTGGCTCAACAACTCCGAGCACACAAAGTTCCCACGGATGTGATCCACCTCGATACCGGTTGGTTCGAAACCGATTGGCGCAGCGATTATCGTTTTTCAACTTCGCGCTTCCGCGATCCGGCAAAGATGATCGCCGATCTGAAGCAGCAGGGATTTCGCATCAGTCTCTGGCAATACACTTACTTCACCAGCAAGAACGATCTGTGGAAAGAGATGGTATCGAAGGGTTATCACGTCAAGAATGAAGGTGGGCAACTGCCGTTCGAGGATGCGACGCTCGATGTGAGTAACCCAGAGGCGGTTAAGTGGTACCAGGGGAAACTGAGAGATCTTTTGAAGCTCGGCGTCGGCGCGATCAAGGTCGACTTTGGTGAAGGCGCGCCGGTGAGTGGACAATACCATTCCGGGTTGAGCGGTTGGTACGAACACAATTTGTATCCGTTGCGTTACAACAAGGCAGTTGCTGAAGTTACGAAAGAAGTTACCGGCGACGACGTGATCTGGGCACGCAGTGCGTGGGCGGGCAGTCAACGTTATCCATTGCACTGGGGTGGTGATGCGGAGAACACAGACTCTGCAATGGCGGCGGAGTTGCGCGGGGGGCTTTCGTTTGGGTTGTCGGGCTTTACTTTCTGGAGTCACGATGCCGGTGGTTTCGTACAGAAGGCGCCGCGCGATCTTTACCGGCGCTGGATGGCGTGGGGAGTCTTGACGTCGCACACACGTGCGCATGGTGCGCCACCGCGAGAGCCTTGGGAATACGACGAGGCGTTGACTGAAGACTTTCGCAAGGCCCTCGGTCTGCGATATTCGCTGATGCCTTATATCTATGCGCAGGCGAAGGACTCAGCGGCGCGTGGTTTTCCGATGGTGCGTCCGTTGTTCTTTGAGTATCCAAACGATCCGAGTTCGTGGTCCATCGACGACGAGTACATGTTTGGATCGGATCTGCTCGTGGCCCCGATGTTTGCGAGTGGTGATCGTCGCAAGGTTTATTTGCCGCCGGGAACGTGGATTGACTATCAAACCGGGCGCGTCTATGCGGGTGAGAAGTGGCACGAGATAGCGTTGGGTGCGATCCCGGTGGTGTTGCTGGTAAAAAACCACGCTGTGTTGCCGCATATTAAAGTCGCGCAGAGTACGAATGACATGGACTGGGCCAACGTCGAGCTGCGCGTGTTCAGCACTGACAACACTCCGATCAGTGGACTCTTTACTCGCCCGGGCAGTGATGTGCAAACGCTGTCGCTTGTTCCGCGTGGAAATACTTTTGCCCTGCGTGACGATCCTCAGGCGGGGAAAGTGAAGTGGGACATTAAAGTCCATACTCTCGCAAAATGAAGCGGAAGATTACGCGGCGGAAGTTCCTGGCAGAGGCTGGAGTTGCGGCAGCGACTTTTCCGTTATCGTCATCGATTCTGAATGCGTTGCCTGCCGATGACTCTCTGTTGTTGTGGTACGACAAGCCGGCCGTCGAGTGGACCGATGCGCTGCCAGTTGGGAACGGACGTTTAGGCGCGATGGTCTTTGGTGGTCCAGCGAACGAACAGCTCCAACTGAACGAAGACACTCTCTACGCCGGTTCACCTTACGATCCAAACAATCCGGAAGCGTTGAAGGCTTTGCCTGAAGCGCGCCGTCTAATCTTCGAAGGCAAATACAAGGAAGCGCACGATCTGGTTGGCGCGAAGATGATGGCCCAACCGATCAAGCAGATGCCGTACGAACCTGTCGGCGATCTAAAACTCTCATTCCCCGGACACGACAGCTTCGCGGGCTATCGCCGCCAACTCGATCTCAACACCGCAATCGCCACGGTCTCTTACAAAATCGGTTCAACAACTTTCACGCGCGAAGTGTTTGTGAGTCCGGTGGACCAGGTGATTGTTGTCAGGCTCACTGCCGACTCTCCGCGCAGTTTGAACTTCTCCGCGAGCTTTGAAACGCCACAGAAAGCAACCGTGTCGACCACAGGCCAGGGAGCACTCGTGTTGCGCGGTGTTAATGGAGACGCATTCGGAATTAAAGGCGGTTTGAATTTCGAAGCGCGCGCGGTGGTCGTTGCATCGGGTGGCGAAACTGTTCCCCAGAATCAGAACGTCATGGTCAGAAACGCAGACTCTGCCGTGATCGTCATCGCCGCTGCGACCAGTTATTCCAGTTACAAAAAGACTGACAGGGATACGCAAACAATTATCAGCGACACCCTGGTCGCCGCCGGTCGCAAATCGTTCGAGCAACTCCGCGCAGCACACGTGCGCGAACATCAGCGACTCTTTCAGCGCGTTAAACTAAACCTCGGCCGCACCAGTGCCGCAGATCTTCCAACTGATCAACGGCCGGCGCAGTTTCTGCAAGGTCTGGATCCTCATCTCGCGACCCTCTATTTCCAGTACGGGCGATATCTGTTGATCTCGTCGTCGCGTCCCGGCACGCAGCCCGCCAACTTGCAGGGAATCTGGAATCATCTGATGACGCCGCCGTGGGAGAGCAAGTACACCATCAACATCAACACGGAGATGAACTACTGGCCCGTCGAAACCACGAACCTGTCGGAGTGTCATGAGCCGTTGCTGCGGATGGTGTCGGAACTGGTTGAGAATGGTTCGCGCACGGCGCGTGTTCATTACGGCGCACGCGGTTGGGTGTGCCATCACAACACGGATCTGTGGCGACAAACCGCGCCGATCGATGGTCCACTATGGGGCTTCTGGCCCACCGGCGGCGCCTGGCTCTGCACGCATCTCTGGCATCACTATGAATTCACCAACGATAAACAATTTCTGGCTCGTGCGTATCCGGTGATGAAAGGCGCGGCGGAGTTTTTCGTCGACACACTCGTTGAAGAGCCGCGACACAAGTGGCTCGTGACGTGTCCCTCGATCTCGCCCGAGAACAAGCACCCGAGCGATGTTGCGATCTGTGCTGGACCAACGATGGACATTCAGATCATCCGTGATCTGTTCAATCAATGCATTCGCTCGGCAGCGATTCTCGGGATTGATAAAGACTTTAGCGCCAAACTCAGGGAAGTTGAGAAGCGTTTGCCGCCGATGCAGATCGGCAAAGAGGGCCAATTGCAGGAATGGTTAGACGACTGGGATCTCGAGGCGCCGGAGCGTCAACATCGCCACGTCTCGCATCTCTATGGTGTATTTCCAAGTAATCAGATCACCAGGCGAGGCAAGCATCAAATCACCTTGGGTGACCACTGGCTATTCACAGCAGCAAGGAAGAGTTTAGAGTTGCGAGGCGACGTGGGTACTGGTTGGAGTCTCGCGTGGAAGATCAATCTATGGGCCAGGTTGCGTGACGGTGATCGGGCGTATTTGTTATTGCAAAAGGCTTTGTCTCCAGTTTATGCAAAAGAATTTCGCGGCGGTGGCGGTGTCTATCGCAATCTCTTCGACGCGCATCCACCGTTTCAAATCGACGGAAATTTTGGAGCCACATCAGGCATCGTGGAAATGCTGTTGCAGAGTCACGAGCATGAGATGGAGTTGTTGCCTGCTTTGCCTGCAGCGTGGCCCAACGGATCGGTTAGAGGTCTGCGCGCACGCGGGGGCTTCGAAATCGATATCGACTGGAAGAACGGTAAGTTGGAGCATGCCACAATCCGCAGCATCACTGGAACCTCCTGCCACATTCGCTACCGAGCCACGATTTTTGTAATAAAGCTTCGACGCGGCGCCACCCAGACGATCAGGGCCACAAAAGGCACAAAAAGCACATAAGGCACAAAAGTAAGACTACCTCTTTTATGTGCCTTATGTGCTTTTTGTGCCTTTTGTGGCCCTTTTTGTGGCTATTTTAGGAATTGGGCGACGGCTTCGTTGAGGCGACGTGATTCGCAACTGGTGGCGAGGTGACCGCAGTCGCTGTCGAGGTCGAGAAATTTGGCGCCGAGCAGTTTGGCGAATTCGGTGGCTGGACCAGGTGTGACGACGTGATCGTATTTCGCTACGACGACAAACACTTTTGCTTTCACCGTTTTGGCGGCGCTTTCGAGCGGGATGTCGAGTTTCATCATCGCCTGCACCTGGCGAATCTTATCGTTTGCATCGAACCCTCGCGCATCACTTCGCGCCTTTGCGAGATCCGCGAATACTTGTTCACGCGTCTTGCGACGGTTGTAGTCCGTTGGAGTTGTGAGCAGCAGTTCTCCGAACGCGAAGTCGAGCGCGCGAGCCGGATTAACGGAATAGTTGCCACCTTTCCAATCGCGATCACGCTTCAGCGCATCAATCTGCGCCTGCCATAGCATCAGGTCGTATGGCGCGAGACGTGGCGAGCCAACGATCGGAATCGCTTTCTCCATGAAATCGGGATACGAGACGAGCCACTGAAACGCCTGCATCCCACCCATCGAAATTCCAACTACTGCTTTGACGCGATGAATGTTGAGCACGCGCGTTAAGAGTTCGTGCTGAGTGGCAACCGTGTCGCGCAGGCTGAACTCCGGAAAGCGCATGCGCGGCTGCAGACGGCTATTGGAAGGTGATGATGAAACGCCGTTACTGAGCGCATCGATCGCGACGACGTAATACGACGTGCTGTCGATCAGCCGTCCTGGTCCAAAGTTAGATTTGAGTTGTTCGGTTGTGCCTCCGGCCCAGGTGGGAAACACGATGACGTTTGACTTGTCGTTGTTTAGCGTTCCGAAGGTTCGATAACCAATGCGGCAGTTTCGGATCACACCGCCGTTCTGAAGTTTGAAGTCACCGAGATTCGCGAACTGTTGTTCCTGTGCAAATGCAACAAGCTGAAGCGCAAGTAATACACAGATTACACAGATTGATCTTTTCATCTGTTGTTACTTTTGGAAGACGAGGTTGTCTACGAGGACCATCCCGGCTGCCGGTGTGCATTGATTGCAATAGGCGCTGATGCTGATGGCCGTTAACTTTTTCAGCACTTCCTTTGTGTCTACTTTCTCGGCCCACGAAGGTTGCGTAACTCCCTTCAACGGAATCACATACGTGTTGAGACCAGGCTTGAGTCGAATCGGTAATTGCGGAAAGCCGGAAGTGATATTGATGCCTTGTCCGTGACTGACAAATTCCACGCGCAACGAATCGACGCCCGTCGCGTAAAGTTGCAACGCGAGCTGTTTGTAACCACTAACATCGTCCGCAACAGCCTTTCCATCTTTCATCGGACGACCCATCACTTCCAACGTCACATTCGCCCACTGATTTGGTCCGAGCAGGTTGTATTCAAACGACGCAAGATGGTTGTTTGGCGCATCCTTCAGAACGATTAACTCCGGCGCGCCGGGGGAAGCATTTGCGAGCCCTTTGTATTTAACCGGTGTTGATTCCTGTGCCGTGTACATCTGGACCATGCCGCCGTTGTTACTCACCGGCCGTCCGTTCTCGGCCTTCTCAAAATCGGCGTAGACAAACTTGTCGTCCTGAGCTGGCGTTGGGCCAACAGTAACAGCGAGAAGTAGAAGCATCGCGACGGTGAATTTCATTGCACTTCCTCCCATTGACTTGTCGTTGCCGAGCGAAAGACCGCGTCGATCACGGCCATGTTGTTTATCGCGTCTTCGAGCGGAATCGGTTGTTCGCCGTTCTCCCGAATCGCACGCGAGAAGAGAGAGCCCTGAATTTCGTACTGATCGCAAATCGGAAATTCGATTGTCTCATCGTCGAGCACAATCTGAGTCGGGCGATCGTTAGGAGCATTGAATGGGATAAGCACTTCGATCCGACCCTCGGTTCCAGTGAACATCATGCGCTGATAAGGTGCGAGCCGAGTGCTACAGGTAAAAGTCGAGTGACCGTTTGGAAACTCAAGCACGGCACTAGTCAATGTATCGGTACCAGTTTCTTCGTCACGTTCGATGAGGCCGAGCACGCGCCGAGGCTCTGTCTCGTACATGAAGCGTGAGATCGTGATCGGATAACAACCGATATCCATCAACGCGCCGCCGCCGAAGTCAAGCTGGTTGCGAATGTTTTCAGGGTCGGGATTGAAGTAACTGAAAAAGCCCGTGATCGAGCGTAGCGAACCGATCCGGCCTGAATGAATCAGCCGCCGAGTTTCGAGCCACTGCGGATGCGTGCGCACCATGAATGCTTCCTGGATTCGCACGCCCGTGCGATTGCGAACTTCGATCAGAGCTTTCGCCTCTCTGGCATCGAGTCCGATCGGTTTTTCACAGAGAACGTGCTTACCGGCTTCAGCGGCATTCAACGTCCAGGGAACATGCAGGTGGTTTGGAAGCGGGTTATAGACTGCTTCGATCGAGTCGTCGTCGAGCAATTGCTGATAACTTCCGTACGCGGTGGGAATGTTCAATTCTGCGGCAGCCGCCTTAGCTTTCGAGAGATCGCGCGACGCTATCGCAACGATCTCACACCATTCGCTACGCTGCATCGCCGGGATGACTTTCGTCATCGCGATCTTCGCAGCACCTAAAATTCCCCATCGAACTTTCATCCGTTTAATCCGTGGCTAAAATGCGTCGAAGACAGAACGAATGTGTAGTCGCTCTTTAAACTGCTCAACAGTTAGCGGCTTTCGCGAGCGAAACTCAACGCTGATCTCTCTTCCCGGCGCGAGATTAAAGTAGTTATCGGAAAAGAATCCATCATGCTCCGCCAGTGAAAGATAAACCGCCTTCGCAAACTTATCAGTCGTCAGCTTGACGCTGAAGCCATCACGCACGCGCGTCACTTCAGAGGTGATCGTTGGTTTCGAGAACGTGAGTTCTTTGAACGGCGCGAAAAAGTAATCATGACTCGAAATTACCTTTCCATTCACCAGCAGCTCAGCGTACACGACCGCATTCTTGCCGTCTGTTCCACCAAGCAGTTCTTCCACTCGCAGATCAAAATACGAGCGACTCGTCAGTGGAGCAACTGTCACGTCCTGATTGAAACTCTTCAGAGTCGCGCCATCAAAATTCATCAGCGTAACGCGAAGTTTTGCAGGAACTGCTTTTGGTCGATCTGAAACGACGAACAGCTTCAGATATCCCTTTTGCACAGTCGGACTGACGAGCAGATCGTTGTAGAAGCGGCGCGAGTAGTATTGCAGCGCCTTCCAGCGTCCGAAGTAATCGATACTGGACCATGAAGCGACCGGCCAGCAATCGTTGATCTGCCAGTAGAGCGAACCCATGTTGTGAGGCATGATCCGGCGCAGGTGCTCGGCGCCGATACGGATTCCTTCAGCCTGCAAAACCTGACTCACGTACAAAAACGATTCAAAGTCCTTTGGCTGCGCGTAATCCCGCAACATGTATTCGCGCACGAGTTGATTGCCGCGCGGATGTCGCTGGTGCGCGAGCATGATCGGCGACTCGATGTCTCTATCTGTTTCAATCGTATACGCCTTCACCGTCTCGATATTTGGAAACGATTGGAAGCCGTATTCACTCATGAATCGCGGCGTCTGTTTCTCATAATCGCTGAACGGTTCCGCGGCGTGCCAGACACGCCAGAAGTGTACGTCGCCACTGCGCAGTGAATCCGGATCGTCGTCGAGTCCGCCACGTGGCGAGCTGGGCCAGTACGCTCTGGAAGGATCGTATTCAGCGGTAACTTCCTGCAACACGCCGTGGAAGATTTTCTTGTAATCGTCCCACACAGATGCCGGCAGGGTCTTTCGCCAACCCCAGTTTAGCCAGGCAGTTTCGACTTCGTTGTTGCCGGCCCACAGCACGATGCTCGGGTGATTTCGCAGGCGCTTGACGTTGTCGATCGCCTCGGCGCGAATGGTGTCGAGAAATTCCTGGTTCGCGGGATACATGCTGCATGCGAACATGAAGTCCTGCCAGACAAGAATTCCCATCTCGTCGCACAGTTCGTAAAACTCGTCGGCTTCGTAAATTCCGCCACCCCAAACGCGCAGCATGTTCATGTTGCTGTCGCGCACTGATTTGATCAGGAAGCGGTATTTGTCTTTGGTGATTCGTGTCGGAAAACTGTCGGCCGGAATCCAGTTGCCGCCTTTTGCAAAAACGGGAATGCCGTTGACGACGAACATGAAGCTGAGGCCCGCGTCATCACGCTGCTGTCGGAGTTCGAGAGTTCGCAGTCCGGTTCGCGTGGACTTTTCGTCGGTGATTCGGCTGTTTACAAGACTGCGTGCGCGAAAAGTGTAGAGTGGTTGTGCGCCGAGTCCGTTGGGCCACCATAGCTTCGGGTGAGTAACAAAAAAGTTGAATGTAACTCGATTAATTCCTTGTTTGAGATCGATCTGTTGTTTCCCATGAACGAGTTTATCGGTCAAGTTCTCCAATAAAATAGTGGCGGTACCTGCGCTGTTCGCTTCAACTTCGACATTCGCCGTCAAATCAGCGGCAGTTGGTGTGATGTTTTTGACAATCACTTGAATGTTGTTGATGCGGACGTGGTCCCACGCCTCGAGAGAAACCGGACGCCAAATGCCGCTGGTGACAAACCTCGGACCCCAATCCCAGCCGTAGTGATATGGCGCTTTGCGCGTGAATGGCGACGTCTTCTCGCCCTGATCGTTCGGTGACGGAAGTTGATAGTTCAACTTCGCCATCACCGGCAGAATCTCGTTAACGGGCGATCGAAAAACGATTCGCAAAGTGTTATCGCCGGCTTTGAGCGTCTGTTTCGCATCGACTCGCCAGGTGCGAAACATGTTGTCTGCGCTCAGCACCAGTTGTTCGTTGAGATAAACCTGCGCGTAGGTGTCGAGTCCCTCGAAGACAAGTTCAACATTCTCGCGTGCAAGAGTTTGCGGCGCGATCTTGAAAGTTGTCTGGTACTCCCAGTCTTTCTTCTCGATCCACTGTTGCTTCTTTTCGTTGTCGCGATAAAACGGATCCTCGATCAATTTGTTCGCGAGCAGATCGGTGTGTACACAACCCGGGACCGAGGCGTCGTGCCAGTCCGTTTTTCCGACTTCGCGGAACTGCCATCCAGTGTTGATTTGCATAACCGTTTTGCTGTTACTCGCCCCACCGCGAGTTGATTGACCGTGTACAGCAACGATTGGAAGTAGGAGCAAAATTGGGCCAAGCCACCAGTATATTTTTGTGCTCAACGGTAAACTTCTCCGGAAATTTTATTTTGCTTTCTGAATTGACGCCTGATAAAAGATGCGCGTGCTGAAGCGAACTCGACGATTGATTACCCTCTTATTGGCAGTCGCTATTTTGCATCATGTGTCAACACTTTCAACCCAGGGAGCGACGCAACCTCAGGAGAGGCCTGCCAATCTGGCGGCGCGAGCAGCGCGTTTGCGGCGCGGTGTGAACCTGAGTCACTGGTTCTCGCAAGCAGCCAATTACTCGAAAACACATCTCGAAACTCACACCACCGCGCAGGACATCGCGCTCATCAAATCGATGGGCTTCGATCACGTGCGTTTTCCGATCGAGCCCGCGCCGTTGCTAGCCGATACGCCCGATCCGTCGATTCTCAACGCCACCTATTTACAGTATGTCGACAGTGCGCTCGACATGATTTTGGCTACTGGTTTGGCGGTGGTTGTCGATATTCATCCGAGTGACGAGTTCAAACTGCGGATGAATCGAGAAGAGCGAAATATCGAAGCATTTGCGAAATTCTGGCGCACTTTTGCTGCTCACCTCGCGAAACGCGATCCGAATCTCGTGTTCCTCGAAGTTATCAATGAACCGATGGTCGAGGATGGTTATCGCTGGTATGGAATACAGGCGAAACTGATCGCGGCGATACGTGCGGGCGCTCCGAATCACACGATCATTGCCTGTGGCCATCGCTGGTCGGGTCTCTACGAGATGCTTGCTCTCGAGCCGTATTCCGACCCGAACGTGATTTACAATTTTCATTTTTACGAACCGTTTGCGTTTACGCATCAGGGCGCCACGTGGGCCGGTCCAAACCTGCCGTTTTACAAAAACATTCCGTATCCGTCGTCACCAGATGCTGTAAAACTCGTGCTCGATACGGTTCAGGATGAGCCGGCGAAGTACAACCTGCTTCGTTATGGTGAAGAGAACTGGAACGCTGCGCGGATCGATCGGGAACTCGGAGCGGCTGCTGCGTGGGCCGCGAAACATCGCGTGTTCATAACGTGTAATGAGTTTGGCGCATTCCGGAGATTTGCGCGTGCGTCGGATCGCGTGACGTGGCTTCACGACATGCGCATAGCGCTCGAGAAGCATGGCATTGGTTGGACCATGTGGGACTATGCGGGTGGTTTCGCGGCGGTGAATAAAGCTAATGGCCAGGCGCAGCAAGATCCCGAGTTATTGAAAGCTCTTGGGCTGAAGTAACACGGATTGGGAACGGATTATGAAAAGAATACTAGCGATTGCCTTTTTGTTGGTGGTCAGTTCAGCCGCCTTCGCGAATTCGAGACCGGGGAAGCGAGTTTTGTTCACTCAGGATTGGCGTTTTCACCTCGGTGATGTAGCGAATGGACAGGACAACGATTTGAGCGATGCGCAGTGGCGTCAACTCCATCTGCCGCACGATTGGAGTATCGAAGGCGAGTTTAGTAAGGATGCTCCGTCTGGCACGGGTGGCGGCGCGTTGCCTGGTGGCCTGGGCTGGTATCGCAAGACGTTCACTGTTCCGATGACTTCAAAAGGAAAGTCGATATTTGTCGAGTTTGACGGCGTGTATCGCAACAGCGAGGTTTGGATCAACGGTCACTATCTCGGCAAGCGTCCGTACGGCTACATCTCATTCGCATACGAGTTGACGCCGCATCTGATCTACGGCGGTGGTCGAAACGTTATCGCCGTCAAAGTCGATAATTCACAGCAACCAAATTCACGTTGGTATTCAGGATCAGGTATCTATCGAAATGTTTGGCTAACAACACTCGATCCAGTGCACGTCGAACAATGGGGCACTTACGTAACGACGCCCGAAGTTAACACTCAAGCAGCGACAGTCGTCATCAAGACGAAAGTGAATAACGGTTCGAATAGCGCTGCTCCGGTAAATCTGACCACGATCATTCAGGATACAAGTGGAAAAGTAGTGGCCCGGCAAGTTGCGAACAAAGTCGCTGCGAAAGGCGCGCACGCGGAGGTAAGTCAAACGCTGAGAGTTTTGTCGCCAATGCTTTGGTCCGACGATCGTCCATACGTTTACAGGGTTGTTTCGCAATTGCAGCAAGGCGGAAAAATCGTTGATCGTTACGAGACGCCACTAGGCATCCGCAGTTTTCGTTTCGACGTCGCCAAGGGTTTCTTTCTCAATGGCAAACCGGTAAAGATTCGCGGCGTTTGCAATCATCACGACCTGGGTTCGCTCGGCGCGGCAGTCAACACGCGCGCGATTGAGCGCCAGCTCGAGATGTTGAAAGAAATGGGTGTCAACGGCATTCGCACTTCACATAACCCACCGGCGCCGGAACTGCTCGAACTGACTGACAAAATGGGTTTCATCGTGATGGATGAAGCGTTCGACATGTGGAAGATCGCGAAAACGAAATACGACTACCATCTCGATTGGGATGAGTGGCACAAACGCGATCTCGAAGACATGGTGCTTCGCGATCGCAACCATCCGAGCATTTTTATCTGGAGTATCGGCAACGAGGTCATGGAGCAGTGGAACGACAATCCGGCCGGTGGAACAATCGCCAAAGAGCTCGGCGCCATCGTTCGCAATCTCGATCCGACACGTCCAATCACCTCCGCGACAAACGGCGTGAGTCGTGACAACAAAGTGATCATGGAAGGCAATCTGGATATCGTTGGTCCAAATTACGCGCACGCGAAACTTCCGGAGTTTGCGAAGATGTTTCCCGGACGCGTAATCCTCGGCGCCGAAACGAATTCCTCACTTCACATGCGCGGCAGCTACTCGATGCCCTCCGATGAGATTCGACGTTGGCCCAGAGAAGAGAAAGACATTCTTAAGCTCGGACCCACATACGAAACTTCCTCCTACGACAATTCAACTGCGCCGTGGGGAGCAGCGCACGAAGAACACTGGAAGATGGTTAAGAAGTACGACTGGTTTTCCGGAATGTATATCTGGACCGGCTGGGATTACATCGGCGAGCCGACGCCGTTTCCGTGGCCCGCAGTCAGCTCGTATTTTGGCATCATCGACCTCGCTGGATTTCCCAAAGATCCGTTCTACTTCTACAAGAGTGAATGGACCAACACCCCCGTCTTGCACATCTTTCCGCACTGGAATTGGAAACAGGGCGAGAAGGTTGACGTCGTCGCGTACTACAACAACGCCGATGAAGTGGAACTGTTTCTGAACGGAAAGTCACAAGGCACGAAACGAAAAGAAGGCGATAACATGCATGTATTCTGGCGTCTTCCTTTCGAGCCGGGCGTCGTGAAAGCAGTGTCGCGCAAGAGTGGTCGCGAAGTGCTTACGAAAGAGATTCGCACCGCGGCAGAACCGGCGCGCATCCTACTGAGTCCTGATCGGAGAACGATCAAGGCTGACGGCGTAGACCTTTCATTTGTGACTGTGAAAGTCGTCGACAAGGATGGCACGACAGTTCCGTTGGCTGATAATCTAATCAAATTCAATGTTAAGGGTGACGGCTCGATCGTGGGGGTTGATAATGGCAACCAAATCAGCCACGAGTCGTTCAAAGGAAAACAGCGCAAAGCTTTTCATGGAATGGCGCTCGTGATTCTTCAAGCAAAACAAAAACCCGGCCGGATTTATCTGGAAGCAACTTCGGACAATTTGCAGGCGGCGTCAGTTGTCATCAACATTCGCTGAGTTGATACTATGGACCGCGGACCAAAACGTTGCGACGCATAAACCTCAAAAAAGTGAATGTGGCCCGGGCGGACACGATTCGCTATATCAATCGTCAAATCGTCCTCAACTACGTGCGTGAGAAGGAACCAATCTCGCGTGCGGAGATCTCTCACGAAACAGCGCTACAGCGATCGACAGTTTCTTTGATCGTCGACGAGTTGAAGACCCAGGGATTGATCTACGAGATCGAGGGTGAATCGACTGGAGGACGTCCACCGAGTTTGTTGCGTTTGCGGGCTGGTGGCTTTATGGCGATCGGCGCTGACGTAGGCACTGCACAAACAACAGTCGCCGTTGCTGATCTTGTCGGACGGGTGGTCGACAGGGAAGTGTTTGATACAAATCCCGATTTGACAGCGACGTATCGCAGATTACTTTCGATAATCCAACGCTTCATCAAGACTCATACGAATATTGAAGGCATCGGCGTATGTGTGCCCGGACTCGTCGATCCGATCACAGGTACGGCGCTTTTCATTCCACACTTCAAGTGGCGCAACTGGGCGCTCGCGACGGATCTGCACGAGAGCACCGGACTACCAGTCTCGGCCGATAACGACGCGAACGCCGCCGCGCTCGCTGAGTTGTGGCTGGGCCGGCCGGAAATTCGCGACGTGCGCGACTTTATCCTGGTCCTGGTTGAAGAAGGATTGGGAACTGGGATCATCTTCGATGGACAGGTGTATCAGGGAGTCGCGGGAGCGGCGGGTGAGTTTGGTCACATGACGATTGGACGCGGAGCCCCGGCAGTATGTGCGGCGGGAAGTGAAAAGTGTTGGGAGGCGTTTGCGTCAGAGCGTGCGGCGTTGGCTCGCTATCGACAGCGACGTGGGACTCCCGCGGATTCTGAGATCTCGTTTCGCAGGTTGATGGACAATGCACTTTCGAAAGACGGCGCTGCGAAGGATGCGTTACTCGAAACGGCTCACTATCTCGGCTTGGGAATTTCAAATCTCACGAAGGGGTTAAGTCCCGAGGTGGTGATTCTTGCCGGCGATATCGCTCGAGTCTGGCCCTTGATATCCGATGAACTGCGAAGCACGCTCGCCGAGAATACGATCTGCAGTGGTCTACCTTCGACCCCTGTCTTTGCATCGACACTAGGTGACGACACACGCCTGATGGGCGCCCTCAGCCTGGTCCTCGCCCGTAAATTCGCGTCAGCGGTCCCTGCTTAACCATCGGTTCGATTGTAGGGGCGGCCCTCCGTGGCCGCCCGTGGTTTTGATCGTGTTCACCAAATCCGAGGCCGTCGCTCCTTGAATCCTTTACTAAACCACGGGCGGCCACGGAGGGCCGCCCCTACAGTTACGCCCAATTCAGACGTGGGAGGAGAATCAAATGATCACGTGCATCATTCGTTATCAAATCGACCCATTCCAGCGCGATGATTTTAAGACGTATGCGGAGAACTGGGGCCGCATCATTCCGCGCTGCGGCGGGCATCTCATCGGTTACTTCCTGCCGCATGAAGGCACAAACGATGTCGCCTGGGGACTGATCGCTTTCGACAGCCTTGCCGCGTATGAAACCTATCGCACACGTCTGCGATCCGATTCCGAAGCCCTCGCGAACTTCGATCTCGCGCAAAGCAAACGTATTATTCTTCGCGAAGAGAGAAATTTTGTGCAGGTAGTTGAAGGAACCTTTGCACTGCCACCACAATGAGGAGATCGTATGTTGACCCAGACTGAAAAGGGGCGCGCTTTTGCTGAGCTTCACAAGCGCGCCGGAGCTTTCATTATTCCGAATCCATGGGACGTTGGCAGCGCTCGACTGCTGACTCATCTCGGCTTCGAGGCGCTGGCGACGAGCAGTGCCGGATATGCGTTCTCGATCGGAAAGCCGGATAACGCAGTCGGTCGCGATGCGATGCTCGCGCACGCCGCATCCGTCGCCGCTGCGACCGATTTGCCCATCAGCATCGATCTGGAGAATGGTTTTGGAGATGCACCCGAGTCCGTTGCCGAGACAATCCGCCTCGCAGCAGACACTGGAGCCGCCGGCGGTTCAATTGAAGACGCGACGGAGCGCGCAGACAATCCGATCTATGAACGCTCTCTTGCAGTTGAACGCATTCGAGCCGCGGCTGACGTTATTCGCGACCTTCCGTTTCCCTTCACTTTGACTGCGCGTTGCGAGAACTATCTCGTCGGCAGACCTGACTTGAAAGACACGATTGAGCGATTGCAGATGTATCAGGAAGCAGGCGCAGACGTGCTATACGCGCCCGGACTCACAACTAAAGACG
>DATEIS010000256.1:0-11918 GCA_035278765.1 Pyrinomonadaceae bacterium | reverse complement strand
GGACCTTCGTTTGCCAGAATGTATCGACTCTTCCTTCGCTAAGCGGTCGAAACTTTATAGGAACCATGTTTAAGGAGCTCTTCGTCTGATGTTTAATTTGATATCTCGCAACTTAGTTAGGCCGGCGATTCTGGCATGTGTCGTGTTCGCCGGAACGAACGCTGCGCTGGCACAAGTACCTCGATCAACGCCGCGACCGACACCGGCGCCGAACGATCCGACAAGGCCGCCGGGACAAGAACCGATCCCGGGCACCACAACGCCAGCCACGAATCCGGCAGCGCCTCCGGGAACACAGCAACCCAATCCGGCGACACCGCCCGGAACTGTTCCCCAACAAACTCCAGCTCCGAGACCGGGACAATCACCGGCGCCAACGGGACAACCCGGTGTGCAAACTCCGGGACAGACACCCACGCCGATGCCAGGTGAACCGGGCGAGCCATTGCGCGACCCGGTGATTCCGCAATTCGAGGCCAAGCCACTGCCGCCGGTTCCCAGTCTTCAACGTTTGGGAGTTAATGGTGAAAGTTTGTCGCTGTCGATGAACGAGGCGATCAAGCGTGCGCTGGAAAACAATAACGATATCGAAGTCGCACGTGACGACGTTCGCTTTGCAGAAACTCAGTTGCGCGCGCTCGAAGGCATCTTCGATCCAATCATCGGACTCACGCCGCAATACGACAAACGCATCTCGCCGCAGCAGAGCCAGTTGGGCGGTGGCTCCGGAACATCCGGAACCGTCAGCACGACGACCTGGTCGGTCACCCCATCTTTGCAGAAACAGTTTGGCAGAGGTGGCGGAAGCTATTTCCTCCAGTTCCAGAACTCACACACGAACACGAGTAACAGCTTCAGCTTACTGAATCCGTTCTACTCATCGAATCTTTCGCTACAGTTCACGCAACCATTGCTGCGAAATCGTTCGATCGACAACAACCGCCGGCAGATTCGTATTCAGCGAAAGCGTTTGGATCAGTCGGACGCTGACTTCCGCCAGCGAACAATCGAAGTGATCACCCGCGTGCAGCAGGCCTATTGGGAGCTGGTGTTCGCATTGCGCGATCAGCAAAACAACCTCGCCAACCTGAACCTATCGCGCGAGAGTTTGAGAAACGTCGAAGCGCAGATTGCTGCAGGCGCGAAAGCTCCACTCGAGAGAGCTGAAGTGCAAACAGAGCTCGCGAATCGTGAGACTGCACTCTACTCGGCGATCCAGGCAGTGGCGATTGCCGAAAACAATCTCAAGGTCCTTATCTTTAAGGATCCGCGCAATCCGGAATGGTCGGCTCAATTGACTCCGACCGACACGCCGACGTTTGATACGAACCCGGTGAATCTTCCCGATGCGTTGAAAGCAGCTCGCGACAATCGTCCGGAATTGCGTCGTCTGCGTCTGCAGAACGACATTAACGACATCGATCTCACGTTTTTCAAGAACCAGACCAAGCCGCAGATCGATTTGGTTGGTACTGTCGCGCTCACTGGTCTTGCTGGAAACAGCCTCGCAACCGTGGTGCCTCCGGGCACTACGCAGCCCATCATTGTGGGCGATCCGGCGACGAATCCATCGGCGTTCTTACTCAATGAGATTCAAAAAATCCGGGAGACTCTGCTCCTGGATCCGGCGACAGTGCCGGTGGGCGTGGTGCAGTCAAATATCGTCAACCCGAGTCTGGTTGGTGGTTTTGGGCAGAATCTTCAAAATCTATTCGGCGGCAAGACGCGCAACGTCACCGTGGGAGTTGCGATCGCGATCCCCTTCAAGAACAAGACTGCGGAAGCAAATCTCGCGGGTGCGAGAATTCAGAAGGAGCAGTTGCAGGCTTCGACCAGATCGCAGGAGCAACTTATCGAAGTCGATGTTCGCAACTCTGCCCAAGCGGTTGAGTCGTCGCGCCAGCGGGTGCTTTCGGCACGTGAAGCGCGAGTGAATGCGGAAATGCAGCTTGAAGGCGAGCAGCGTTTGTACCAGGTAGGCCGTTCGACGACGTTCCTTCTGTTCCAACGCGAAAACGCGCTGGCAAACGCACGCGCTTCCGAGTTGCGAGCAGAGACTGACTACAACAAGGCGTTGGCCGACTTGCAACGTGCGACTTCGACAACGCTGCGGGCCAACAACGTGGTAGTTGAGGCGCCCGTGGTTCCATAAACGCTTAGCTAGTTGTAAGAAAGGCCGCAGATCCGCGTTCATCCGCGAAAATCTGCGGCCTTTTCGTTTTGCCTTTGGTAAGCTACCTCATGTGAAGGTCAGCGCCACCATCATCACATTCAACGAGCAATCGAATATCAAAGCCGCATGTGAATCAGTCGCATGGGCCGACGATGTGTTAGTGGTAGACTCAAACTCGACCGACGCCACGCGCGCGTTGGCTGAGGCTTGCGGCGCCCGGGTCATCACGAATGCCTGGCCAGGGTTTGGCGCGCAAAAACAGTTCGCAGTTGATCAAGCCAAACACGAATGGATCTTCAGTCTCGACGCCGACGAGCGCGTTTCAGACGAATTGAGAAAATCGATCGAATCTTTGCGATCAAAACCGGATTCGGAGCTAGCCGATGGTTATCAGATCTCCCGTCGCAGCTATTATCAGCAGCGGTGGATCCGCGGCGGCGGCTGGTATCCTGATCGACAGTTACGACTCTTCAGAAAGAGCAAGGGTCACTGGAAACAACGTCATATCCATGAGTCGGTAACGATGGAACCTGGTGCGCGTGTCGAAAAGCTGAACGGCGATCTTTTGCATTACACTTCACAGGACGCTGCGCATCATCACCGCATGATTGGTGAGCGCTATGCACCACTCGCCGCGCGACAAATGTTTGAAGAGGGCCGGCGCACTTCAGTTTTTGGTGTGGCTTCGGCTGGACCAGCGGCGTTCATTCGTAGTTTGATTTTGAAAGGCGGATTACGAGACGGCCTCGCGGGCTTTACGATAGCGAGCTTCGCCGCGCATCATGCATTTCTGAAGCACTTGATGCTTTGGGAACGACAGCAATCCACAGATTACACAGATAAAGATGCCTGATTTAAGTTCGTTTCCCCCAGCGTTTGGATATGTGATCGTAGGAGTTTTTGGAGCGATCATCGGGAGTTTTCTCAACGTTGTAATTCATCGTGTTCCCCACGAGGAGTCGATTGTCTTTCCGAACTCACGCTGTCCTTCGTGCGGCGGTGCGATCGCTTTTTACGACAACATTCCGGTTCTCAGTTGGGTGATGCTCGGCGCGAAATGCCGTAGCTGCAAAGAGCGCATCTCGATTCGTTATCCGGCCGTCGAACTGCTCACAGGTGTGCTGTTTGTTGGCGTCGCATGGCACACAGGCTTGAGTGCCGCTCTTCCCTTCGATCTCGTATTTACTTCGGCGTTACTGGCGCTCGTATTCATAGACGCCGAACACATGATTCTTCCCAACGTGATCACTTACCCGGGAATCGTGTTTGCCGTCGTCGCTCGGATCGCGATTCCTTACTTGACCGGAACGTGGCACTTCGATGATTTGCCTTCACTCTCGCAGGGAGCGCTCGCAGGTATGCCGGTCTGGGTGGTCTCAGTTACTGGAGCAGCGATTGGTGCGTTGATCGGCGGCGGTTCGCTTTGGCTCATGGGTTGGACCTGGGAAAAACTTCGCGGCATCGAAGCGATGGGACTCGGCGACGTGAAGATGATGTTTATGGTGGGTGCTTATCTCGGTTGGCGACTCACAATCCTGACGATCTTTGTGGGCGTACTGAGCGGTTCCGTGATCGGCATCTTGCTGATGGCCCGGAAGGGCCAACGAAACATGCAGATGCTGCTGCCGTTTGGCGTCTTTCTCGGACTCGGCGCAATTGCAGCATTACTCTTCGGCGCACCATTAGTTGAATGGTACGCGGGCCAATTCAGGTAATTGCCGATTTCCAATTGCCAATTGCCGATTTGTCTCATTGCTTCGGCACTCAAATTGGCAATCGGCAATCGGCAATCGGCAATGACATGACCTATCGCAATCGTTTCCAATCCGGACTGACGATGCTCACAGGGCTCTTTCTTGTGGCCGTCCTGTTTGCGATTCTGTTGTATGTAATCACACCTGAAACTCCCGCTGCGCGTGGTCCAATTCTGCTCGCTTCATTCATCGCGATTCTGATCGGCAGTCTCCTTGCTATCTTGTTTCTGTTGCGCTGGCTGTTGCGTCCGTATCACCAACTTGTCGGCGAAGCGCAACGCGCGTCAGTTTCCGAGCAGTTCAAATCGCAGGACGAAGCCGAGTTTGTGCTCGAGACGTTTCAGTCTGTGGTCGCCCAACTTCAGGAGCAACGAAAAGCGCTCGAACAGCTAAGTTCTGAGGCACGTGAGCGCGCCAATTCTGCGGAGAAATTTAGCGAACGTATCGTGGCCAGTTTGCCATCCGGATTGATCGCATTCGATGCTGCCGGACTTTCAATGGCCATCAACACTCCCGGCCGCGCACTTCTCGAAGTCAACGGCGCGGCGCTCGGCGAGCCGTATAAACAACTTTTCGGACCGCATGAAGAACTGGCGCAGATGGTTGGCGACTGTTTGCAAACGGGTAATGTGTACCGGCGCACGGAGATTGAAGCTGTTAGTCCAAATGGGACTCTGCGACGTTTGGGCGCGACAATCGCTCCGATTGACTTGCCTCCCGAACGTGGTCCAAGAGGTGCGTTATGCCTGTTGACAGACATCACCGAGGTTACTGAGTTGCGCGAACAGGTCGCGCTGAAGAACAACCTCGAAAGTCTTGGTGAGATGTCCGCCGGTCTCGCCCATGAGTTCAAGAATGCGATCGCGACGTTGCAGGGTTACGCACAGCTTCTTCAGAGTCTGGAGCTGAACGACAAGGCGCAGGTGGCGGCGGGCTCGTTGCTCAATGAAGTGCGAAATCTTTCGGGAATGGTGACGGCGTTTCTAAACTTCGCCCGACCGCAACCTTTGCAGTTGGAGCAGGTGTCACTCTCGGAGTTGATCGATGATTGTGCTGCTGAGCTCGCGCCGGTGTTTGAGGAGTTGAATGTCCGGTTGATCGTTGATGCCGAAGAGGCGTCATCGGTGCAGGCGGACGAACGCATGCTTAGGCTTGCGTTACTGAACCTGATGAGAAATGGAGCGGAAGCGAATCCAGGAGGAAGTGTGCATGTCAGGGCTGCTCGTGGAGTGATTGAAATTAGAGACAGTGGAGCTGGTATTTCCCCGAATGACATGCAAAAGATTTTTATTCCGTTCTTCACTACTAAAGCGAAGGGACACGGGATTGGACTGGCACTGACACATCGAATCATCACGCAACATGGGGGGACGCTGACGGCCGGTAATTCGCCTGAGGGTGGCGCGGTGTTTACGATCAATCTGGCCGCGGATAAACGCGGATTGGTTACGGATTGAGGCCGTAGTCACTCCAACGTTTATCAACTAGCTGGGCGATGTCGTCACGGACGATTAATTCGTCGGGGAAGCCGGGTTTGGTGCGGGCGTCGATGACGATTGGGGCCGTGTAGACCAAGTGGTGGCGCTCGATCCTCGTGTTGGCTGCGTAGATATCCGCTGCGGGTTCGAAGCGAGTCCAGGTGGACCACAGGAAATCAGGTGAAGATTTGGCGACGCGAGCGTCGTCGTGCAGGACAATTAGTGGCCAATCTGAAAATATGGGATCGTTTGCGAGGCGTGATGGTAGGGATTCGTCTTCGCTGAACGAGCCGCCTTGCAGGACCAGGCAACCTCCACAAAAAACTTCCGCACGCGAAATGTAACTCGGCAGTTGACCGGTGAACTCCCGGGGTAATTTGCGTACGGGATCACCAAGACCCAACATAATCGCTTTGCTGCCTTCATTCACCTTGCCGCTCGTGTAGTCGAGCGTGTCCATCGAGACGTTTGAGAAGACAAACAGATCGGTTTCCGGCTTAAATCGCTCAAGGACATGTTCAAATAGTCGAGGAAAGTCTTTCAGATCCTGAGGCGTGTCGGTGAGCAACAAAAACTTCGTCAACGACAACTGCCCTTCACCAAGAATTCTGAAACCGGAGACAAGCGCTTCGCGACCATATCTCTCACGCACGACCGCCGCGCAGAGTGAGTGAAAGCCAGTCTCACCATAAGTCCAAAGATCTCGTACTGAGGGCATCACGAGGGGAAAGAGTGGCGAGAGGAGTTTTTGTAAGTAGTCGCCGATGAAGAAATCTTCCTGACGTGGCTTACCGACGACAGTCGCCGGGTAAATCGCATCGCGACGATGAAATACTGCGTCAACCTTGAAGACAGGATAATCGTGTTGCAGCGAATAGTAACCGTAGTGATCTCCGAAAGGTCCTTCCGGTCGCCGCTCGTGTGGTGGAGCGTGACCGACGAGAGCGAATTCTGCTTCCGCAGCGAGACGATGACTGTGCCCCCCGCCGAGAGGATTGCTCGTCATCTTGAGTTTCTGCCCCGCCAGTAACGACGCGAGCACGAGCTCGGGCACGTCTTCAGGCAATGGCGCGATCGCCGCGAGGATTAGCGCGGGTGGTCCGCCGAGAAACACTGTGACCGGCAGTGGCTGGTTCATTCGCTCTGCTTCGCTGTAGTGAAAGCCGCCACCCTTCTGAATCTGCCAGTGCAGACCTGTCGAGTGTGAATCGTAGACGTGCATGCGATAGACACCGAGATTGTGCTTCTTCGTGACGGGATTCTCGGTGTAGACGAGCGGGAGGGTGATGAATGGACCACCGTCTTCCTGCCACGTCGTTATCACCGGCAGTTGGTCCAACCGTGCCGGACGATCGACAACCTGAGTGATTGGTGACCGTGATGTGTTTTTAGTTCCGAGTTTGAGTAGATCGAGTGCGACCGAGCGGTGTTGCCAAAGTTCACCGACCTTTGGCGGCAGGATCGATTCGGCGATGTGAACGAGATCGCGAACGAGGGCTTCCGGCTTGGGACCAAACGCGAGATCGATGCGCCGCGCCGTGCCGAACAAGTTCGTGACAACCGGATAACGGCTGCCCTTTACGCGTTCGAACAGCAACGCCGGTCCACCAGTGCTGATCACGCGTCGATGGATCTCGGCCAGCTCGAGGTACGGATCAACCTCGGCTTTGATAGTGATGATTTCGTTTTCTCTGGTTAGTAAATCGAGAAAGGTGCGGAGACTGGGGTGCATTTGGGTGCGGAGGGGCCTTGTTCTTTGTTCTTGGTGCTTTGTACTTAGTGATTTGTTAGCTAACTACAAAGAACAAAGTACAAAGCACCAAGTACTCCATCAAGGCTTTTCAATACTCCGTGGTCGTGTGCGCGTCGTAGTCGACGGTTCGCCAAGTCGTTTTTCAATCTCGTCGTGTGCGACTTCCGCCGCTTCGGCGACATACGGCTGGTGCGAATCGAGAAATGGCTTGATCAGATCGAGAGTTTGCGCGTCGCCAATACGCGCGAGTGCTTTCAGCAAGCCGACGTTAATTCGCGGCGCGTTGTTCGTTCGCTTGAGAAACGGATAAAGCAGATCCGGACTCTCCAACTCCGACAGATAACCGACAGCCTGGTCCTGTCGTCCCGAATCGAGCTCATCGACGATGCGATACAACGCCTCGGCTCGGCCCATTCGATACAGCGCCCAATCCAACGCGAGTCGAACTTCTTTATTCTTTTCCTGTAGCTGATAACCTTCAACCAGCTTGCGTTCCCTGGTTGCGGCCAGCTTCGCGAGCGCCTCGGCGCTGCGTTGTCGCACCAACGGATCCGTGCTTCCTAGTTGTTTCGCAAACTCAGCCGGATCCGAACGCGCATCAACACCATCAATCGGCACCTGCTGCGCCTTCGAAGAACCCATCACGAGGAGAACAAACCCAACAGCGTAAATCAGTTTATTCATATCCGTGTCATCCGTGGCTCAACCTGCCGCCTGCTTCTTGCGAAGCAAAGCCGTATTCAGATCCAACTCAGTAATCGAAATCACTTCCACATTAGGATACTTCTTCTGCAACTCCGGCAGGAATGCTTTCGCATTGCCCACGATAATGATGTTGCTGGTTTTAGCATCCAGTCTCGCACCGGCAAACTTCTGGATATCGGCAGTCGTGATTGCCTGCACGTTGTTGATGTAACGATTGATCTCGTCGAGGCCCATTCCGTAAAGCGCGAGCGAGCCCACCTGGCCCACGAGCCCTGCCGCAGTCTCGAGATTTCGCGAAAAGTTTCCAATCAGCACTGCCTTGCGCGGAGTCAATTCAAGATCCGCGGGCGGCGCCGAGGACAAACGACTAATCTCGCCCAGCAACAGATCGGCGACCTGAGCGCCCGATTCATTCTTTGTCTGCGCCGAGGCGACGAATGGTCCAACATCGCGTCGCGTGTCCAGCGTGCTCGCGGCGCCATAACTCAAACCGCGCTTGATCCGGATCTCCTGATTGAGACGGCCGGAGTAACCACTCAGCACCGAGTTGCTGACGATGCCACGAAAGTAATCCGGATCTTTCCGGTTTATACCGGTGCGCGCAAGATACACCGCAGCTTGTCCGGCGTCTGGTTTATCGATCACTACTACTCGCCCACTCTTGGCATCAGCGTTCTGCATCGCCGCACTCATTGACGGCAAAGGTGTCGACGGCTTTTGCCAGTCACCAAAATGCTTTGTCGCGAGGGCAATTGCGTCTTTAGCGCCGATATCGCCGCCGATCACGAGAATCGCATTGTCAGGACGGTAATAGCGCGAGTGCATTTTCGTGATGTCAGCCCCGGTAATGCGCGTCAACGACTCCGCCGTGCCGCTAATCGGATGGCCATAAGGACTGTCGCCAAACACGACGCGGGCTGCGACGAAACGCGCAATGGATCCCGGCTCACCCATGGCGAGCGTGATATTGTCGAGATACTGCTGTCGTAATCGTTCGACTTCCTCACTCTTGAATGTCGGTCGGCGCACAACATCAGCAAGGATCTCCATCGCCGGAGAAATTTTCGACGACATCACACTGACGTTGGCATACGACGAATCCCAACGCGCACCCGAATCGAGCGAGCCACCGAGACTCTCGATCTCCTGCGCAATCTTCGTGGCGTCGCGAGTCTGAGTTCCCTTCGTGAGCAAGCTCGCGGTCATGTCGGCCAAACCAGCCAACTCAGCCGGATCGACTTCACCGCCATTTTTTATCAGTAGTTGAGCAGAGATGAGCGGGAATTCGCGACGCTCGATCACAATCACGCGCAGTCCGTTTGGAAGTGTTTCTTCGACAGGTTTTGGAAATGCGACCGAACGTGGTTGTGCGGGCGGTGGTGGTGTTGCTTGTGGTGTTTGGGCGCGGACCTGAATAACGCATAACAGAGATGCAAATAAAACCATTCTCACGCAACGGCGCAAAGGCGCAGCGGAGAACCAAAGAAAACCCGTTGCGCCGTCGCGCCGCTGCGGGAGAAACATCGTTGGATTATTCATACTCTATCGTCCCTCCCCGCTCTTCCTGGACGCTTCCGGCAGATAGTACAGAACCAAACGATTTGCATCCGTAAAATATTTTTTCATCACTCGTTGAATGTCAGCCGCCGTAACTGCCTGGAGTTTATCGAGCTCGGTATTAACGCGAGCCGGATCTCCGAGCAGAACCGCAGCTTCCCCAAGCGCCAACGCTTTTCCATTACTGTTTTCACGCTGCCGAAGTTGATCGGTAATGATCTGGTTCTTGGCTTTCTCCAACTCAGCCGCCGACACCGGCGTGTCCTGGAGTTTCTTGATCTCCGCCAGCAGTGATTTTTCGACGTCTTCCGGTTTCTTCCCTTCCGAAAGAATCGCGATCATGTAGAAAAGACTTACATCCTCACGTGCATCCGATTGCGCATCCACCTCAGCGGCCAACTGCTGTGTATAGACAAGCGAATTATAGAGTCGGGACGACTCGCCGGAAGAAAGAATTGCATCCGCAACACGCAAAGCACTCGAATCAGGATCAGACTGTCGTGGCGTCAGGTACGTCAACCCGACCGCGGGAAGATCGTTGCTCCCATATTCGGTTACACGCGTCTCACCCTTGCGCTCCGGCTCTTTGACTTGCACGCGTGGCAGCGGGCGATTGGGTTTTGCGATCGGAGCCAGGTACTTATCGATCCACGTATCGAGTTGTTTCGGATCGAAATCGCCGACCACAACGAGTGTCGCGTTGTCTGTTCTATAAAACGTGCTGTGAAAATCCTGTACGTCCTTGAGTGACGCGGCATCGAGGTCTTCAATGCTTCCGATTCCCGGGCGCTTGTACGGATGCTCAACAAACGACTTTTCCTGGAGCTTATAAAAGAAGCGGCCATATGGCGGCGCGAGAACGCTCTGTCGAAACTCTTCCTTCACCACGTCACGTTCCGACTTGAAATTCGCGTCGTCAACATTCAACCCGGAAAGACGATCGGCTTCAGCCCAGATCAGTGTCTCGAGATAGTTTGACGGCACCACTTCGAAATAAACCGTTACATCGTCCGCAGTGAACGCGTTGTTGAAACCGCCCACGTCTTCCGTGAGTCGATCCATCATCTCCGACTTCATGTTCTTTGTACTCTTAAACATGATGTGCTCGAAGAGATGTGCGAAGCCGCTACGTTTGTCCGGATCGTCTTTCGAGCCGACGTGATACCAAACCTGTATGGCGACAGTCGGACTCCCGTGATCGGGAGCACTCAACACGCGCATGCCATTCGGAAGTGTGCGATCGGTGAATTTGAGTTGCGGCATCCGGGTTTGTGCCAACCCGGCTATTTGAATTATTGCGAGGAGACAGGCACTAAGAATCAGGCGAGTCGAGATACGAGCCATCAACGGTTCTCCATTTGGTTAATCGATTGCTAATTAATCAATGTCCAGGGGATTTCGGTAGGGCTTATCTTTGTCTTTCTCAGCCCGCTTCATTGCTTCCTGAAACTTCTCTTCGAGAATCCGGTCGCGGTCTTTCATGGAACTGAGCTCCTGCGCAAAGATTTGTTCGCGCATCTGCTTCTGTTTATCGAGACCTTTGACCATCTCGTCGAACGAAGCCAGCGGCTTGGCCTTTTCCTCGTGAGCGAGAATCGCGCCAGTCTGCGCGTCGATCGTCATGGTGGTCTCGCAGCAGGGACAAATGATCGTAAACCTCGAAGTGTCTGCCATGGGGGTTCTCCTCCTTGCCACGAGTAGTATAGCCACAAAAAGGCACAAAAAGCACAAAACAGAAAGAGTTTTCCATTTTGTGCTTTTTGTGCCTTTTTGGCTTATCGAGGTGTACTCGGTTACGGTATTACTTTCTTAACTGCACTGCCGACTTTCTTCGCGCCAGTAACTGTCTTGTCGCCAACTTTCTTGGCGCCTTCTACAGACTTGTCACCAACAGTCTTAGCGCCTTCAACTGTTTTCTCGCCTACCTTCTTGCTGGTCGAGACCGTCTTGTCAGCGACGTCTTCGGCTTTGTCCGCGACTTCCTTGCCGGCATCCTCGCCCTTGTCGGCCACAAATCCTGCGGCATTTGCTACCTGTTCACCAGTGGCTTGGAGTACGTTCTCGGTCGTGTCTACCACTTTCTCCTCACCGCTTCGCGAAGTGACTTTAACGGTTCGTGCGCCGTTGCGAGGTGTGATAACAACTACTTTAGAGACGCGCGGATTATCGCGGAAGGTTCTCGTTTCGGTGCGCGTTCCACTCGCGTCTACACTCGTGGAAATTTCTGAATTGTCCGGACCGGGTGACGTGGTCGCCTGGGCTGTGGCGGCTGTGTTTGCGTTGGCATCAGCGGTCTGATTCGGAGTCGTTGAACATCCGATCCCCAGCGCCGCTATTAACAGTATCGTAAAAAGGCATATCTTTATGGTCACGCTTCTTACCTCCTAACTGAGCAAAGCTGCTGTTTCCATTTGAGCAACCAATGTGCCAGATGACTTTACCGAGAAAGTTACACGTTTTGTTGTCGCCCTGTTCATGCTTTTTCATTGACTTTCGAC
>DATEIS010000255.1:0-5988 GCA_035278765.1 Pyrinomonadaceae bacterium | reverse complement strand
TGAGTTGACGACGCTTCAATCTCGAGGCCGCCGAATTCTTTGAACACTGCGGACGGAGCTTTTACAGGTTGACTCAGCGCGCCTTGATCGATTTCTCCATAAGTTGCAAATGTTTCGGTTGTTGTAGGAGTCCAAACCGGTAGAGAGACTTCGGTTGCGTCGGACCAACGATCGGAAACGGCAGCGACCTGAAACCGCGCCGTACCCGCCGTTGCGGTTGAAACGGGAATCCGAACCTCTACGCGATCATTCGCCGGTACTGTCACACGCCGGCCTGCTATTGGCGTTGATGATCCAGTCATTCGTACGTTACTGGCACGTAGCGCTAGATCAACCGACATCGCCGCGTCTGTTTGGTTTTGGACCACAACCGGAAACTCAAACGCATCGCCGAAGTTCAAAAAACGAGGCGCAGAAGCTCGCACCATTAAGGGCACTCGTGCAGTAATGGACGACTCTCCCGAACCAAATAGTTTGCCACCGGCAACTGCCACCGCCATAACTCGATAGCGTGTCAGATTGTCTGGCAGTTTCACCTTTACTTCCGCACGTCCGTTTGCATCGGTGGGAACTGAAGGTGCAAAAACTGCAAGAGCATTGAAGTTCTGCCGGATACGGATTGGATCCGGCCCAGGACCTACTTCCATCGGCGGCATGTTCGGCGGAGCGGGATAGGCATTTAATAGTCCGTACACTGCTCTCGGTACGGCAGTGGAATACTGGCCGCCTGCTGGACCGCCACCTTCTGCGCCAAAGTCTGCTCCTGAAAGTGATGATAGCCAGAGATCTTCCCGCAGATGAACGTCTCCAACTCCAGAACTCCGTTCCGGATAAAACGCTGAAACCGGATCGTCGAGTTTGTAGTTAGTGAGCGCCAGCACTGCTTCGTCGACGACTACAACTGCAACCTCACCGCCTGCGATCGGAGTTCCCGAAGCGTCTTTTACGTCCACACTGACATTCGTTTCACCACCAGGCTCGAGTGTCTTGTCACGAGGTGTCGCAGCTATTGTGAGGCGGCGATCGAGTGGAGGTATATCCAGTTTCAACTTACCTCCAGCGTAAGCCGGCTGCTTAGGAAGACGCTTGGTGCTGTTCGAATAATCGCGTTCAATTTCCCCGAGCAGAGTAACTTCCACGTGCACATTCGGAGCCCAGCCTTCTTCGATCTGAACTCGCAGAGTCGTCGTGGGCCGGTCCATGCGAAATCGTTCCACCTTTACGATCCCGGAACGCCGCACGCTCAACACACCTTCCGCAGGATAGAACGGAGCTTGAACAAGAATCTCAGCCGTATCACCAGCCTTGTAATCTTTACGATCCGGAATCAGTTCAACATTACTCTCTTCCACGTCAGGCCCTGATAGCGACTGTGAACCCGAGACCCAAAACTTCAACTCACTCTGATTCCGGCGTTCGCGATCGTCTCGGATTGACGCTTCGACGCGATACTCGCCGCCCTCTTTTGGTTGGAAGGTGCAATTCGTGGCGCTTGCGGCCGAGCGAATCACACATTCCTGTGGATCGTTTTCAACTTCGATCCAATCGTCCTTTTCCTTCCGCCAGCTCAAACGAGTGGCGACCATTTTTATTTCTCGTCCTTCGACCAGATTCCCATCCAGATCGGTAACGATTGTATCGACTGTCAAACGCTGATTCGGCTCCACGAACGCCTTGTCACTCTTCAAACCAACATACAGATTTGCAGGATGCACGAGTAACGTCGTACTGGAATTCCATCGTTGCCTGTTTACATCTGAAACACTTGCCGATGCGGTGACGAGAGAAGGTTGCGCGGGATTAACGCGATCAAAATCTATATGAAGGCGATGTTTTCCAGCTCCATCAGTCACACCGCTCAAAGTTTGCGTCTTGTATCCTCCGTGACCCTCGTAACTCCACCAGGATTGCCATGTACCAAAAGTGTAAGCGCCTCTGTTTGGCGGGGTGAAATGAGTTGCGATGGCCATGACGTACCAGTCAACTGGAGCATCCGGTAGACCACCACCAGCGTAGTAAGCAGCATTCACTGAAATGTCTGCACCGGCGCCGACGAAGAATGGTCCTTCACTTTCAACCTTCGTCTCAACTTCAAACTCCGGCCGGCGGAATTCCTGCACCTGAAAGTGGTGACTGTGATCGTTCCCCGCGAGTGCACTCACGGCTTCCAACTGCAAGGCCGTAAAACCAAGATTCATCGTGGCGGGTAACTTTAACGCCAGATCAAACCCACCGAGTGCGTTGACAGCAACATTGCCCGACTTCACCTGGTTACCACGCGAATCGTTCAAGACGTAGGTCAGATTTTTAGTGGCGCTATCCAACGCAGTATCACCGGTTTTCCCTCCACCAACTTTTCGAATCCAACCTTTGACGTGGACCTCTTCACCGGGCTGATACATCTTGCGATCGTCAAAGACAAACCAACTTAAGGAATCTGTCGCCGGCTTTCTTGCCCAACCTCCAGGCTCCTCGTTCCAGTAAGCAGTGTTCTCGGGCAGGATCGCGACGTCATCGCCACGCCGTGCGATCATCAAACCCGGCGCAGTTGCGCTGAATGACTTCAAAGCCATGCGCGCAAGCCCATCCGCACCGGACTTTGCGGTAACATCAGACGGCAAGAGCGTTACCTCGACGTTGCTCAACGGAGCACCATCCTTGAGTGATGTGACCCAGCCGACGACGTCCGTTTCGTCTACAAATGCATCGAGTCCGATGTTGGTGACCTGGATCCACGATTCAGAGATGTCAATGTCATCATCTTTGTCGACAGGTGTTCCTCCAGAAGGCTCGACGATGAGGATTAGTTGACCGCGGCCGTTCGTCAGTGCTGGTCTCAAGTCAATGAAAGTTGGGACGATCTCGTTCGGGGCATTACGTATCGAAACGGTTTTCGAAACGACGAGTCGACCAGGAGGCGTGATATTTGTTTTAGAATCGCGGTCGTTTGTTTGCTTTTGGTAGTTCCTCCACTTGGGCCAATCGTTTGGAGTGACGGAGTAAATTTTAACGTTGAGTCGTGTGTAGTTGATTGAGTACACCGAACAGCGTGTAGGCGCTGCTGGATCCATGACGACAAAATTATCAGGCCCCACAAACTTTCTCTGGCTTGGTCCAACTTTGAAGGTGAAGGTTAGATCTCGACCTAATGTCTGGTTGAATCTGTCTTTGATCGATTTGTCGAGCGTAACGCGGTAAGTTGTGCCTCCTCGTTTGTCGCCCCCGATTTCCAACGTAGAACCGTAGACGTTCTTTTCCGACTCTGGCACTGCTGGTTCGACTTTGATTTTGGTCATGTCGAGGTCGTCGGCGAGATCGTTGTTAAATTCAACCTCAAATGATTCGTCCGGTTTGCAGGGTGGCCTTTCTTCACAGCCGTGCTTCGTGACCTTGAGTGGGCCATAAGTCTTGAACGTGAATTCATGAGGCTTTTGTGTGCGGTTCGGACCTTCTGCCGAAGGTGCACCAGAAACGAGGGAAACTAACATTGGAGAGTTTGCGGGAAGCGGATTAATCGCGCGGAATGCCAGCCACCTGCCATTTACGGCTCCCTGCAACCGCGCCGTCCCGTTTTGGTCTCGAGCGATTGCCTGCTTCACTTCGTCGGACGTTGCCAGGCGCGTGTTGAAAGTGCGATTGCCGCTCGTAACTTTGATTGCGCGTAAAACTTCGGAGGGCTCGATGCGCTGATCGAATTCCATAAACATCAAAGCATCGCGCGGCTGCGGGTTATCACTGGATGGAAACGTCGCCTTCACAGTCAGCGGAGGCGTTGTGAAACTCCAGGATTTTTCTGTCGTGAGCTCACTTCCATTTGCCGCACGAGTCCCGGCGGGAACAGTTACGACAAACGTCGTGGCCATCGGGAATCTGCCGTCAGGCTTGAACACGAGCGTTTTTGTTCCCAACCAGCGCCATTTGCCCGGTGGTTGTGGATTGAGTTTCACCGGAACGTTGGCCGCCGCGTCTTCCTGCGAAGTGAGCGCCGTCATGGGTTGTGAGAATGTAATGCTCAACTCAGGAGCTAACGGAACACTACCCTCAGGTGCATAGCGCACCACTTGCAATGGACCAGACGTGACCTCTTCTTTAACAGCAGTGCCGGAAGCAGGAAATGAAGTCTCGATCGTTTTGCCTGTGCGTGGAGGTGGAAGAGAGTTCTCACGCAGCGCAAACTCCTCACTCGGCTCGACCCTCATGGGAGGCAAGCGATTCAGAACGTTCTCAATCTCGCGCTGTGACAATTCGATTGCAGTTGCCGGCTTTGTGGTAGGTCCCGTCTCAGGTTGCTTAACGCCATGACTCAGTCGAAACTGCAAACCGTCTTTTTTGCTGCTCTCATCATTACTTACCGACGTTCGTACATCAGCTCGTCCGACTACACGGAGTGGTCCATGTAATAAAGACGCCAGCAACGAAAACATCAACACAGAGGAAATCAGACGTCTGAGAGGAAACATGCGTTCTCCTTTGAACCGCCAAACATCTTACACTGGTTAGACGCGGATGAACGCAGATAGTTCCTATTTCAGGAACGCTCGGGTTGGACCAGTAAGACTCTCAAGGTGATGTATCCGAGTGTGAGAATGACGCCAAAGATTAATGTCACTGACACTGCTTTTGTGTGGGCCCACGGGTGTACTGCGACGCCCATTATCTCCAATAGTCGGGACGGTTCGATCAAAACGTCCCAACTGTTCCAGCGCAGGAACCTGCCGAGATAGAGCGCAAATCCACTCAACATCAGCGATACCGTCGCCAGGATCCAACCACAAGCATGACCAAAGTTGCGGGCCACTACCGCTTGCACGTCGACGAGTGACAGGTATCCCAACACCAGTCCGGTCCCTGAACACGAGAGCAACAGCGCCAGGTCGTACCAGACGGGAGCGTGAGACGCGCGAGTTAAGTGCAGTATGTCGGTGAGAATGTAAGGTGCATTTGGCAGAAACAATAACCACAGACAAAAAATGACCAGCCGGACAATCCGATGGCATTCCCAATAATCAGCAACCCGCAATGCCGTGCTAAGAAATACAGGCACTCCGGCGAGGAAAAGATTGACGATAAGAAACACGTAGTAACCGGAGCCTGTACGACTTACTCGCACGGCAATCATGCAGACGCACCACAACAACAGAAGCGATACGACGATGAATCTTTTACCGTCGGCAGATTTCAAGAGTTTGTGCATTTTAGTTAGGTTCATTTTGATAAGAGAATTGCTGCGAGCACAGTTGGAACAAGCTGCATCGACACGTTGTCCCAACCACGTGGCGAAAACGCTTCGACGAGAGTACAGACAAGGGCGATTGCCGGAAGCAGGATGAGCGATTGCAGATCGAAGCTTAGCTGCGGGCTGATTGCCACGCCGATCGCAAGAGCAACTACAGAAGCAGCGAGTACCGCGAGCGAGCCTTCGAGTGTCTTTTTAACTCCGCCAGAAGTCGTGTAACGATGCCGACCCCATCGAACTCCTGCCGGCTCGCCTGCGGCATCACCCAAGCCACCGACCAGATATCCCACGATCGCAAGCGGACCGAAGATGACGTTGCTGGTCATTCCGCCGATCAACGTAGCGAAGTACGGAACGACGATGTAATACGTGCGATCTGGTCCATCCTGCTCCCGTGCGAGGGCCTCGTAAAACCCGGCGCCTCGACCACGAAAAACAGCGAGTCCGACCACGAGCGAGACCATCGCGCCAAACACGCAAACGGCCCAAAACCCGCCCAAAACACTAACAATTGCGGCCGAAACGAAGATCAGGACATGGAACAGCTTCCGCGTGTATCCACTGCGAAGCCGGAACCTCGTCTTTAAGTGAGCGGCCAAGCTCAGACAGGCGTAGGACCAGGCGAGCGCTAGTAATGCTACCAGGATCATCGTGCTCGGGTTCGGCAAGCTCACGCAGCATAAATACCACAAGTACTTTGTAACGCCAAGTACTTTTATTTTTCTCAGACAGTGCGGAACGAACTGTAGGGG
>DATEIS010000254.1:0-5306 GCA_035278765.1 Pyrinomonadaceae bacterium | reverse complement strand
GGAGTTTGAACATTACGGGTGAGCCACTATAAGTGGGAGTGCTTAGAATGTCAACCACAACTTAAAGTGAGATCGCCTTAACTGAAGTGAGGACCACGGTTAAGCAGCCGTGTTCTTCCGTGGTTAAAACTACGGGTTTTTAATCGGCGGAGGAGGAGCGGACGGTCCAGCTTCCGGTCGCCGCACATACAAAAGCAACTTCACGCCCGGCCGCAGTTCATAAGTTCCGCCCGCCTGTTGCGACGGCACCTGCCGGTAGAACTGCCCGTACATGGCCTCCAGCTCCGCCTTCTGATTCTCGTTAGCGATCACGATTGGCTCATTGGAGGCAGCCATACGGCCGAAATATCCGACGCGAGTGAAGTTTCGGAAATACCATGGCAACGGCCAGTAATCGGGACTCACGATGGTTATTCCCGTCAGTCCTTGCGATTGTTCCTTCGCAATTTGTTCCACCTGATCGACAAGTTCGAGCATGCCTCGTCGAGTGTGGGCATAGACGTAAACATACTTCGGATTGTCGTTATCGTAGTTAACGAAATTTAGATCGATCGACTGATAAGTTGCCACTGCTGTTGCGACCAGCAAAACCACTGAAGCGAGTCTCAACTGACCGTGGTCCATATCGTAGATTGCCTGGATCGCGTAACCGGAAATCAGCGCGAGTGGTATCACGAAGTTCAGTACCAACCACGGTGTTTTGTATGGAATTAGCGAATAGGCCGCAATGAGACCGAAAGACCATAACGCGCAAAATAGCGCTAACGAGTTCTTTGGTTTCAGAACGACAATCGCCGCGCCCGTCGCGCCGAGAAACAATAACGGCGCCTCGAGTCTAAGCAGCCACGTGATGTACATGCTCGCGGGATGCACGTGCGCCGTGGTGCCCGTCTTGGTCCAAATAGCGAACGTTTGTAACGAATCTGCGATGCCTTTGCTGTTGGTGAAGAACGAGGAGTAAAAGAGCAGGTACAGCGCAAAGAAGACAAAAAGCGCCGTCGCGACCGCGGGCAGGATGTTGCCCGTGCCACCCATCTCTTCAATAATGCGACTCAGTCCACCGGCCGGTTGTTTTCGTTTACCTCCGTACTGCCCCCCGGGCTGGCGATTGAAGCGCATGTAAACCAATGTCAGCGCGAGAGCAATGATTAGCACTCCCGCAGAGATTATTGCCGTCTCTTTCGTTGCCAGAAGAAGTGCGAGGCAGGCTGCTGCGTAAATCAAATAGCCCGGCTTCCGCGTGTCGTAGGCCCAAACGCAAGCCACCACAATTCCGAGAGTGAAAAAGACAAACAGCGATTCGTGGATGAAGTAACGCGAGAGATACACAGCGCCGGGCGAGACGGCTAGTAGAAGAGCGGCCGCAAATGTCGCTACCGTTCCTAATCGCCGGCGCAACAGAAACACTAAAACGATCGTGCCCAAACCAAAGAGCACGGTTATCAGTCTGATATTAAATGTCGTAAGACCGTAATTGTCGCGAACCGCGTTGCCGAATAATAGTTTTGTGATCCAGGGGATGATGGCTGAGAAGTAGTAAAGAGTTGGCCCGTGATAGTTTTCCGGATCGTACGTATAGAACCCTTCGCGTACGAGCCGCACCAAAAAGTTTCCGTTTACACCCTCATCGTGGTGAAGGGGTACCAGGTTTAAGTTATAGAGCCGGAGGACTGCGCCGATCAGAAAGATGGCGATCGCCCCGATGCGCCACGCCTGCTCAGGAATATCCTGTGCATCTGGGGGCGCAACCTCACTCTCCGAGGCCCGACTCTTAATCCGCGTCTTTGGACCGCTACCTGGTTTTGTAGAGTGTGTACTCACCAACTTCTCCAACTTTCTGAAAGCGAGTCAAGAATACTGGGTTCATGGGAGTTACAACTCGCTCCTGAGGTCCGACTACAAGATACTCGATGCCGTACTTTCTGATTAACTGCTCCGCGTCGGGCATACCAAGGTAAATGCGCCTGATCTCGCTCTCACGCTGAACAAATTGAAGCCCGTGCGTCCAGATGTGGCCCGGATATCCCATCAGCGAACGACGCCCGGTCAGGAACACCGGTGTGTTGTGTACCGGAGCATGAACGATCAGCGATCGAGGCGCCGTTTGAGCTTTCACGAGTTCAGCAAAACGAAGTCCCGCGGCATCGAAGACCTGGTATTTGGTCGATCGGAAGGAAATGCCCGCAACGTCGAGTGCGCCTGCGAGTGTGACGCAAACAAAAAGAACAACGGCGATTACTCGCCGCAAGCGACCCTGATGCCAGAGTCTCGCCAGTAACAGAGCCACAATTGGCGCTGATGCCAGCCACCAGTAATAGAGAACTTTGATATTGTCCCAGATCCACGGCGCCATCTTGATCAGGTTGGGAACGATAAAGCAGAGCGTGAATGGCAAATAAAAAAGCAGAATTCGTTTTGGGACGAGATATCCATCGCCTCTCATGAGGACTGCGATCAGTATCAAAGGAATAAAGAATCCGGTATTGATAAACCAGAACCAAATCGGATTCTCCTGTCCGTGATCCCAACCTACTTCCCACGCAAAGAAGCTGCTGGCATCCACAGCACTGTGCATAGTCGACCAAAGCAGTTGCGGAATCGCAATCGCAGACGCCACGACAAAGAAAGTAATCCACTCGCGCCAGCGACGTTGAATCAACACCAGACATCCCGCCATCGCCATTACGACGACAAAACTATGAGCATGGACGAGGGGCAGCAATCCTGCGGCAACTCCGGCAGCGATCATTCCGCGATTGGCCATCATGACGCGTGTTGCTTCCTGCTGTTGCCAGGCAATTTTCTGCTTTTCGTTTGCGCGTGTCTTTTTTCCGGTTTCAGTCGCTTCGGGTGTACGTTTCTTGTCGTTGGCTATCCACCAATATGTGAAAGCGATGACCGCCAGAGGCAGTCCCATCAAAAATCCGCGTTGTGGGATCAGAAGTGCGGAGATGGCGTTACCCCAACGCCACGTAGTCTCTGGAACAACTGTGAACGAAGGCGGTGGGTCCATCAAAACACCCCAGAGTCCGCCTTCGTTTGTCGAAGCTTTCGTGAACAGTTGTGTCCAGCCGAGACCTCCGTTTAGTAGGACCAGCAATGGGGTGATGATTGCAGCGAACTTATCGCGCAACATCACAAGAGCCCAACGATGGACGAGGCCGACAAAAGAGATTCCGAGAATATAGTTCTCGATGAACATCGATTGGCGCAGGTCTGCGCCACAACGCACGAACATCGCTGAAACGAAGTCGGAGATGAATGGGTAAGTGAATCGGACTCCGGCGTATGTCGGATCTTCAGGCGGGAAATTGTTTCCGAATGCAAAGCTCGTGATTACGCTGACGTGAAATGGAAGATCGCCGAAGTTGTTCAGCAGGCCTGTGCTGATACCGGTTTCGTCCTCAATCACCGCGCGACTAAACACCTTCCACAGCACGACTGCCACGACAGCGTAGAAAAGAAAGTATCCGATCGACGTTGCATCAGGTTTTGTAAATAACCGTCGAGCGCCGGCCGAAGCTGCGTCGAGGTCTGTTTTCAATTTCCGGACAATCGAGCCATCGGACAGTAGTGCGAGTGGGCTGCAACAGATTACGGCGCTGAAGAGGACTGCAGCGGTACTGAGACCAACCAATGAGGCAACCACAAACCCAACGAGGCCAAGAGCCGCTAGTCCCATTGCTCCACCGGCACACAGTCGCGCACCCAACGACGCGTTTTCGTCGTAGAGGTAAGTCGCAACGGTGCCGCTAAGTGTGACTAATAAGGCCAGTAATAGAGACGCGATCATCTATCGGAGCTGAGAATTGCCACCCTTGATTTGTGTCGCCAATCGGTTCGGGATTATACCCGCTTTTGCATCCGTGTTTGTAATCGGTTAGTTTTCTGCGCGAGGCAAATGAATGTTAAGAGCAGGTATTGTTGGACTGCCCAACGTGGGCAAGTCGACCTTATTCAATGCGCTCACGGCGCAATCCTCCGCACTCGCGGCCAATTATCCCTTCGCAACTATCGAGCCGAATGTCGGCGTGGTTTCAGTACCTGATGAACGATTGGAACCGCTTGCCCGGTTAGTCAAAACGGAAAAGATCGTGCCGGCGACAGTTGAGTTTCTGGACATCGCAGGGCTCGTGCGCGGCGCTTCCAAGGGTGAGGGCCTCGGAAATCAGTTTCTCGCAAACATCAGAGAAACCGATACTGTGGTCCAGGTCGTCCGCTGTTTTGAAGATGAAAATATCGTTCACGTTGAAGGGGCGGTCGATCCACTTCGTGACATTGACACTATTCAGATCGAGCTCGCTTTGGCCGACCTCGCCACTGTCGAACGTCGACGCGAGAAAGCACAAAAGACTCTCAAGAGTGGGGATAAGGTTGCGCGTCAGGAGTTGGACGTCCTCGACAAGCTTCAGCCGGCGCTAGAGGAAGGACGTTCCGCACGGACTGTCGCGCTCACCGATGATGAACGCGCTGTCGCTCGCAACTTCTTTCTCTTAACAACCAAGCCAACTATTTATGCCGCGAACGTCGAGGAGTCAGCGCTCGCCGATCTCGACAACAACTCGATGGTGAACTCGGTTCGTGAGGTTGCGGCGAAGGAAGCAGCAGAGTGTGTGGTCATTTGTGCACAGCTTGAAGCAGATCTCGTGGCGCTACCGCCGGAAGAACGTGTCGACTATCTGCAGAGTCTCAATGTAACGACGAGTGGCGTGGATCAACTGATCAAGAGTGCGTATCACCTGCTCGGCTTGATGTCGTTCTTGACTGCTGGTGAGAAGGAGGTCCGCGCCTGGACGATCCCTCAAGGCACCCGCGCGCAAACCGCCGCAGGCACAATTCACTCTGATATTGAGCGTGGTTTCATTCGTGCCGAGATCGTCAGCTATGAAGAACTGATGTCAGCAGGCTCCTACGCCACCGCGCGTGAGAAAGGACTGCTACGACTCGAAGGAAAAGACTACATCATGCAGGAAAGCGACATCGTTAACTTCCGCTTCAATGTTTAGGTTCATCGCCATCGATGCCTGTTGTATTGTCTGACCCATATAGACGTTTGAACTTCTCCCTCAGCGCACGCGTTTCCGCCCGCTGCTGTTTTAGTAGTTGACGATCGGCCTCAATGCACTTCTTCAGCATACGTTCGATTCGATCCATGTTTCGGATCAACCGCTGCTGCTCTTCTGATGACATTAACGCCCTCCTATCGAAGGGTTCAATGCCGTATTCTCAGTTGCGAGTAACAATAGTCAATGTGTCTCACATAACGGTAGTGCATCAGTTTGACATTACGCCGAAGGCGTTCGCTA
>DATEIS010000253.1:0-23438 GCA_035278765.1 Pyrinomonadaceae bacterium | reverse complement strand
CCTGGTCGATAATTCGGCGCGACTGTCTCATCTCTTCGAGTCGCACCAGATATCGATCATAAGTGTCGCCATTCTCGCCGAGCGGTATATCGAAATCCATGTCGGCATAGGCCGCGTACGGTCGCGACTTACGCACGTCCCAGGGAACGCCGGAACCACGAAGCGCCGGACCTGACAACCCGATCGCGATTGCGTCTTCGGCAGATATCACGCCGATTCCCACTGTCCGACTAAGCCAGATGCGATTCTCGGAAAGCACTGTCTCGTATTCGTCGAGTCGCTTCGGGAAGTTGTTTACAAACTGGCGGACGTCTTTATTGAAGTCGTCGTAAGCATCGTTTGGCATGCCGCCGACGCGCCATGCATGACACGTCAAACGAGCACCAAACTGTCGTTCAAAGATCTTCAGAATCTCTTCGCGTTCGCGTAGCGCCCAGAGCAAAACAGTGACCGCGCCGATATCGAGCGCGTGAGTTGCAAGCCAAAGCAGGTGCGAAGCGATGCGGTTGAGTTCGGTAAGAATCGTGCGCAGATAATGGGCGCGTGGTGGAACTGGAAGTCCCATCATTTGCTCGACTGTTTCCACCCACACAAGACCGTTTGAAACCGCGGCAATGTAATCGAGTCGATCCCAGTATGGAGCGATCTGAGTGTACATACGGTTTTCGGCAATCTTTTCCATGCCGCGATGGAGATAGCCGATGTCGCAATCAAGATCGATAACCGTTTCGCCGTCGAGCCTGAGGATAACGCGCAACACACCGTGCGTTGACGGGTGCTGCGGCCCCATGTTCAGCACCATTTCCGGGCTGTCGAGCAGTGTTTCCTGAGTTGTTGCGATTTCTACTTGATGCATTTACTTCCCTTAAGCCGCGGGCTCCTCTGCCGGTTGCGGTTTGTAACAACCCGTCACCTGAAACGGCTCAATCACTAAACCAATCTCGTTAACCTCGCCGCTTTCCCTTCTCTCCACCAGCTTCAAAACGATCGCGTTTGCGGCACTCGCTTTGTTCCAAACGTTTCTCGGCGCCGCAGTTTCAGTCAAAACAAATCCCGCCACTTTCGCCGCGTCCGGCGAATCAAAGACTTTCGCATCGTAATGAGTCGCAATCTCTTTCGGCGTCATTTGTCTTTCGGCATCACGTCTTTGCCGCCGCGGAATATGTCGCGCATCAACCGTTCCTGCGGCACTGAAAGAACCTCAAGTCCATAAGCGCGCCGCTGCTCCAACTGCTCCTTCTCAACCTCGGTCATCACCGGCAAATGATTTTCCGTCCACGCGTTCTCGACAAACTCGAGCGGATAGTCTTTTCGCAACGGATAGCCTTCCCAATCAGGCGGCAACAGCAATCGACGCAGATCGGGATGATTGGTAAACGTCACGCCGAACAGATCGAAGACCTCGCGCTCGAGCCAGTTCGCCGTCGGCCAGACTCCCGTTACAGTCTCTACACTGTCTTTCGCGGCCACCTTCAACCTGACTCTCTCATTGTTCTCAATTGAAAACAGGTTGTAGACGATCTCAAACGGTGTTTGTCTGCGGTCGGGATAGTGAACACAGGTCAGATCGGAGAGATAGTTGAAGTTCGCTTCCGAATCGTCCCTCAGAAAATTGCAGATCTCGACGATGCTTTGGCCCTCAACGTGAACCGATAGCTGTCCGATAAACTCTGATGCATCGCCAATCGCCTCGCCGAATTTAGCTTTGAGTTTCTTGACGAGTGGATGTCCCCCCGCGTCGGTTGGCTTCGGACCTTCGTCCTTTTTCTTTACTGGAGGCTTCGGTGTGCCTGGCTCAAGCGACTCTTTTACCGCGGCGACACGGGCTTTTGCCTGCTCGACCATCGACGCTTTTTCGGCGTCGGCTCCGGCGAGCGTTCCTGCGGACGGAATGGCTGAGGGTGGTGGCGTGCCGGACGCCTCACTATCTGAGACGCCCGGCGATACGGGTTCTTCAGAACCAGGTTGCTTAGTGTCTTCTGACATTAGGCCGTAAACTCGTCCACACTTACACTGCGATTTCGCTAATTATCTCCTCACAAATCGGGAAGACAATCGCTCAGTAAGCACTGCTGTTACAGCGAATAAGAGAAGAAAGCGAAACAAATTATAGCAAAGCGTTCTTCATATTACCTCATGGCGAGAATGATCTCATCAATTTTTTCCATCTGAGGTAAATTGTCTCGGTGCCAAACAACAACGGTCAACGAGCTCCGCTTAATCGAACGATGATTTTGTCGGAGGACGAAGTCGTTCGATACAAGTCATCGCTGACAACGCTCGAATCACCGGCCACAGTCGAAAATATTCGCGACAAGCTGTTCTGCCAGGACATTTTTACTGCCCTGCCGCATCTACCCGATCGCTCGGTTGATCTGATGTTTGCGGATCCACCTTACAACCTGACGAAGAGCTTCAACGACCGAAAATTCAAGAAAGTATCGACCGACGACTATGCCGAGTGGCTGGACTCGTGGCTGTCGCTGACGATCAAATTACTTAAACCAACAGCTTCCGTTTACATCTGCGGCGACTGGCGTAGTTCTGCCGCCATTCAGCGCGTCGGTGAAAAATATTTCATTTCTCAAAACCGGATCACGTGGGAACGCGAAAAAGGGCGTGGCGCAAAGTCGAATTGGAAGAACTGCTCTGAGGACATCTGGTTTTTTACAGTTAGTGAAGATTATTACTTCAATGTTGATGCGGTAATGCTGAAACGTCAGGTGATCGCACCTTATACCGATCGGAACGGCGATCCTAAAGATTGGGCCGAGACCGAAAACGGGCGGTTTAGAGTCACCCATCCCTCAAATCTCTGGACCGATCTCACCGTGCCCTACTGGTCCATGCCGGAAAATACCGATCATCCGACTCAAAAACCTGAGAAATTGCTGGCTAAAATCATCCTCGCAAGCTCACGGGAAGGTGATCTCGTTTTCGATCCATTTAACGGCTCAGGAACTACGACGGTTGTGGCCAAAAAGCTCGGCCGGCACTACCTGGGTGTTGAGATTGACGAGAACTACTGCTGTCTGGCGGCCAAGCGTCTCGGACTCGCCTCCGCAGACACAACGATTCAGGGCTATAACGACGGGGTTTTTTGGGAGAGAAACACGAAGAAGTTTTCCCGCAAAGTCGCAAAGGAGCAAAGGTAGAGAACACTTTACGAACTTGACGATCCGCACTGTGACCCCTATCATATCTTGTTTGAAAAATGCGGCCAGGGGCCGTCTATAGAGAGTGACGAAGAATTAAATGAAACCAGGAATTCACCCAGAATACGTCGAAATTACCGTTAGCTGCGCTTGTGGCGAGACATTCAAAACTCGCTCCACCAAGAAAGGCGATCTGCACGTCGAAATTTGTTCGGCTTGCCATCCTTTCTTCACCGGAAAACAGAAGCTAGTCGATACCGCAGGACGCGTCGACCGCTTCAACAAGCGCTATGGCAAGAAACCCGCTGCCGAAACAGCATCGGCACAGTAAGCTTTTCAGAGTAATGCTTTTGCAGCGACAGCATTAGCCACCCCGACCTTTTAACGCCGGCATGATTGGCCGGTCGCTCATCGTGCATCCAAGCACCCGCGACCGGCATCACATCGCCGGCATCATTGTTTTCGATTCACAATCAATACTGCGATGAGTACACCAGAACGAGATCTAATTGTTGGCGGCCAGGCGGTCATCGAAGGCGTGATGATGCGCACTCCAAACGCCTATGCGATCGCCGTTCGCAAGGCAGACGGCACGATCGTTAATACCGCGGCGGTGCTTCCGAAGTGGAGCGACAAATACCCTTTGCTGAAGCTGCCTGTGTTGCGCGGCGGAGCCGTTCTGGTTCAGTCGATGGGGCTTGGCATCAAGGCACTGAACTATTCAGCCAACGAAGCCTTCGCGGAAGCGGAGGAAGCGAAAGCTGAAGAAGTGAAGGTGGCGCTTTCGCCGGCGGTGATCGAGGGCGAAGGAGATTTTGCAGGTTTGACTGGCGCGGTGCCCGGTCTCTTTCCTGTGCCGACAAAACAGCGCTCCCGCGACGAACTGAAAAAAGGAACCACTGCCGCGGCGGCGGGTTCGATCATCTTCGCGTTGATCTTCAATGTGCTGCTCTTCGTCGCTGCGCCACTCCTGCTCACGAACGCGCTCTTTATCGGCGCAGGCTGGGCAACTGCGCCAACGGCAACGACGAGCACTGCGCCAGCTCCCGCAGCACAAACTCCAGCCGCACCCGCTGAAGACGAAGCGTGGTACGCGGGCGCATGGTCCACCGTACGAACTTACCTGCATCCGGTGCGTCCGTCAGTCGCCTTCAACCTGATCGACGGGCTAATTCGCATGACGTTCTTTCTGATCATGATCGTTAGCTTCTCGCTCATTAAGGACATTCGGCGCGTGTTTCAATATCACGGCGCCGAACACAAAACAGTCTTTACGTGGGAAGCAGGATTGCCGTTGACTGTCGAAAACGCGCGGCCACAACCGCGACAACACCCACGTTGTGGTACGAGCTTTCTGATGGTCGTGATGCTCGTCGCGATCGTGTTGTTTTCAATAATTAAGTTTGATTCGTTGTTGCTGAACTTTCTGATTCGCATCGCGCTGATGCCGGTTGTCGCCGGTCTCTCTTACGAAATCATTCGTCTGTCCGCGAAAAAAGAGAGCAGCTGGTTCTTTAAATTTATGACGCGACCAGGCGTGTGGTTGCAAAACATCACCACGCAGGAACCCGATGACAAGCAACTCGAAGTTGCCATCGAAGCGCTGAAGGAATCGCTAAAGCTGGAGCCGGCGATGGCAGAACCGCAACCGGCGCCGCTTTCATGAGGTCTTATGCTGGATAAGCTGGAACAAATCGTTAGCCGCTATGAAGAGTTGACGCGGGAGCTCTCGTCGCCCGAATTGCTGTCGAATCCTTCTGCGTATGGCAAGACCGCAAAGCAACACCGCACGCTTGAAGAAGTAGTGCAAAAATATCAGGCGTGGAAGTGCTTGAAAACGGAGTTAGCGGACGCACGCGAGTTGATGGATACAGCCGACGACGAGGAAATGCGCGAGATGGCGCGCCTCGAACTAGAGTCGCTGCAATCGCGGATCGACAAAACCGATCAAGAGCTCAAACTCCTCCTAATCCCGACTGATCCGAACGACGAAAAGAACGTCATTCTCGAAATTCGAGCCGGCACCGGCGGCGACGAGGCCACACTCTTCGCGGCTGAAATGGTGCGAATGTATTCGCGTTACGCGGAAAAGCAACGCTGGCGTTTTGAGGTTCTCGAAGCGTCAGAGTCCGGCATTGGCGGGCTCAAGGAAGCAATCGTGTTGATCGAAGGAGACAAAGTCTATTCGAAGTTGAAACACGAATCGGGCGTTCATCGTGTGCAGCGCGTGCCGCAGACTGAAGCAAGTGGAAGAATTCACACGTCCGCAATCACCGTCGCTGTGTTGCCGGAAGCTGAAGAAGTTGACGTAAAGATCGATGCGAAGGATTTGCGTATCGACACGTTCTGCTCGTCGGGTCCGGGTGGCCAGTCAGTCAACACGACTTACTCAGCGGTCCGCATCACGCACCTTCCGACGAACACTGTCGTGTCGATGCAGGACGAGAAGTCGCAGATCAAAAATCGTGAAAAGGCAATGCGCGTGTTGCGTGCGCGTTTGCAGGAACTCGAAGAACAGAAGCAGCACGAAGCACTCGCCAGCGAGCGACGATCGATGGTTGGCTCCGGCGATCGCTCCGAGAAGATTCGCACCTACAACTTCAAAGAGAACCGTGTAAGTGATCACCGCATCGGCCTGACGATTCACCAGCTTGATCTGGTGATGGAAGGCAATCTCGACCCCTTCATCGACGCACTCGTGGCCCATTATCAGGCAGAAAAGTTGAAGGCCGACGCAGTTGCGGCTTAGTACTTTGAACTTTGTTCTTTGTGCTTTGTAGACGACTGATCCAAGCACAAAGCACTAAGAACTAAATTCAGAAATGCCCGTTGCTACAACTGTTCTCCTCATTCGTCACGGTCAATCGAGAGGAAACGCTGAACGACGTTTTGGCGGGCACACGGCAACGCCTCTCTCCGCTCGCGGTCGCAACCAGGCGCAGGCAACCGCACTCGCTCTCAAATCAGAATCGATAACTGCAATCTATTCGAGCGACCTGGCAAGGGCCATGGATACCGCGCGAGCACTGTCAAACGTGACCGGCTTGCCGGTTAATGGGACCAGCGCCTTTCGCGAGCGCAGTGTCGGTGTGATGGAAGGTCTGACGTTTGAAGACGCGGCGCAAAAGCATCCCGAACAGTACGCCGCACTGCTCCGTCGTGATTTTGAGCACGTGTTGACTGGAGGTGAGAGTTATCGACAACTACTCGATCGCGCGCGTGAGAAACTGGACGAGATCATCGAAGAGAATCGCGGCGGCAAGATCGCAGTCTTCAGTCACACCGGAACAATCTGCATCCTCGCATTACACCTGATGGGCGCCCTCGATGCCCCCGAACTCAAACCCGTCTGGATCTCGACTGCCAACTGCGGTATTACACGCTTCGAGCTAAGAAACGACGGCTTCGTTCGCGTAGTCACGATCAACGACACACGTCATCTATCAAACATTTAGGACTACGGTATCTGTGACATCGACCGGCTGGACCACTCACAAATGGTTGTTACGTCTGCGGGTGTCAACTTCGAGTCCGAATGCATCGGCGTGTATGAGCTAAGCGGCATCTCGCCCTTCTTAACCATCCGGCAGGCTTCGTCCAACAGCTCCCGCTGCTCGTTCTTGTCATAACCGCCCCACTCCGAAAAATTCAGATGACTGCGACCATGATTCACATGGTCGATCACAAACCACGAAACCGGCGCGACGTGCGAATACCACGGCCAGCGAGTTTTGTTTGAATGACAATCGTTACACGAACGATCGAGGATCTGCGCTACCTGTGGATCAACCTGCACGTGAGCCTCAAGCGCGTTTGAAGGTTGAAGGGTCGGATTCGTCTTCGCTGGTCTAATGAATTGCGCAATCGCAAACAGGCCGACGCCTATCAGCAACAACCAACGAATCACCCTCTTCAATCTCCCCTTCTTCATTTTGTGCCTTATGTGCTTTTTGTGCCTTATGTGGCTTTATTTCGGGGCCATGTCTTTCAACCTTTGGCTCAACCCCTTCTTAGCTCTCCAGTACGTCTCCGCGAGCTTCTTAGGCACAGCCTTACTAACACCCATCCACGTTGACTTCAGTTCATCACGCCACAGCTCGAGCATCCTCGGGTCCAGTTGCAGAATGCCCTCGCGAGTAACTCCCGGCGGCGGCGGATCTAACGCAGCCATCTTCTCGTAAACGCGAACACGATCGTCACCCTCAACACGCGTCAGCAAATGCCAAAGCGTCAGCGTGTCTTTCGGACGTGCATCGTTCAGCATCAACATGAGCGCTGCACTTCGCTGGACTGCGTCCGGATCGAAGTCGACTTTTCTCAGCTCTGTGCGAAACACGTTGGACGAATCTTCGAAGTAAGGCGTACCTGGTCCAATCCCAGGTTGTGTTTCGCAGGACGCTTCCGCCGGCACCATCGATTCACGATCTTTCAACTGCAACGCCACCCAACCCGATGTGACCTTCAATTTGCTTGCACCCTGATCGTCGACTTCAAGCGTGTAAGCACATCCGAGATCGGCCGCAACAGCCGATGGCGTATCGACGAAGAAGAGTCTGGGCGGCGCCCAGATGCGTGCACTCATCTTTCCACGCGCGAGTTCGAGACGATGTTCTGTGGGCTGTGTTTCCAGCAGTCGCACGCGTGTGTTCTCGTCGATATCAACAGTGCCGATCGAACTAACCGCAATCTGTGCCCGCGACTTTCCGTCTGTCTCCAACCATTCGCCGCCGACGGCCAATTTCCCGTTGTTTCCGATTCCTTCTTTCCCGATCATTGGCGTTCCATCAAGTCGCGTCACCTGCCAGTAGGGTGTCCCATTTACGACACCGGGGTTGGGCCGTTTGTATAACCACCACGCACCGAAGCTTGAAACCAGCAGCAGCACAGCAGCCGCTTTCAATTGCCAGGACCAACCACGATTCGTTACCGGATGAATCTGTGTAATCTGTGGATTCGCGAGCTGACGCTCAAGCTCACTCCAAAGATGATCCGGCGCCGAAAGTTCCGGCAGTTGTTCGGCGAGTCTCACTCCCAGCTTGATCTCTTCAAATTTAGTTCGACACTTAAGGCACGAAATAATATGTTCTGCAAACTGCTTCGACTCTTCGCTCGACAGTTCTCCATGACAATAAGCTGAAATATCTTTTGTTACGTGTCTTGAAAACATAAACTTCACTCACCCCACGCAGACGGATTGTTCAAATGCTGTAGTCGCTTCGCGAGCTGGCTATGACCACGATTCAGTCGCGAAGCCACCGTGCCTTTCGAACAACCCATCACAGTCGCAATTTCCTCGTATGACAAACCCTCGATGTACTTCAACAAGATCGGCAAACGAAACTTCGGCTTGAGCTCGCCGATCGCCGCCTGCACGGCCTCCGACACTTCGCGCCGCGCGTACTGTTTCTCCTGAGGCTTCTTTTCGCTCGGGTTCCTCATCGCCACAGTCTCTCCCCACGGCAACAATCTTCTGCGGCGGCGATGTTCGTCGTGACAGGCATTGACGACCAAACGATAAAGCCACGTCGTAAACTCCGAATCACCGCGAAACTGACGGATGGCAGTAAACAACTTCAGAAATATCTGTTGCGTGACGTCGTCAGCCACGGCGCGGTCGCCACCGGACGAATAGACGGCGATGGAAAACACTTTGTCTTTGTAAGTTTCGAAGAGGAGTTGAAAGGCTTCGCGGTCGCCCTGCTGGCACGCTTCGATTACTTGTCCGCTAATAAGCTGTTCAGCCATCACCATCGTTGGTTAGACGACGTACATCGAGCGTTTCTTCCAATAAATTAGCCACGGGTTTACACGGATTAACACGGGTTAGATCCGTGTTCATCTGTGTAAATCCGTGGCTAAAACTTGTGTATCGACTTAGCGAGTGACGTGAACCAGCATTTCCGTGCCGGATTCAATCTTCAATTCTTTGCTGCCCTGCACGGCCAGAGAGCCTGCGCCGCCGGCGCCACCGATGATCAACCCAATCGCTGCGCCTTTGCCGCCGCCCGCGATGCCACCGACGATCGCGCCGACCGTGGCGCCAATGCCCGCACGCTTCACAGTCTGCTTGGTTCTGCTTCCGGATTCGACACCGCCCTCACTATCCGCCTTTCCGGCGTCGTCACCGTAAACTCTCGTCACGTATCCATGCAGCACACCTCTGCGGCCATCGCGCATTTCGATCGAGTCAAAGGCGAGATTCATGCTGGTGCGGCCTTTGATTTTTCCTGACTTGTTTATCGAGCTGACGTGACCGTTGAGTCTCGCTTCATCAAAGCGGCTCGGATCGACGACAGTCGCCGTAAACCGATCGCCGACGCGCGAGTCTTTACTCGAGAGCGTATCGTTGAGTCGAACTTTAAGATCAGTGCCTACTGGTACGAGCGGAACGACTCGTCTGGTTGTACTGCGTTTTGTAATACGCGGCTTTGTTTGTGCAAGACTGATCGATACCAGTCCCAAAACTACACTCAAAACTAACAGTGTGCGAAAAACGTTTCCCATCTCATCCTCCAAACTTCTTAAAAACGATGAGGGCTAACTAGCGGATATCGGTGGCGCCAGTCATGCTGCTGGCAGCGATGTCCGCAACAGGATACTCTTCTTCAAGTTGCCGTTGGCGATGAACGGAACCATCCGAGTCAAAAATATAAGCAGATGGCGCCTCGCGCATGATGATGTCTTGCAGTCGCATTAGGCCATAAAGCAAGGCTTCGGGTCTTGGGGGACAACCGGGAATGTAAACGTCAACGGGGATACAACGATCGACGCCCTGCATCGTCGAGTAAGAATCAAACGGTCCGCCGGTGGAGGCACACGCGCCCATCGCGATGGCCCACTTGGGTTCCGGCATCTGATCGTAAACACGTCGTACTACCGGACCCATTTTTAGAGTAACAGTTCCGGCGATGATGATCAGATCACTTTGTCGTGGACTGGGACGAAAGACTCCGGCGCCAAACCGATCGATGTCGAACCGGCCGGCGCCTGTGGCGATCATCTCAATCGCGCAACATGCAAGTCCGAAGGTCATGGGCCAAAGGGCCGACTTGCGCGCCCAGTTAACAACCGGCGCCGCGATGTCGACAGTTTTTGCTCCCACGGTGCGTCGAATCGAATTCATGATCGAGTCGACAGTGGTTAAAACAAATCCCTCTTCGTGTTCAGCCATAAAATTATTGCCAATTGCCGATTTCCAATTGCCAATTTCCTACCGATGCCAATCGGCAATCGGCAATTGGAAATCGGCAATCTTTAGGCCCACTCCAGTGCGCCCTTCCGCCACGCGTAATAATATCCAACCACCAGAATCGCAATGAACACAAACATCTCAATCAGCGCAAACTTCGTGAATGAGAAGTCGTCGCCCATGAAGATTATTGCCCAGGGCAGCAGGAAGATTGTTTCGACGTCAAAAATCAAAAACAGCATTGCGACGATGTAGTAGCGCACGGTGAAACGTTCGTGGGCTTCAGTCTTCGGATCGATGCCGCACTCGTAAGGCCGCATCTTGTTCTTTTCGTACTTAATTGGTCGCAGGAATCTACCGAGAACAATCGGCAGAACCGGAAAGATCACGGCGACGGCGAAAAAGACCATCACGGGCCAGTAAGCCGTTATCGGGCTGCCTATAGTCTGGGTTGTTGTCGTTGCTGCCTGAAGAAGAAGCATCGTTCCCTTGAGCAGGAGAGCTTGTAATTGTAGCGCTCAAAATAGTACGGGTCGCCCGAGAGTATGTCAACGACCCTTTTCAAGGCCCTCTCGTTCATATTGATGTAACGTCGCAGTAAGTTCAATTTAAGATAGCGGACATATGCTGTAGCGTCTTTTACCTATTCAATTTAACGAGGACCCGTTACATGAAGCTTTCGATCAAAAATCGAGGAGGCTGCACTGTGCTACGACTCAGCTTTTTTATCGTTTTACTCTCACTTGGAATGTTCCCGGCTCAGGCGCAGGAGCTGGTTCGGACTCCTGCGGAATCATCGGAAACAAACGTCGCTGAGCGCGTTCGTCAGCTCGAAAGCGAACTTGAGCGACAGAATCTCAAACTCGACCAGTTGCAAAAGACGCTCATGGAACAGCAGTCCACGATACAGGCGTTGCTGGAAAAACTTTCCGCGCCTGTAACTCCGGCTGGACCGAGCGCGAAAACAACGGAAACACCGGCAACGGTGACAGCGCGTTCAGAAGTTGTAGCTGCTGAACCCCAAACACCGACCGTCGAACAACGACTTGCAAAAGTCGAAGGCCAGGTGCTGAAAATTGGTCCGATTAGGTTCAGCGGTGACTTTCGGCTGCGATTCGACGGGATCTATCGCAGCGCCACTCAAGCGCCAGATCCACCACTCGATCACGTACAAAACGCACGCGCGCGATATCGTCTCCGGCTCAACTTCGACACCGATCTTTATCCGAATCTGAGTTTTCACGGTCAACTTGCAACCGGACCTCTCAACAATCCGCTTTCGACTAATCAGGATTTCACTTCAATCACAGCGCGCGCGCCGTTCTCGCTCAGCGAGGCATGGATCGAGTATCGACCGACGAAGTCGATCCAGCTACAGGGCGGCCGTGTGCAGGATGTTTTTGCTGACAACTCGAGATTTCTCTTTGACGACGACCTCCGTTTCAACGGCTTCAATGAGAGATACACCGCCACGTTCAAACCCAACGCAGCGTATGTGTCGAGTCTCGAATTCCGCGCCGGACAGTACATCCTTTCAACTCCCAACGTCGCGGTGATCGCGCCAAACAGTCCTTTGGCACGCGCGGGTGAGGTTGTCGGAACTGCCGGACGATCGGCGCGGCTTTTCCACCAGGGATTACTCGTGAACCAAACCTTCAACAAGCGTTGGAGCAACCAGTTCGGCGGCGACATTCAACTTTACGATCATCCGAACCAAATTCAGCTTGCTTCAACACAGGATGGACTCGTGCTGTTGGTCCAACCCGGATTGGGAATCGCGCTGTCTGGACCACTTCCAGGCACCGGCAACGCCACCACGACTCCGGGTGGCGTTGTTTACACCGCACCGGGGTTTCAGATCGCGAGACTCACCTACCGTTTGAACTACGCGGGATTCACACGCGGCGATCATGCTTTCCCGGTAACGTTCAACGTTCAAGTCGCGCGTAATGTGGCGACAGGTTTGAACGAACGCGACGCGATGCTAGCGGCATTGCAGGTTGGAAGAATCGCGAAACGCGGTGACACGTCGTTTCTTTATGTCTTCGCGATCAAAGGCGCGAACTCGCTGATCTCGCAGGTGACGGACGACGATCTCGGAACAAATACCGGCGTAAACATCCGCACCAGTCATTTCCGATTCGAGTATGGCATCAGCCGGAAGGTCACTTTCCAGAGCTTGTTCTTTGTTCAGAACTCGTTGCGTCGCAGTGGACAGTTTCCGAATTTCTTCGTTCCACTCGGCGATTTCGCGCCGCGCACTTATCGCGTACAGCAACAGCTAGTGTTCGCATTCTGAGCCACAAAAGGCACATAGGAAATATTTGTGCCTTTTGTGCTTGTGTGTTTTATGTGGCTCTATTTGAGAATTTTCTCTGCGAGAGACTTGATGCGTGAGTCTTTTGGTGGCGGAGTGTGATTGATGTTGCAGTGTGCGCTCGGTTCGCTGCCGCGTGGGTAGGTCATGCGGCTGCGCACTGGACAGTCTGCTTTCGCCAATCGACCACTTTCCGGATCGATCGTGACCGTGACTGTTTCAACTGCGGCCGGCTGAGTTTCGATTGGGCTTGAAGTCGACGCAGCATCCGGTGCTGCTGTGTCGTTGTGAGTTACTTTTCGCGTATCGGTTCGCGTACGCGAATCGGATCGGGTTGAAGCTTCCTGATCGAGTTGGGCTGCCTGTTCAGTTTCCTGCTCCACGACAGGTGGACGACGTTGCAGCAAACTCCTGGTCGTATACGCAAACACAGCAACAAAGACCAGCAGCACTGCAGCCCATTTCCAACTACTGGTTGAATGGGCACGCGCAGCGGGCGCAGGTTCTGAGTAGGTAGCCTGGTAAGCAGGTTGCGAAGGAGGCGTCGCAACCGGCCGCGGCACCTTGCCCGAACTCAACAAGTCGTAGGCCTCGTTGATCTCCTTCAGCTTTTCCTGCGCCTTTTCCTGCAAGCGCGGGTCGTGCTGAAACCTGTCCGGATGCCAAACCTTGGCAAGGTCTCGATGGGCTGCTTTCAGTTCCCGCATTGAAACGCCGGGCTTCACCCCCAGCAGTTCGTAGGCCTTACTCAAGTCTGTGCTCAATTATTTTCCTCTACGAAAGGACGTTTGCGAGTCTCGAAACTCCTCGCAGCATGTCGTCGGCGCTGGGTACCGGCACGCCCATGTAATGCATGACCGAAACAACAACCATCCCGAGAATAACGCTGGTCAGAGCCGCCTTAAAGAGCGCGACAAATAGCTGCGTCACGAACGACGAGACTGTCTTAACAACTCGCTGCTTTTTCATAATTCATCCCCCAGACAACTTAGTGTCAGGCGTTGGGAGGACTACGGGGCCGTCGGGGACGAGATCGAGGCAAAATCTCTAGACGCATTATTGCAGAGGCTTCAGGGATGTTGCAACAATGTTTTTCACAATAGGAAATCCGCGGAAAAATCAGGCTTTTGGCAGGTGAATGGTGAAGGTGGTGCCCTTCCCGAGCTCGGAGGTAACGGTTACTTCGCCACGGTGCAGCAGCGCCAGGTGCTTCACAATCGCCAATCCGAGGCCCGTACCGCCCATGTCTCTCGACCGCGCCCGGTCGACGCGATAGAAACGCTCGAAGAGTCGCTCCAGGTGCTGCGCCGGAATCCCATCGCCGTTGTCACGCACGAGGATCTTGTCGCGCGTACCTGACTCGTAGCTAATCGCAACCGTCCCTCGCTCACGACTGAATTTGATCCCGTTGTCAATCAAGTTCGTAAGCATCTGCTCGAGCCGCCGCGCGTCTGCATACACAGTCACTTCAGGTGGAACGTCGTTTCGTAGCGTGATGTTTTGTGCCGCAGCTTTCGTCGTTAACGATGCACACACCTCCTGGACCAAGCCGTGCAACTCAACCGGCGCGGCTCTCAATCGCACATTCCCGCCTTCGATCGCGGTAAGTTCGAGAATGTCGTCAATCAGCCCGTGCATTCGCGAAGCATTCTTGCGAATGATCGAAAGAAAACGCTGACAACTTTCCGCATCTTCCATCGCACCGGTTTCCAGTGTTTCTACAAACGCGATGATGGCTGTCAGTGGTGTGCGTAATTCATGTGAGACGTTGGAGAGAAATTCCTGCCGCACGATCTCGAGGCGTTCCGTGCGTGTGATATCAAAGAAAACGCCCAGTGCTCCTTCAGCTCCATGTCCGTTCACACTACCAATCGGAACCACACGCAAATCGAAGATCTGTCGCTCTGGTCCATGTGTTTCGACTTTGACACCGCTGCGTTCAATCCCTTTGAGACCATCGAGAAACGCACTATAGATCGCGGGATTGCGAGTCAACTCAGTTAGTCGTTGTGATTTGAGCGCGGCCACTGAAGGATTAAACAACCTGTGAGCAGCCGGATTCGATGCGACAACACGCATGTCTCTGTTGACGACGAGCAAACCTTCGCGCATGCCCATCATTGTTGCCTCTAACAACGAGCGGGTTTCAAAGCTTTCCGGTGCATTGGTTGACTCAACTGCCGAGTTGTTAAGGTTTGCAGACCCGCGATTGCGCACCGCGGTCACAGCCCACACGACGCCAACTACCACCATGACGCCGGCCAGAATCAGGCGTGCTGAAAATGAGGGAACTACCAGCGCAAGAGAGGTGAGGACAATGCACGCGGCTATCAATAGAAACTGTCGCTTGGCCACGAGAAGTTAACCTTCAATTGCTTTGAGAGCTTGCCACCACCGGTCCCGTGCACCCAACAAAACGATAGCCGACTCCGACAACAGTCTCGATGCAATCACCGCATTTATCGAGCTTCTGTCGCAATCGACGAATGTGCACGTCGAGCGTGCGCGCATCGCCATAGTAACTGTAACCCCAGACACTATCCAGTAACTGTTGCCGCGTAACAACACGGTCGGCACTTCGCGCGAGGACGGAAAGGAGCGTGAATTCCTTGTTGGTGAGCTTTATCTTCACACCCTCACACACGACTCTGATGTCGTCGAAATCGATGAGCAGATGATCGTCTTCATAAGTCTTGCCCATCGTTTCATCCGCACGACGCATTACGGCGCGCACACGAGCCAGCAGCTCACGCACTGAAAACGGCTTGGTAATGTAGTCGTCGGCGCCCAGATCGAGACCGGTCACACGATCCGATTCCGAAGCCTTTGCCGTCAACATGATGATCGGAGTGCGTCTCGTCGCCGGCTCGCGTCGCAGACGACGACAGAGCTCGATTCCACTCATTCCCGGCAACATCAGATCGAGAATAATGAGACGCGGCGGATCGCGTTCATTGAGGGCTGCAGAGAGTCCCGCCTCGCCGGTCGGCGCCGTAACAGCCACCAGGCCTTCACGCTCGAAGTTGTACTTCAAACTCTCGGAGATGTCGGCGTCATCCTCGATGATTAGGATTGGGCGGGCCATAATTACGTGTGCTTGATGAATGCAGCCTCGGCCATGTAGACCGTCAGTTCACAGATGTCGGTCACGTAGTCGCCGATGCGTTCAAGATGTTTGGCGACAAATAGCAGCCGCGCATCGCGCGTTGCAGTCGCCGGTTCAGTAACCATCAGCTCGATAAGACGATGGAATGTGTGGTTGTAGAGATCGTTGATCTCGCTGTCGCTCTTAATGATTTCGCGAGCACTGATCGCATCGCTCGAAGTAAACGCATCAAGTGCCCCACGCAACATCTTCAATGCGTGTTCAGCCATGCTGTTCAAGTCGAGCACCGATTTGAGTTCCGGTTCGTTATTGAGATCGATCGCGGCGCGTGCGATGTTGCACGCATGGTCCGCGATGCGTTCGAGCACCGGAGCCATTTTTGCGACCGAGATAACAAACCGCAGGTCGCGCGCCGCGGGCTGTCGCAGCGCGATGATGTCGATGCACTGGCGATCGATCTCGACCTCGAGATGATCGACCTGGTCGTCGTGCTCAAGAACCTGGCGGGCGACTTCGCTATCACGCTCGCTCAGCGCATACATTGCACGTTCGAGTGCCTGCTCCGCTTCGCCCCCGAGCAAGAGAACGCGGTCGCGCAAGGAACTCAGTTCGTCGTCAAGGTGACGGTGGGTATCCATAATCTTCGTGCGTTGTTCTTGGTGCTTTGTTCTTTGTTCTTGGTGCTTGGTTATCTACAAAGCACTAAGTACAAATTACCAAGCACAAAGATCATCCAAATCTTCCCGTGATGTAGTCTTCAGTCAACTTTTCATTGGGGGCTGTAAACATCTTCTCAGTCGAGTTTACTTCGATCAACTTGCCGAGAAGGAAAAACGCTGTCGTGTCAGACACGCGTGCAGCCTGTTGCATGTTATGCGTGACGATCACGATCGTGTACTGCTTCTTCAAATCGAAGATCAGCTCTTCGATCTTTGAGGTCGCGATCGGATCGAGCGCCGATGCCGGCTCGTCCATCAATAGTACCTCAGGACGAATCGCGAGTGCGCGCGCGATACACAATCGTTGCTGCTGTCCGCCGGATAAACTCAACGCCGAAGTCTTCAATCGATCTTTGACTTCGTTCCACAGCGCCGCATCCTTCAAAGCTTGTTCGACGCGCCCGGCCAGTTCGGAACTACTGCTCGTTACACGATTGATTCTCAAACCATACGCAACGTTGTCGAAGATCGACTTCGGAAACGGATTCGACTTCTGAAAGACCATCCCGACTCGACGTCGCAGCTCAACCACGTCTGTTCCTGGCGCGTAGATGTCGTGATCGTCAATCAGCACCTGGCCACCGACACGAGTGCCGGGTATGACGTCGTTCATGCGATTGAGTGTGCGCAGAAACGTCGACTTGCCGCAGCCCGATGGACCAATAAACGCCATCACAATGCGTTCCGGAATCTCGATTGAGATGCTATGAAGCGCCTGCACCTTACCGTAGAAAAAATCCAGATCGCGAACAGCTACTTTCGCCTTCGCATTGGCTTGCGGAGGCGGCGCTGAGGCGCGTACTTCAATTTTTGGAGCCGCAATTTCTACAGGCATAATCAGCCACAAAAAGGCACAAAAGTCACAAAAAAGAAATCTAAAACTTTTTCCGAGTTAAGAACCGCACCATGATGTTGATCCCCAACACCAGCGTCATCAAAACGAGCGTCGCGGCCCACGCCTGCGCATGCCATTCGTCGTACGGCGAGATCGCGTAGTTATAAATCTGCACCGTCAACGACGCGATCGGCTCATTCAACGACTCCGGAAAAAATCGACTCCCGAAAGCTGTAAACAACAACGGCGCCGTTTCTCCAGAGACGCGTGCGATCGCGAGCATTGCACCAGTTGCAATTCCCGGCGCAGCCGCAGGAACCACCACGCCCAATATCACGCGCCACTGCGGTGCACCTAGCGCGAGTGCTCCCTCACGCATACTATGCGGCACGAGCTTCAGCATCTCTTCCGTGGTGCGCGCAACAATCGGAATCATGATGAGCGCCAACGCCACACCGCCGGCCATCGCCGAGAAATGCTTCATCGGCAACACGAGGATCGCGTAAACAAAAACTCCGGTAACAATCGACGGAATACCGGTAAGCGTGTCCACAATAAAACGCACCGCGCCGCCAAAGCGTCCCCGGCCAATCTCCGACAAATAAATCCCAACACAAATCCCGAGCGGCAATCCGAACGCGGATGAAATCAAGAGCAGCACGAGCGAACCGAGTATCGCGTTTCCGATGCCACCACCTTCACCAACGGGACGAGGACGATCGATCAGGAACTGCCAGCTCAGCGAGCCGATACCTTGCCACGCGATATAGAAAAGAATTACGAGCAACGCGCCGACAGCAAGCAGCGTGCATAGACCAGTCAACGTTGTCATCAACGCACTGATTGCACGACGCATTCGATCGGCATTCGCGTAATTTGCCATCAGGCAGCCCTACCAACTCCACCGGTTTGTCGCGTCACATTCCAGACCAGAATTCTGGCGATCCCATTCACGACGAACGTTACGAGAAACAAAATCAGTCCGAGTTCGACCAGCGCGCTGAGATAAAGGTCGCCAGTCGCTTCGGTAAATTCATTGGCGATAGCTGATGCGATCGTGTATGACGGTTCGAAGAGTGAAGGGCTGATCTGTGCTCGATTGCCAATCACCATCGTCACCGCCATCGTCTCGCCCAACGCGCGTCCCAAACCTAAGATCACAGCGCCCGCAATTCCCGGCGCACCGTTCACAAGCACAACGCGAATCATCTCCCACTTTGTCGCGCCTAAAGCTAGCGCTGCTTCACGTTGCGACCCCGGCACCGCCGCGAGTACGTCACGTACAACCGCGGAGATGATCGGCGTCACCATAATTGCGAGAATGATCCCACCCGTCAGTAATCCGATACCGGTGATCGTGCCTTGGAACAGCGGCAAGAATCCGAGTGTGTTCGCTAATGCCGGTTCGACGTACTGGCGCAAGACCGGAGCCAGCACAAAGATGCCCCACAAGCCATAGACCACTGATGGAATCGCGGCCAATAATTCCACCAAAAAACCGACGGGGCGCGCGATGTAGGGTGGAGCCTGCTCTACCAAAAAGATCGCGATTCCAAGCGAGAAAGGAACGCTGATCAAGAGCGCGATCAGCGATGAAGCAACGGTGCCGTACACAAACGGCAGCGCTCCAAACTCACCCTTCACCGGATCCCATACCTGGCCCGTCAGAAAGTGAAAACCAAACTGCCGGATCGAAAGCATCGAATCCATGGCCAATGCGAGCACCATTGCCAACACGACGCCGACCATCAACAGCGCGATGAGCACCATTAAAACGCGAAAGATCGCATCGCCCGTGTTTCCTGTCGGAGAAAGCACGCGTCGCCAGGTGGAATTATTACCGACGGCATTTAGCTTCCTGTTTTCCGCAACAGCGCTCATTCGTGCTTTCTGATCGCGCTACCTGAGAGCTGCTCCGTTTGCAGTGACGGAACTGATCTTGGCTTCAGCTCGCTTGACGATGTCCGCAGGCAGCGGCGCATACTGCAACTCCTTTGCGAAGGCTTCGCCGTCGTGAATTCCCCACCACAGAAAGTCCACCAGTGCTTTTCCTTTTGCCGCATCTTTCTGATTCTTGTAGACGAGAATGTAGGTGTAGCTGGAAATCGGATATGCCTGCGGTCCGGCTGCGTTTGTGATCGACACGCGCAAATCCTCGGGAGTGTTTGCGGCTGATCCGGAAGCGGCGGCTGTCACGGCGTCGATTGACGGCTCGATAAAATTTCCGCTCGAGTTTTTGATGTGGGCCACGGGCAGTTTGTTTTGGACCGCGTAAGCAAGTTCGACGTAGCCGATCGTGTTTGGCGTGTTCTTTACCGACCCTGTTACGCCTTCATTGCCCTTGCCACTAATTCCCACGGGCCATCGCGGTGAAGTTCCCGAACCTACCTTCTCCTTCCACTCCGGACTTACCTTCGAAAGATAATCGGTAAACACTGCCGAGGTGCCGCTGCCATCCGAACGAGTCACGACCGTGATGTCGTTCGCCGGCAGTGTTACTCCGGCGTTGTCGGCCGCGATCTTTGGATCATTCCACTTCTTGATCTTGCCCAGGAAAATGTCGGCGACGACTTCCGGAGAAAACTTCAATGTTGCACTCTGGCCCTGGAGGTTGTAGGTAATGATCACTGCACCGAGCACTGTCGGTATGTGGAGTATTTCGCCCGGCGCTGCCTTTAGATCTTCATCCTTCATCGGCGCATCCGACGCACCGAAATCAACTGTCTGCTCTTTAAGTTGCTTGATACCGCCGCCGGATCCGATCGACTGATAGTCAATCCTCACGTTGGGATGAACCTTTCCGTATTCGCTCAACCATTTTTGATAAAGCGGATTTGGGAAAGTGGCGCCCGCGCCCTGAAGACTCACAGAGCCCGAACCCGACCCGCCTCCATTACACGCAATCGAGAAGAGCACCAACGCTAAAGCGGCGAAACACGCGACCAGCCGAAAACTTTTCGAGACAGACATTTAGGATCTCCAATCCTGTTAGCTGATTGTCCAGAGCGACTTGTAAAGCCCCAAGCCTAAGGAACCGGTGTTACATCCAACTGAACTGCGTCTGAACTCTCGGTTAACAGTCCGGGTAAATATGGCGTTTTTCTTAGCTTTTCGAGGTGATTAGCCGGTAACCGACGTTAACCATCGTCTCGATCTGCAATCCGAAATCGGAAAGCTTGGCCCGGAGTCGATAGATGTAAACGTGCAGGCTTTCAGAATTGAGCGGCTTGTTCCCGCCCCAAACTGAACTCCAAAGCTCGTCAGCCGCCACGATACGATTCGGCGTCCGCGTCAGTCGCGAGAAGATCAAAAACTCGGTGCGGGGCAGCTTTATCGGGCTGCCCCCACACGCGACGTAGTAGTTCTTGTGCTCCACCCGCAGAAAACCATCGTCGTAGATCTCTTCATCTTTCTCCATGACGGCTGTCCCTTGTGGAGCGTTCTTGAACGGGGATTCGGTAATTACTTCCATTTTCCTTCTCCTGCGCTCGTTCTTAAAACTTGACCTTCATTCCAAACTGCATTACGCGTGGACCACCAATCGTGTCGGTGATCTTCCCGAAATCGGTACCAGTCTCACCAATCACGGTGTTCGGCGTGGCGAAGTTAACGTTGTTGAAGATGTTGAAGACGTCCCAGCGAAACTCGAGGCCGACGCGCTCAGTGATTTTTGTGTTCTTGGCGAGTCCGAGATCGACACGCTTTTGGCCGTAGCCGCGCAGTATGTTTCTTCCCAGATTTCCAAATCCTCGATTGTTCGGGTAACCGCCGGCAAGCGACATCGGCGAACACAGTACATCCGGGTTAAAGGCTCGCTCCGTTCGGTCTGGACCAGGCTGACGCAACTGATCGAGAGTGCCGCATAGCGAGGGCCGTCCAAATGCGAGGCGATATAGACCGCCGGACCCAAGTCTGAGAACTGAATAATTGGCAGGAGTCCCAACAGTCACTTCGGGTGAGAAGATCGAGTAGGGTAATCCTGATTGTGTTTGTCCAAATCCTGACAGTCTCCAGCCCGTAAGGAATTTCGACTGCGAACCAAAACTCGGGATGTCGTAAACAAAACTCAGGCTGAAGCGATGTGGACGGTCGAAATCAGATACTGCACGGTTGGCATTTGTATCGAACGCATTTCCCTGAGCAGTAAAACCAACGTTCGGCAGATCGGGCTTGCCTCCGCCGGCCGTGCTACCCGGATCGGCTGAAGCGTTATCGATTGACTTCGAGAAAGTATATGCAGCATTAAACTGCAATCCTTTTGAAAGCCGTTTCGTTAGACTGAGCTGCGCCGAGTGATAAGTCGAATACGCCGAGTTGCCGAGCAGAATCGCTTCCGGAACGTCGAAGCCGAGGAATGGTGACCTTCCTTCGAACGTGATTACCGAGCCGGACGGATTTGCCAGGTTGAGATCGATTAGCCCACCGAGAACTGCGTTCGGGAAACCGAAAGCCTTGCCGAGTCCTCTCTGTCTTGCCGTTGTACCGGCATTCAGTGCTCCAAGCGGACTGCCTGAAGCAACATAAGCGCGATTGAATCTTTCGAAGATGAAATCGGGAGTGTTTGGATCGTTGAGATCAAAACCCTGCGCAAAGGATGTGGCCTGCAGGAGCTTCGTGCCTTTGGATCCGACGTAGCGAATCTCAACCAAAAAGTTCTTGGTAACTTCGTACTGTCCACCGAGATTCCATTGTTGGACATACGGCGTTCGCAAATTGCGATCGACCGCACGAAACTCAAAGGTCTCGGCGATGTTTCCTCTGAACGGTAACCCGGTCGCCGGATCGACAGGATTGAGCGTCCCATCTGCGCCGCGAGTCACGTTCGTATTGTCGCGAATCTGATAGACACCGTTAGCTCCCGCCGTGCGCACTACGCGATTTGGCAAGTACTGGCTGAACGGGAAATTAGGATCTTGCTGCGACCACGCGAGATTGAGTGGCACGTTGCTGCCCGGGAAAGTAACTTCCTCTTCTCGCAAGTGCGGATAATTACTGAAGACCGTGTTGATGAAAGCTGCCGACGGACGATCGTAGAAGATCCCGTATCCGCCACGAATCACCAGGCGATTACTATCAAACGGCGTGTAAGCAAATCCGAAACGAGGAGCGAAGTTATTCAGATCCTGTTTGTGAATAGTGCTCTTTGTAGACGCCTTGGTTGTCGCGTTGATCGACACATCAACAGCATTGAAGCCTGTCAGGCCAGCGTTTGACGGGACGATGAAACCTGAAAGTGGGTTATCAAAGTCCGTAACCAGCGACGGGTCGAAGTTGCCGATCTGCCCATTCTCTTCCTCGGGCCATCCAAACCATTCCCAACGGAGACCGGCATTCAGTGTTACTTTCCGGCCTACTTTCCAGTCGTCCGCGACATAGGCGCCGACATCACGAAAGCGGAATCGTTTCTCAGTAACACCGAATTGCGTGTCAGCTTCTGTCGCAACACCGCGAAGGAACTGAGTGAAGTTGTCGTACTTCTCAAACTCCGTCGCCTGTTCTTCGGGAAGAGCGGTATTGAAGCTATGACGTTTTCCCTCAACACCGAATCGCAGACTGTGATTGCCCGCGAGGTAGGTCATATGATCGCCGATTGAATAGGTCTTTTGCTCACGACGATTGAAGGTATCGTTTGGACCACCAAACGAGAACCTTTCGAGCAGCGTACCCGGGCGACCGACATAGTGTCCTAACCGCAGTGTGCCTGGTCCCTGGTCGAATGCAACTGCCGGATTTGGAATACCGACTGACTCATTCGTGATTGCCAGGAACGGATCATCCAGAACTCGCGTGTTGTTTAACGAGAAGAATCCCAATCGAACTTCGTTAATAAACCGTGGCCCAAAAACGTGCTGGTCCGAGATCGCTACTGTGCGATTGCGATCCGAACGCTTCACGGTGACAGGCGAGGCCAGACTGCCCGGATCCGGGAAAGGATCAAAGCCGGGGAAGTTGGCCCAGAAAACTGTTCCATTGAGCGTGTTCTTATTGCTCAGGCGGCCATCGAGTTTGATGGTGAACTGATCTTGTGTGAATTCAGCCGGAAAGACATTGCGCTGTCTGATAAACGGATTGCCGCCATTATTGCCCGTCACACTAGGATCGGAACCTACTGTGTTT